>CAIYNX010000171.1 GCA_903927645.1 uncultured Mucilaginibacter sp.
AAATTTATATTATTTTATAAAATAATTATATACAAAAATGTTAATTCTTTTTCATAATTAACTTTTTTACAATCGAATCGCCAATTATGGTACCAAACTGGTTTGATACCACACATGAATTATGAAAATGAACACCTCCATAAAATCTGGCCCAAATATTTTCTTTGGCGGCATCCCTAAATGATTTAAACGACCTGCTTTTAATTCCAAATTCTAGTTCAGAAGTATCTGTGTATGCTACGTTTTCTCCCAAAACACTTGTTAAGGCCTCGGCAGCAGCGGCTGATATGGTAGTATGTCCACAAGTATATTCAGGAAATGGTGGAGTTTGTAAGTGGGGCCTCCAATTTGGGTCAAAAAATTTGTTGATAACCGTTTCAGGACGAACTGTTTTATAAGTATATTTAGTTGTCCAACATTGAATGAATGCATCAAACAATGCAATAGAAGTTTTTGCATAAGCACATACTGTGGTATTAAAATCAGATTTGGTTTGCTGAGCACCAATACCAACTACACTCATCCAATGGCCGGGAGGTGAAAACTTTTTAGTAATAAACATAACATGACCGCTTACATTCAACTTACCCGGGTTATCATCCCAAAAATCTGCCATATGGGTTTGTTCAGGGTTTAAATGATCAATAGCATTTTTGCTAAAAATAACATCTTTATAATATTTGCTTGCAGTATCTTTTACATTAAACACTGGTGGAGGAGGAACTTTAAAATTATTAATATTTTTTATTGCCATTGGTCTAATTTCAGCCCAATGTGGTTCAACAGCCTCTGAATATGCCGGAGGGGTAGGTAT
This sequence comes from uncultured Mucilaginibacter sp., assembly GCA_903927645.1. Lineage (GTDB taxonomy): Bacteria > Bacteroidota > Bacteroidia > Sphingobacteriales > Sphingobacteriaceae > Mucilaginibacter. The sequence continues at coordinate 815 of CAIYNX010000171.1, forward strand.
CCATCTACCAACAGAATCATTGATAGCAAATTTAGGAGCGCTTCTTGTTTTTAAATAATTATCCTTTTTACTCCAGGCCATAATTGATTTTGCAAGTTCCTTAGCGTAATTCTCAGTACTATCTATAATTTCAGCAGGCATTCCATGCGTAACTGCTATTTGATGTAAGCTATCCGTATAAAGTTTAAGACTACCTTCCGGAAAGGTAACGGCTTCTCCAACTTTACAAAAGGCCAATAAGGAAGCATATTCAAAATCAATACTTTCACTTTTATATGGTTTGGCAACTTTTAATAATCCATTTAACTGACCAACAAGTGATTGATATTGCTTAGGATAACCGGCGGCAATGGCCTCATAGCCTGCAATACTGGCGTATGCATAGTTTCTGGAAGCCACAACAGGCGAAAAATTATTACCCATTACAACTCCATTAAGTTCATATACAGTACGACTGTATAGTAGTGGATCATGGAGAATTTTTTTATAGTCATTTTTTTTACATGATGTAAAAAAAATGATTACTAAAATTGGAATGATATATTTAGTTTTCATAATATAAACGTTATAAACTATTTAATGGTGAATGACTTTTTATCAGGACCAACACCTGTTATTGTTAACGATTTCCAATTAGCTGGTAATTTACTTTTAACTTGACTAATACCTTGAGGGGTTATATCAAGCCCACCAAAACCCATCAATAAACTTTGAATAATTCCCCCAGCACCTGTTGCAAAATAAGGGTTTGTCCCCCCCTTGGTTTCTGCAATTACCCTAAAGGGAGGATTTAAGTTGGGTTCGTAAGCGTCTTTGAAAAAATGGTAAGCCTTTTCCCCGTTTCCAAGTCTAGCGTATAAAAGAGCAAATATCCCTTGTGTCATAGCAGGAGTACCCTCATTTGGCACTCTGGTTTCATAAAAAGATAAATCTTTTTTAATTTGATTTTCATCGGTTATGTTTTTCAGTGGATATGCTAATAAGTTAACGTCGGCTTGTTTAATACCTTCCCCTTTGTAGCTATCAAATTCTTTGATTACACCATCATTAAATTTTGATATAGGAATATTTTGCGCCACAACTTCCCAATCATCATTTACTTTAAAACCAAGTATTTTGGCTGTTGAAATAGCACTTTGTAAATTAGCAATAGCAGCTGCATTAGTAAATGCATCATTATCAACATTTTCTGCCCATTCATCCGAAGCAACAACATCTTTAATATCATAATGACCAGGTCCATTTCTTTCAACTCTGCTTATCCAAAAATCAGCAGTAGCCGATAAAATTGGCCAGCCCTTCTCAAGTAACCAGTTTTTATCTTGAGTTACACAATAATAATTCCAGGCAGCTAAGCCAACGCAAGCAGTAATATGGTGTTCAAAAGGTCCACTTAAAGCCCATACCGGGGTTTCTTCAACACCTGTCTCGGCACTTTCCCACGGAAACATCGCACCTTTATATCCGTGGGCAAATGCATTTTGTTTAGCAACGTTTAAACGTTGATACCTATATTCAATGATAGATTTTGCAATTTCAGGATGTAATACCAACATCGCCGGATACATCCATAAATCAGAATCCCAAAAAACATGTCCATTATAACCTAAACCTGATAAACCCATTGGAGATGGTGAGTAGGCTGTTCCTTCTCTAGAAAATGAGTACAAATGATATAACATACTATGCACATCTTGCTGTGCTTGAGGATCGCCTTCAATTTGAATATCACTTTTCCATAAATCTTCCCAAGCTTGGGTATGAAATTTAATTAATCGGTCACGCCCTTCCAATTTTGCAAAAACTGTTAACCGCTCAGCCTGGTTTAAAGGGTCGGCATCATGTGCGGAGGTTATTGAAGAACCAGCCAGGGCATAATTGTAAGTCTGTCCTAACTTTAACTGCTTACTAAACTTCATCAAATGCATATTATTATCCCACATTTCATGTATTACCCTGGGTTCAAATCCATGATCTTCATTAAATAAAAAAGTATTTGAAGCGCATAATTGTAACTTCCCGGTAGGACTTTTAGCGGTTGAAGTAAGGAGACTTATAGTAACATGAGGCCTATCAATTTCATTATAATAATTTTGAACATCTTTTAAAGCATCGGGTGCTTCCATGATGCTGGCGGCAGTTACACTTATCGCTTTTTTGGCTATTATAGAAATGTCCATTAATACCGTAAAAGGTAATTGACGTAAAGAATAGTATGAATATTTGATGGTTGCTTTATCACCATAATCAAATGTTGTTGTAAAAACAGCCTTTTGCATATCAAGCTCTTGCTTAAAATTGGTGATATTTTTGGCCTCAATCCGTTTACCATCAATTTCCATATACATGTTAAGTAAATTAAAGCTATTTAGAAAATTACTTACCCTACCCCTCCCATATAAGTCATATGCTCCGGCTAAAACCACATTTTTTACTTTGAATGGCTCTGGAGATGAAACAATACCGATCATTCCATTCGCTACAGTTATTCCATAGTAGTTTGCAGGGTCAATTTTATCAGCTTTTATCAACCATTTATCCTGAGCATATGAAAAACTAATACTCCATAAAACCAAAATAAAAACACTTAAACTTTTCATATACTATTATTTAATTTTAAAAAAATCAAGCTTCCCATTATTAATGGCAACCACATAAATAATGCCTTTAGCTGTTTTAATTGCTTTAATATCCCTTACTTCTCCATTTAATAGGAAGCCCGAAGAAATTGATGATTTGTACCTAAATTTATTATACTTATCAATTAGAAGCATATCTCCATAATCAGCATCATATCTTCCTTCGTAGGGTAAAACTCCGTAGAAATTTCCTCCTGCTAAAACCCCATTCCCACCTTGTTTAAAAGTTTCAAAACCAAATAAGGGAGCAGTTTGCATATTGCTTGGGAACGGTTGAAATTTAAAATCGCCATTTCCTAGGTTAAAAAAAATACCCGACTTAAATGTATTTGCATAAAGAACTTGTGTACCTAATGAATCGCCAAATATTTGAGTTACATTTTTACCAGCAAAGATATGGTAATACAAAAATTTCTTTTTCAATATTGGAATTTGCTTTTCAATATCACCTTTACCTAAAAAAGTGTAATCATTTTTATTAATGCTATAGGTTAAAATTGGATCAATAGTACCATTTTTATCAATATCTGATAAATATAACTTTACCGGATTTTCTGCATCAGGCTTAAGTTTTGAATTTTCTCCATAATTACCGGCAATAATATCAATTTTGCCATCTCCATTTACATCCTTTAAAACTATTTTTTGCCACCAGCCAGTAAGTTTGTCTATTTCCGTGCTATTTTGTAGAACAAAAGTGCCTTTTTTATTCAAATATATTTTTATTGGCATCCATTCGCCTCCAACTACTAAATCTGGCCAACCATCCCCATCCAAATCAGCAAATGCTGCAGATCTGATCATACCAGAATATTTTAAATCATCCGGAATATTTACTTTTATAAAACCGGAATGTTTGTTGTTAATTAGCAAATATGACTCCGGAGTTTTACTAAAATTAAAAGCATCGGGCGCAGTAGCTACAAATAAATCAGGATAACCATCATGATTTACATCTGCGGTTGCAATAGCCGCCTTATTAAACATTAAAGCAGGAATAGACATAGAAACGTTGAAATTCCCTTTTCCATCATTCATATACAAATGATCGGCTAGTTCAGAAGACCCATTAGGCATCTGGTTCCCTCCGCTCGCTACATAAAGGTCAGGAAAACCATCCTTGTTAACATCAATAAAAACTGCATCAACTCCTTCACTATTTTGATTAAGAGCAAGTGCAGGTTGGTTTGAAAGTTTAAATTCTCCGTTTAAGGTTTGTAAAAACAATGCTCCGGGTTGGCCTTTTCCTCCACAAACAAAAAAATCTTCCAACCCATCATGGTTAACATCAGCTACTGCTATCCGTGGACCTTCTGTTGAAAGCATATGGGGTATCAATGGTTGTTGGTTAAAATCAACAAAATCATTTTCATGGTGTTTCCAATTTATTTTTATTTGATTTGTTATTTTTTCAAATTTGGGATTTTCATGTTTAAAATAATTATTAAAATTGAATTGGCCTGTTGCATTTTTTTGGTCAGCCAAAATCAACTGATCACCTTTTACATGTTTTAATAACTGGTAAGTTTGGTTTGGCCAAACAATTAATAAACTGTCTATTAAGTTAGCGTTACTTAATCCAAAATGTAATTTAGGTTCAACTGATGATTGAAAGCCTCTGGTAAGCATCAATTGTTCATATTGCATTTGTTTACCACAAAAAATATATGCTTTGGCTCCAAGGCCAAATTTATTGTCGGATTGGCCTACAAATTTTATGCTTAAATAATGAGTTCCTGTTGAAACATTCCGGTAAATACACGCTTCATGGTTCATGTTGTTAGTTACCAAATCTAAACGACCCGAATTATTCAAATCGGCATACGCTGCACCGTTTGATAACATAGCATCTTTAATTCCCCATGCTATACTTTTATCAATAAATTTTTCACTCTTTGTACCTTTAAAAATATAACTATGCGATTCGCCCGTAGGTATCTTGTCAACTACCAAACTATCAATTTGATGACCTTCGGTTAGCATTTTTTGAACAGAATAGTTAGATATAAAACTGATATAATCCATATCAGTAGGTCTCCTTTTTATTCCATTCGCAATAAAAAGATCTTTAATACCATCGTTGTCAAAATCAGCGAATAAAGGACTCCAACTCCAATCTGTTGCAGCTACACCATCCATTAAACCAACCTCGCTAAATGCCTGTCCATTTCCAAGATTCTTTTGTAGTGCGTTGCGTGAATATTGGTATTGAAATCCACCATTAACTATCTTTTGCCTATATTGATCGTAAGATTCATCCCCGGCATATGTTTTCAAAATATTTTCTTCTCCGGGTAACATATCAGCAGTTATGATATCCAATTGCCCATCGTTATTAAAATCGGCTATATCATTACCCATGCTAAACCGGCTGTAATGCTTAAAGTGATTAGCGCCTGATTCTGTAAAAGTTCCGTTATGGTTATTTATATAATAATAATCATTTTCATGAAAATCATTGCCAACATAAATATCATCCCATCCATCATTATTCAAATCACCGATGGCTAACCCTAAACCATATCCCAAAGCACTACTATAAATCCCCGACTTTAGTGTAACATCATGAAAATATCCATTTTGGTTGAGGTAGAGCTTACTACCCGCCAATTTATTTACTTTTCGCCTTAAACTTGTGTCACCGTACGTTTCAACCGAATGGTTTGATTGATTTAACAAAAAGCAATCCAGCTTTCCGTCGTGGTTATAATCAAAAAAAGCAGCCTGCGTTGAATATCCTGAAAAATCCAAGCCATACTCTTTTGATTTATCGGTAAATGTACCATCATGATTATTGATATAAAGCATGTTATGCCCAGTTAAACCTAATTTACCAGCAACGGCACAAACATAAATATCCAAATATCCATCATTGTTTACATCGGCCATGGTAACCCCGGTACACCAATCAGCGGTTCCTTTTACACCCGCCTTTTCGGTCATATCTTCAAACTGGTAATTACCTTTATTAAGGTAAAGTTTGTTTCCACCTTTTTTGTTAGATGTAAAATATATATCAGGTAAGCCATCGTTATTGATATCACCTATAGCAACTCCCCCACCATTATAAAAGTACAGGTAATTTAAAATTCCAGGGGAATCTCCATCATTTAAAATATTGTTAAAATGAATATTTGTTTTTGAGGATGGTAATAATTGAAATATCTCCTTTTCTTGATTCTTGTGTTGGCATGATGAAAGCACAAAAAAACCAATTGAAAATAAACCAAAAGGAAGAAGATTTTTAAAATATTGAGAATTACAAAAAAATAGATACATTATGAAAAATTATAAGTTCGAGCTATTGAACTTCAAGAAAAAAAGCATTCAATCAAGGAAATAATAACTTCAAGAAATATTAAATTTTTTGGTTTAAAATTTTATTAAAAATATAAAATTCAACGATGCCATCCAAAAGTTTTTTGTTAATTTTTAATACAAATAAACACTTTTAAATATGCTAAAATCAAGATAAAAACGTTAATTTTGGATATTTTTGATAAATTTCAAACCACCATCAAATGAGAATAAAAATCATAATAGGTTTCTTTTTTTTAATATTTATTGCCATTTCATTTATACCAGTTTCACAACAAAAAGAGCTTACCATTAATGCTACATTTTTTAATATTTACCAAAGATTGGCAAATGGGAAATATTGGATTGAATGGAATAAAGATTTAGAAAACTTACCTTCAATAATAACAAATAATATGCCTGATGGGTTCAACATCACAAATAAACAAGTAAGGTACCAAGTAAAAAATCAGGGTTACAATTTTTTAGTTTCAAAGTTTTATGAAAACACTCATATAGAATATGGTTTTGTTATAGTGCCGCAAAAATTTACTGATAGTACTGAAATTATTACTTCTGAAAAGACAACTATCTTGGGCTCAATTATTAACAAATTCAAAGAAAAATCAGAACCCTTTGAACATATTAAAGAATTCAAATTATACATGGAGACACCTAGCTTATATTATGGATTTAACATTGTAAAAAAAAGGGTAACAGATACCAATATAATAGTTTTGAAAAAATTAGTTTTAACAAAAGATAAATTTACAGAGGCAAAAAAATCTTTTGAAAAATTAAAATTATATCTGGTAAAAAATCACCTTAAACAAACACAACCCTTGATGGCTCAATACATTGCAAAAGCGAATGATTCAATTGAAGTAAATATTGGCATTCCAATTGATAAAGTAGCCAAATCAACCAATGAAATTCATTTTTTAAGAATGCCCAATACCGGTAGCCTATATATTTTAAATTTTAGTGGAAAATTTAAAGATAGAATTAAAGCTTATTCATCCGTAAAAAATTATTTTGATGACAAACATTTAACTATGCCCATTTTACCATTCGAAATTTATTTAAATAATAAATTACCAACAAGTGAGAATGATACTATAAATATTGAATTAAGATGTTCTACTTATTAGTTCCATTAAAAATTTGAAGCGTTTCGTTGTTGCGTGAAATAATTATGAACTTTGTTTTTCCAACATTAATTTCTTTGCTATCTCTAACCTCTCCTTTTATAAATAAGCCGCTTTCAATTGGATTAATATAATTATACCAGCCAGAACCATTCGCTAAAAATGTTACTCCATAATTAGCATCAAATCTGCCAATTTCGGGCTTTACGCCGTAAAAATTTCCCCCGACAAATATGTCCTTTAAGCCATCCTTATTCATATCAGTAACTAATATGGCAAACACAGGTGATAATTGTGCTCTAAAAGGCAAAGGTTTCATGGTAAAGTTACCTTTACCTTGATTATAAAAAACACACGTTTGTGTTTGTTTAACTTCCAAAACGCTTGCTTTATTTAACTCATCAGCTGTAAATATCTCTTCAATTGATTTACCTGCAAATGCATCGTAACGTAAAAACTTCTTTTTCAAAATAGGTATCTGTTTTACAATATCATCGTGTAAATTAAATGGATAGGGCTTACCATCTGTTTTATAGTAAACAGGTATACATTCAGTTTGTCCGTTATTGTCAAAGTCACTAACATATAACTTTGCAGGATGGTTAATATCTGCTTTTATTTTTGAATTTAGGCCAAAATTCCCAGCAATTAAATCAGGTTTGCCATCGCCATTTAGGTCAGCTATTGTTAAACAGTTCCACCATCCTGAAGAATTTGGTAATTCATTTATTTTTTCCAAGTTTCCATCTTTGTATTTTAAAATAGTTACTGGCATCCAATCACCAACAACTACCAACTCATTTTTTCCATCTCCATCTACATCTACCCATTGAGCATCAGTTACCATACCAAGTTTCAACAAATCTAATGCATAGGTGCTTGTAATATCGGTATAATTCCCCTTTCCATCGTTTCTTAATAATTTGCTCTCAGGAATTATTCCATATGATCCAGGTATTGACCTTCCTCCAATAAAAATATCGCCATTTAATTTATTCACTCTTACACAAGAAGCATTCAACGAAATTTGAGGCCAATTATTAAACCTCCGAACAAAATTACCCTTACCATCATTTATGTAAAGGCGGATTAATAGATTCAACGAACCTTGTTTTTCCTGGTTACCGCCCGAAGCTACTATTAAATCCAAATCGCCATCGTGGTCAACATCATAAAATTCTGCGCCTATGGCTTCAAAATCTTTATCTTGAACAAAAGAATAAGCATCCTTTTGTACAAATTTACCATCAGGTTGTTGAAGGAATAATTTAGCAGTATCCCCGGTTGCATTTCCCATATAAAAATCCTCCAAACCATCACCATTTACATCTCCAACAGCAAGCTTCGGTCCTTCGGTCGATAACATTTTAGGGATCAATCTCTCAACATCAAAGTCCTTGAAATCATTTTCATTATGTTTTATTTTTCCTATAATTTGTTGCTGAGTTACGTTTTTAAACAATGTTGATTTTTTTTGCAGGGCAGGCTTAAATAGCCTATCGGCATTTTTTTGATAAAGTGTTATAGCCGTATTAGTGCTAATATTTTTTAGCACCTGCATTCTCATATCAGGCCAAATAATACGCAAACTATCAATCATTTTAAACGTTCCGGTACCAAAATTCAAAACAGGTTCAACACTGCTTTCAAATCCTCTAGTAACCATTTGTTCAAGTAATTGCTGCATTCCTTTGGTATAAATTGTTACCTTAGCACCAATGCCGAAAGTATTCATACCATTCCCTTTCAGGTTAACTTTCAAATAATGGGCTTTGGTTTTTTCGGAAGTCATATTCCGATAAATAAATGCTTCGCCATTCTCATTATTAACAACTAGGTCTAGGTCGCCATCTCCATCAAGGTCTCCGTAAGCAGCACCATTGCTAAAAGAAGGAATATCAAATCCTAATTGTTGTGTTGCATTTTTAAATTGTAAATTTTTTTGGTTTAAAAAGCCGTAATTAGGTATAGGATGTTTAGGCATTTTATTTATGAGTTCCTCAAATTTGAACCCTAATTTTTTCACATGGGATAATACTTCATCGCTACTAAAAAAAGTTAAAAAATCTTGGTCGGTCAAATCTTTACTAATTCCATTACTTACAAAAATATCTTTCCA
>CAIYNX010000172.1 GCA_903927645.1 uncultured Mucilaginibacter sp.
AATATGCTTTTGCTAACGCTAGGGTTTTAAAAAAACTTAAACCACAAACTTTACTTTTTTATTTTAGTGAAGATACTATAGGTAGTTACACTAAAGTTTGGATAATTAAAACGGCTCAGATTGGTTATGTGAAAAGCAACGTTATTAAATTTACGGGAAAAGTAAAAGAAAGCAGTAGTTCTCCATTTGTAGAAGAACAAGCAGACAGTTCTAATACTAAACCAGATTTAAGGATATTTAATAATACAAAACATGCGATGACATTATCTTTAAACTATAATAATTATACACTAACCCCATTTCAAAAAATTAAAATACCATTTGATGCTGGTCTTTGTAAGTTTGTGGCAAGTGCACCAGGTGTAATTCCATTATTTGGAAAAAAGGAATTCTTAATAGGGCATTATTACAACTGGGAATTCTATATTGTAATAACATACAGTAGAAAAATAATAAACATTCCTTAAAATAATTCAGTTAATTTATATGACCAAATTTCATGTAATGAAGCCTATGGTATCTAAAGTTTACTGTATTCGTTAAATTTTGTAAAATTTATCCCAAAATCAACAATCCTTTTCTTATAGTTTTCCAGCGTTATAATTTTATCCTCCTCCGTATGCCTTTTTGCGCCATACACCAAAAAGGGTTCCAAGGTTTGCAGGCCGCAAAGTCCAAAAATACCTATAAATAAATGCTTAAAAATATCCTTGATGGTGCCGCGTTTTTCTTCGGTCCAGGCAAAATCGGGCGCCCCCGTAGTCATGCAAACCAATGCTTTTTTTCCGGCTAAAGCCTGATGGCCGCCATAGGCCCAACCCATTGAGAAAACCCTATCAAAATAGCCCTTCAACACCCCCGGCATACTGTACCACCATAGCGGGAATTGAAAAATGATGAGGTCTGCTTCCTTTAATAATTCTTGTTCACGCTGTATATCCGCTGTAAATGTTTGTTTTTGTACGGCTATTTGTTGCTCAATTTGCAAGTCGAAAAAGGTGGGGTTATGCAGACTTATAAAATCCCCCTCATCGGCGGAGGCTTTAAATTTCATCTGGAATAAATCGCTAACAGAAACCGTCCACCCATTGGCTTCCAATGTTTCAATAGCTGTATCTCTTAATTTTCCGTTGTACGATTGCAGGTTTGGATGCGCGAATACCAGATGTGCCTTCATTTTTTTTATGCTTAAAATTCTTTCTAGGCAAATATATTTGAAGCCTAGGCGCTTTGCAATAATATCTAAAATAAAATGATGGATGCTTAATTGCTACCAAGCGAAGCCAAATAACGCTCAGCTTCGTTTAGGTGTAATTGTTGCTTTTCCAATGGCATTTTATCGAAAGTGCTTATCAACATTCCAAGCCTAGGATTGGAAGCCAGTACCTCACGATGCTTGCTCATAAAGCGCCAAAATAAACCATCCCAAGTGGCTTGCCAATCGCCTTTGGGGTAATCGCTCATCTTCATCAAATAGTTACTTCCACTAATGTATGGCTTAGTTACCATCATCCCGCCATCAGCAAATTGCGACATCCCGTACACATTGGGCACCATCACCCAATCATAAGCGTCAATAAACAATTCCATAAACCAGCGGTAAACCTCGTTAGGGTCAAATTCGCAAAGCAGCATAAAGTTGCCTAGTACCATCAGGCGTTCAATATGATGGCAGTAACCATCGCGAATTACTTTAGCTATGGTAATATCTATAGGCAAAATACCCGTTTGTCCGGTCCAAAAACTTTTGGGGATGCGGCGCTTAAATTGCCAAAAGTTGCGGGTACGTTGTTTAGCTCCTTCACGTTCGTAAACCAATCGCATAAACTCGCGCCAACCTATAATCTGCCTGATAAATCCTTCGATAGAATTAAGGGGTACGCCCAATTGTTTACCCACATCAATAGCTTGCTGAACGATTTGTTCGGGATTTAATAACCCCACATTTAGCATTGGCGTAAGGCAGGAATGAAACAACATTACCTGATTAGCTACAATAGCATCTTCATAAATGCCAAACTGATGAAATCGCTTATTTAAAAACTCATTAAGCCATGCAGCGGCATCTTGAAAAGTTACGCCAAATAAACACTCCCCTTGGGTATGTCCGTAATTTTCCGGAAAATGCCTATCAACATATTGTCGCGCTTCCTTTAAAAAATCATTATCAGTGGGTAAATTATACGTTGGAACCAGTTCGTTTTTAGGAAATTTTTTGCGGTTGTCGGAATCAAATGTCCACTGCCCGCCTTCAGGCTTACCATCTTTTTCCATCAATAGGTTCAGCCGTTTTCGTTCCCCAACATAAAAGTTTGTTTGAAAATATTTACCCCGCTTATCAACAAGCTGCCCAACGTTTTCTGGAATATTCAAAAAATTTGGGCTGTTAAGTACATGAAGTTCAACACTCTGCTTGTTGCAAGCATTTGTCATTCTTTGAAGTAACCAATCATCAGCCACATCAGCAATATAAATATGCTGAATGCCTTGGCTTGCCATAATAGCTACCAATAACCGGCAATCATTTTCGGCAGCATTCGTGGCGACATACTTTACTTGGTAACCATGTTCGCTAAGCCATGACTCGTAAAATTTCATGCTTGCCCTATGCAGCACCAACTTTTTTTTATGGAAATTGTATTGTCTAAAAAATAGCCATTCTTCCACTAAGTAAACCATGCGCCCACCTTGCAAACCGGGGTGATTTTGAAACAGTTGATGCGGAAATATGAGGGTAGCTGAAGTTTGCATAAGCCATTTAATTTACCTGGCTAAGTTAAAAACTGCAATTAACTAAAGGGGAGAAGCTATGCCGTTTTTTCAACGAAAAATGCTTCCATTTGATTTTATTGCATTTTAACTACTTTAAAGATTATCCAAAATAATACTGCCATGAAGGGAAATATTATTATCCTTCATGGCAGTAGCTAGCTTGGGTTGATATTTTATAGTGGATTTAAAATACTAGAGCTTATTCAAATTTTCCTTCACATCCTTAATTGCATCAGACGATGTTTTTGAAGATTCAAACAATTGTTGAGAAGTGAAATTATCGCCATAAAAATTAGTAATTGCTGTTTTATCGATAGACAAACTTGCACCTGTTATACTAATACCTGCAAACAATCCGCGACTACGTGAGTAGGAATAAACTTCGGCTTCCATTTTATAATCGGTACTGGCGGTAGAGCTCCTGCCAACCGGACCAGCCGCCGCCGAAATATCGCCCCCTATGGTAAAATCGCCATTTTGAACCTTGGTAAGTACTCCTTTATGTTGAAATACCAATACCAAATCGACCGATTGAATACCAATTTGAGCACCTACACTTCCTCCTGTCAAGGTAATAAAAACGGGATTACTCCATTTTCCATTTTCAAGTTTAACCATGGCAATACCACGACCTCTTTTAGCCCCCACTATCAAACCGGCATTCAGCATTTTAGGTATAATGATAATGCCTTCGCAATCAACTATCATTTGATGCGGGATAGATTCTTTCATTTTTCCAAAGTCTTCTATCACATTGGCGGCATTTTCAATGCGTTCGCGCTCTTTACCACCATCTGCTGTTTTTGCGGAGGTTAATATTAAAATCGAAGCTGTAAATAAAGCGGTTATTAAAAATTTAATGCTTTTCATAAATAGTTTATAAAATAAATAATGTGTTTATTACCAACCCAAAAATACCCCGATTGTTTTAATTTAAAAACGTAATAGTATTAACCTATCATCTATTTTAAGCAAGTTTCGGGTTTTTATTTAGATGCTTTAACGCCAGTTTTGTAATAGATAATATAAAACAACATGAAAACTTTTATTTTAATACATGGTTCGTGGCATAGCGCATGGAACTGGCATAAGGTAATACCCATACTCGAAAAACAAGGGCATAAAGCCATCGCGATTGATTTACCGGGTATGGGCCGAGATAAAACCCCTATAGCTAAAGTAAGGATGCAAGATACCGTAACCAAAATTTGCGATTTGATTGATGAGCAGGAAGGCAAGGTAATTTTGGTTGGCCATAGTAAAAATGGTATCATGATATCGCAAGCCGCGGAATACCGCCCAAATAAAATTGAAAAATTGGTGTATTTAGCCGCTTACCTCATCCCCAACGGAAAAACGCAAAAAGAATATTCAGT
>CAIYNX010000173.1 GCA_903927645.1 uncultured Mucilaginibacter sp.
TATACAGCCAACGCCGTTGCTGCCCAGTACATCCAGCAAGCCGCCTTCAACCCAGCGGTCGAACATGGAATATTTTGGTTGGTGTATCAGGCATGGGGTGCCTAGTTGTTTCAAAACAGCGATGGCAGCCTCCGTTTCTGATGCGCTATAACTAGATATGCCCACATACAAAGCCTTGCCTTGGCGCACAATAAGGTCTAGCGCGCCCATCGTTTCCTCCAACGGCGTATGGGGGTCGGGGCGATGGTGGTAAAAAATATCCACATAATCCAACCCCATGCGTTTTAAGCTTTGGTCTAAACTGGCCACCAGGTATTTTTTTGAGCCCCAATCACCATAAGGGCCTTCCCACATACCCCAGCCTGCTTTTGTTGAGATAACCATCTCATCCCGGTAGCTTGTAAAGTCATCTTTAAAAATCTTACCGAACGTTTCCTCGGCAGAACCGGCAGGCGGCCCGTAATTGTTGGCTAAATCAAAATGCGTTATGCCGCTGTCAAATGCCAGCCTTAATATTGCCCGGGCATTCTCCAGGTTATCAATAGCCCCGAAATTGTGCCATAGGCCTAACGATACGGCCGGCAGCATTAAACCGCTTTTGCCGCAACGGCGGTAATGCATGTTTTTATAACGCGCTGAATTGGGTGTATAAACCATATTTTCAAATTTTAAAGTGATTAAATGCTGCCTGTTGCCTTGTTGAATACTTTTACCATAATCTCCAAGTCAACTATACCACGGAAGCCACTAAACCCAACGGCGATGGTTGATCCATCCGGCAGCGTTAGTGGTTGCCCGCCTTGCCACCCAATCAAATCCGGGGCCTCTATGCCATTGCCATTTTCTTCAACAATCCCGTTAAAAACCATTTTTTCGTATTCGCCGGTTTTTACGCCGGTAAGCCAAACCTGGCTTGCCTTTGTCCACGCAACTTTGTACGTCTGCCTTAATCGCGGTTTATTTTCACCAAACATCCTGCCAAACACCATCCCATTGTCTGCTATAATGCACACGGCAACGTTACCGTTGGCAATGTTGCGGTCTGCTGGGTTTTGCATGTAAACCGGTATAAGCCTTTCTATTTCGGCAAACATCGTATTGATAATTGCCGCCAGCTGTTGATTTTCCATTTGCTGAATATAAAGTATTTTTATCTCTGATTGCCGAGCCCGTTGGACCCAACTAACTTACGGTGTAAAATTGGCATTACTTTGCGTAAACTCCATTGAACTGGGACAAGAAATTTAAAAAACAATGTTTGAGCATATAAATGCATACGTTTTAAAATCAGTTAGCTTATCTACCACTGAATTGGAATATTTTAACTCCATGCTGCAGTACAAGGCCATACCTAAAAAAACTATGCTTTTAATGGCAGGGAATATTTGCAATTTTGAAGCATATGTGGTTAAAGGCTGCATACGGGAATACTATATTGACAGTAACGGTACTGAGGTAACGCTGCAGTTTGCGGTAGAGGATTGGTGGGTTAGCGATATTACAAGCTTTCAGGATGAGAAGGCAAGCAATATGTTTATTGAAACCTTGGAAAACTGCGAGCTGTTGATGCTATCGAGGGAATCGAAAGAGAAGCTTTTGGCAGAAGTACCCAAGCTGGAAAGGATGTTCAGGCTGATGATTCAACGCCATCTTTCCGTAGTACAAAGCAGGTTGTTTAAAACCATTACCCATAGCGGCTTAGAAAAATACCTAGATTTTATACAACGCTACCCAACCATTCCCCAGCGTGTGCCGCAACACTATATTGCCTCTTACCTCGGTATGTCTCCGGAGTTTTTGAGCAAGCTCCGCACAAGGCATCTGAAAAACAATTGAGCCTGAAAGAGGTAAGGCACCCTTGTGCAACGGCAACCGCGTTTTACAAGGCCCGCTGTGCCATGTACAAGTTGGCGACAGGATTTTGGGAGAATGTTTAATTTTTGGTTCGGTTCCTGATGGTCGGGCCGATATGATGCTACCATCCGCGGTAATAAATTGCAACACATCCGATGTTGGCAGTTCAATTTTACTGATTTTACCAGTTACCAAATCGGTTTCCAGGCTCTTTTCATAATCTTTTAAGGTAGTAACTTTTGAGCCACCCAAGGTAACCGGAGGGTTGGTCCTGAATTTCTCCATCATCTCCTTGATCTCCTCAGCGCCCGATTTGCCTTTTTTAGTAATCGAAATTAATTTTTCCTTATAAAAGCCATACTGTACATAGGTGTTAATCAACGCTTCAAACAAGCTGGTGCCTTTGTCTTTGTAATAAGCTGTCATCTCAGCAATAAACGCACTCGATACAACCGCATCTTTATCTCTTACCAATTCACCAATCAGATAGCCATAACTTTCTTCTCCTCCACCAATAAAGGTTTGTTTACCTTCAAACTTGGTCATTAGCTCGCCAATGTATTTAAAACCGGTTAAAGTATTATAACAAGTTACGTGTTTGGCTGCAGCAATGGCATCAATTAGGTTACTGGTTACAATGGTTTTTACAATATATTCCTTACCTGTTAATTTCCCTTTTTCTTGCCAGGCTGTTAATAAATAATTTATCAACATGCAACCTGTTTGGTTGCCGTTTAGCAATACAAATTCATTATCCAGGTTTTTAACGGCTATACCTACACGGTCGGCATCCGGGTCGGTTGCCAATACCAAATCGGCATCTACTTCTTTGGCTTTTTTCAAGGCCAGGGTTAGCGCTTCTTTCTCTTCTGGGTTCGGATATATTACTGTCGGGAAGTTACCATCAGGGGTAATTTGTTCATCAACCAAAATAACATTCTCAAAACCAAATCTTTTTAAGGCTTGCGGAACCAAGGTTATCCCGGTACCATGTATAGGCGAGTAAACAATTTTCAGGTCTTTTTGCCTATGAATAGCTTCAGGCGAAACAGAAAGCGCGGTTATTTTACTCAAATATTGTTCATCAATTTCTTCGCCTATCTCTTCAATATTGGCATCAACTCTGGTAAAGTGTACTTCATCAATGCTTTTTATGGCAGCAACCTCGTCCATCACCGCGGTATCAGCCGGACTAACAAATTGCCCGCCATCGGCACCATAGGCCTTGTAGCCATTATACTCTTTAGGATTATGCGAAGCGGTAAGCATTACACCACTTTTGTAACCCAATACCCGCACCGCGAATGATAACTCGGGGGTAGGGCGCAGGGCTTTAAAAAAGTAAACATGTATGCCATTTGCCGAGAAAACCTCGGCAGTAATGCGCGAAAACAATTCGGCATTGTTGCGACTATCATGCGCTATGGCTACCTTAATTTTTTCGCCGGGATAGGTTTTTTTGAGATAATTTGCCAGCCCCTGTGTAGCTGCGCCAATGGTATATTTGTTAATACGGTTGGTGCCATTGCCCATAATGCCGCGCAAACCACCTGTACCAAATTCAAGATCGCGGTAAAACGAATCGGTTAGTTCGGTATATGCTTTTTCATCAAGCAATTTTTGGATTTCATTTTTTACAGTTTGGTCATAGCTACCCTGTAGCCACGAATTTATTTTTTGCAGTACGGCTGGTTCTAACTCTTGCATAACAATATTATAGGTTTTTATGAGGCTTTTATCATTTCAAATATCACAATAAAAATTGTTTTTAAACCTTTTCAAAAAAATTATCCTAAAAAAAATATAAATCAATTTTAAAGGTTTTTTGTACACGTTATACTTTTTGTATAAAATAAAAATGCAACTGTATGAGTGTATCAAAACCAAGCCTTTCATAAACTTGAATGGCTCGGTGGTTATCGTCCCTCACATGTAAAAAGGGAATTCCCTCCTCGTTCAAAATACGGTTAATATGAAACTTTAATATTTGGCTGGCATAGCCTTTACCTAAAAAATCAGGGTGGGTACAAATGGCGCTAATTTCTTGATAGGGTGTTGGATGCAAGCGTTGTCCACCCATGGCTACCAATTGTTCGTCCTCAAAAATGCCAAAGTAATCGCCAAAGTCTATGGTGCGCTCATCAAATGGTCCGGGTTTGGTAAGTTGGGTGAGCTCCAGCATTTTTGGGATATGCACATCCGTTAAGGATATTAAGTTAGTGTTCTCTAAATCAAAAGACTGAAGGGAATTATATACCATTTGCAAGCATTTAACATACCTTATTAATTTCCATCCTTGGGGTATATCTAATTCTATGTCAGAAATAAATATGATTGGTTGGTTTCTGCTTAATATATCGTATAGAATTTTAAAATTATCGACCGAATTTTCCCGCAAGCCAACAAAAGGTGAAACCCGTGAATCAAAATATTTTACCCTTTCATTTCCAAAAGCAAGGTTACTATTGCCCGAGTTAAGGGCATGCCAAGCAGGGTTATTTAATACGTGGTACATATTTGCAAACCTAAATAAACCTTATATATTTTTTAAGAAATTAATTTGCAATGAATTATTTTTTAACCATTTACCTTTCTTAAAATACGTTTTCTCTTATATAATTACGCATAATATTTTATTTCTTAACGCTAATTATTTTTTTACGTTAAATTTGAATCTTATTTTATTGTATATAATCATCAGGTAACCAATTATACCTTACTAAAAAACCTCTATGAAGAAATTTACTGCATTAACGGCATTTTGTCTGTTAATTTCCTTTGTCGCCTTTGCACAAATACCTGCCTTGGAGCGTGTTGAACCCATGTTTTGGTGGGTTGGTATGCATAACCCTAATTTGCAATTAATTGTGCATGGCAATAATATCAGCAGCCGCGATGTACAATTAAATTACCCGGGTGTTAAATTGCTTACGGTGCATAAGGTCGAAAATCCTAATTATTTATTTATTGATCTTGTCATCGCATCCTCCACAAAGGCAGGTACTTTCCAAATAAAATTTATAAAAGCTGGCGAAACGCCCTTAGTATACACTTATGCCCTAAAAGAACGTGATAAATCGGCCAATAGGGCACAAGGGGTAACCAATAAAGATTTGATTTACTTGCTGATGCCCGATCGTTTTGCCAATGGCGATACCACCAACGATTCGTTTAGCAATATGCACGAGGTTGGTGTAAACCGCAACCAAATGTATAAACGCCACGGCGGCGACATACAAGGTATAATGGATCATTTGGATTATTTGAAAGATTTAGGTGTAACAGCCATTTGGCTCACCCCCGAAATAGAAAATGATGAACCAAATGCTTCCTATCATGGTTATGCTGTTACAGACCATTATAAAGTTGACCAACGTTTTGGTACCAACGAGTTATACAAAAAATTTGTAGAAAAATGCCATGGTATGGGTTTGAAGGTGGTGAAAGATTTGGTGCATAACCATGCCGGTACCGAAGGCTATACCATAGCCGATATGCCAATGAAAGACTGGGTGCACCAATGGCCTACTTATACCACCTCGAATTTTAGAGATGCCGCTGTGATGGATCCTTATGCGGCACCCTCTGATCGCAAGAAAATGCTGGATGGCTGGTTTGATAGGCGCATGGCGGATATGAACGAGAATAATCCTTACGTACAAAATTTTCTGACGCAAAATCATATTTGGTGGGTTGAATATGCCGGAGTTGATGGTTTCCGCTTAGATACTTATCCGTATAACGACCCTGCTTACATGGCCAAATGGGCCCAAGATGTTCAAGCCGAATTTCCACACCTATCTATTTTTGGCGAAACTTTGGTATGGTCGGCTACCAATCAGGCATTTTTTACCGGTGGCAATACCGTAAATCGTGGCTTTGATACCCACCTGCCGGGTGTTACTGATGGTGTGGTTAAAGATGCTATTTACGAGGCCTTGAATGGCAATAATGGTTGGACAGATGGTGTTAACCGCCTTTATTCTGTTCTGGCGCAAGATTTTTTATATAAAGATGCCTCCCTAAATACCATTTTTCTGGATAACCATGATATGAGCCGCATTTTCTCGGTAGTTGGCGAAAATGTGAGTAAGTATAAATCGGCCATTACCTTTTTGTTAACGCTTAGAGGGGTGCCACAAATGTATTATGGCGATGAGATTTTAATGAAGAATTTTTCGAACCCCGATGGCTTGGTGAGGTCTGATTTTCCGGGTGGTTGGCCAAGCGATAAGGTAAATAAATTTACCGAACAAGGGCGTAACCCTGCCGAAAATGATGCATTTAATTTTGTGCGTAAATTGGCTAATTACCGCAAAAACACCACCGCTCTGCAAACCGGTAAGCTTATGCAATACATCCCCGAAAATGGCATTTATGTTTATTTTAGGTACGATGCAACTAAAACCGTAATGGTAATTTACAATAGTTCTGAAAATGACCTAAAGCTAAAAACCGATCGATTTATCGAGCAACTTAATGGAGCTAAAAAAGCACAGAATGTTATTACCGGGGAAGTGGTTGATTTGAAAGAATTGAATTTGGCTGATAAATCAACCTTGGTTCTCGAAATTATTAAATAAATTCAAAATGTTTTTTTTTAATGGCCTAATTCAGGATATTATTTTGCTATTAAATTTAAAATATCTTTTTTTACGCTATAATATAATTCAATTCATGAACGTTGAACCATACCTATTAATTTGGTTTTCGTGATTCAAATAATTAAAATAACCTAAAATGAGTATAGTAAAGGCTTGTATTTTTGACCTTGATGGTGTAATTGTTGATACAGCTGTTTATCATTATAAGGCTTGGAAAAAATTAGCCAATGAACTTGGTTTTGACTTTACCGAGCACGATAACGAAAAATTAAAAGGCGTAAGTCGTACCCGCTCGCTCGAATTGATATTAAAATGGGGTGGTGTAAGCAAAACCCCTACCGAACAGCATGAACTTGCTACCCGCAAAAACCAATGGTATGTGGATATGATAAGCCACATGACGCCTGCCGAAATTTTACCCGGTGCCAAAGAGTTTTTAGAAACCTGCCGAAATGCGGGTATAAAAACCGCCCTTGGCTCGGCAAGTAAAAATTCAATGATGATTTTGGAAAAAACTGGTTTGACTCAGTTATTTGATGCGGTAATTGACGGCAATAAAGTAAGCAAGGCAAAACCCGACCCGGAAGTTTTTTTAAAAGGAGCCGAAGCTTTAGGTGTTGACCCCTCCGAATGTGTGGTTTATGAAGATGCCATAGCTGGTGTTGAAGCCGCTATAAAAGGTGGAATGAAAGTGGTTGGCATTGGCTCGCCCGATGTGCTGGCTGAGGCAAATTTGGTATTGGGCGGTTTGGACGAAATGAGTTTGGAAAAGCTAAATAACTTATAATAAAATATTTAAACAAAAATCCTGATAGGCAAATTAAAATATATTAAGATTAAAGATGAAGGACTATATTAAGGTTGATGAATGGAAAATTATTGAACAAGGATTCGACCCTCATCATAACAAGGTTTCTGAAAGTATTTTTAGTTTAGGAAATGGCCGTTTCGGTCAGCGGGCTAATTTTGAAGAAGCTTATAGTGGCGATACGCTATTGGGCAATTATGTTGCCGGCGTTTACTATCCCGATAAAACACGGGTAGGTTGGTGGAAAAATGGTTATCCCGAATATTTTGCCAAAGTATTGAATGCTGCCAATTGGATAGGTATTGATGTAGTTATTGACGATGAGCAACTTGACCTGGCAAAATGTGAAGTGACAGCGTTTGAAAGGGTTCTTGATATGAAAGAAGGCTACCTTCAAAGGTCATTTATTGCCAAAACCAATAGCGGAAAGTTACTTAAGGTAAAATCTGTTCGTTTTTGCAGCATGGCCGATGATGAAATTGGTGCCATCCAATACCAATTAACACCATTAAATTTTAGTGCTCCTATTGCTGTTGCCCCCTATATTGATGGCGATGTTGTTAATAAGGACTCCAATTACGATGAAAAATTTTGGGATGAAGTAAAAAAAGACAGTTGGGAAAATGCTGGCTTTATCCAAATGCGTACTAAAAAAACAGGTTTTGAGGTAGCAACCGGCATGCAGTTGAGTGTATTGGTGGATGGTAATCCCATAGACGAAATCTTGCAACCGTTTCAAAAAGAAAAATTTATTGGTTTAAGGGCAAAAATAAAAGCGAATGTCAACCAAACCATTACGGTAGTTAAATATGCTGCCAATGTTTCCTCTCAAAATTACACGGCCGAACTACTTGCCGAAAAGGTAAAAGATGCCCTAAGCCGCGCAAGCAAACTAGGCTTTGATGCTTTACTAAAAGGGCAAGCCGAAGCTTGGGCCGAAAAATGGAAACATAACGATATTATTATTGAAGGCGATGTTGCTGCACAACAGGCCATCCGATTTAATATTTTCCAACTTAACCAAACTTATACCGGTGAAGATGACCGCTTAAATATTGGACCTAAAGGTTTCACCGGCGAAAAATACGGTGGCTCTACTTATTGGGATACCGAGGCTTATTGCGTTCCGTTTTATCTCTCAACTGCCGATCAAAAGGTTACACGCAACTTGTTGTTATACCGCTATAAGCAATTGGGCAAAGCTATTGAAAACGCAAAGCTTTTAGGTTTTACAAATGGTGCGGCGCTTTACCCGATGGTGACTATGGATGGCACAGAATGTCATAACGAATGGGAGATTACTTTTGAAGAGATTCACCGTAATGGCGCCATTGCTTTTGCCATATTTAATTATGTGCGTTACACAGGCGATGATACTTATTTATTTGATTATGGTCTGGAAGTTTTAATCGCCATATCTCGTTTCTGGTCGCAACGCATTACTTGGTCTAACGATAAAAAGCAATACGTAATGCTGGGTGTAACCGGTCCAAACGAATACGAAAACAACGTAAATAACAATTGGTACACCAATAAAATTGCCACTTGGTGTATGGAATATACCTTAGAGGTGATTGATAAGGTACGCTCAAAAGATCATGATAAATACAATGCGCTGATAAAAAGGATAAATTTTGATGAGAAACATGAATCAGCCAGATTTAATCATATTATCGAAAATATGTATTTCCCTTTTGACGATGCTCAAATGGTGTTTTTACAACAGGATGGATATTTGGATAAAGAGCAAATTTTGGTGAAAGATTTACCATCCACAGACCGACCGATTAACCAAAAATGGAGCTGGGATAGGATTCTCCGTTCTTGCTTTATTAAACAAGCGGACGTATTGCAGGGGATTTACTTTTTTGAAGATGAGTTTGATAACGAAACCATTCGCCGCAACTTCGACTTTTACGAGCCTCGTACCGTACATGAATCATCATTATCACCTTGTGTGCATGCTATTTTAGCTGCAAAATTAGGCGATGAAGCAAGGGCTTATGAGTTTTACCTGCGCACTTCACGACTCGATTTAGACGATTACAACAACGATACCGAAGATGGTTGTCATATAACCTCTATGGCCGGTACTTGGATGTCAATTGTTGAGGGTTTCGGTGGTATGCGTGTCCGTTTTGGCCATCTTTCATTCCAGCCATTCCTGCCTTCAAAATGGAAATCATTCTCGTTCCATATAGGTTTTAGAGGCAAGCTGTTAAATATAAAGGTAACCAAGGCAGGTGTATTTGTTAAAAACCTGTCTGACCAACCCATTGCATTAACCGTTTTTTATAAAGAACAGTTTATAGATGCCAATACCGAATTATTTGTTGAGGCATAAAAATTTTTGATTAAGCGATCGTATAAAATCAAATCATGGAACAAAGCCCGGCTAGTCATAA
Source organism: uncultured Mucilaginibacter sp. (assembly GCA_903927645.1). Classification (GTDB taxonomy): domain Bacteria; phylum Bacteroidota; class Bacteroidia; order Sphingobacteriales; family Sphingobacteriaceae; genus Mucilaginibacter. The sequence goes on from CAIYNX010000173.1 coordinate 9,672, forward strand.
ACTCATTATCTATCAAGTTCTGCCGCGCTTGTTTGGAAATACTGTTACCACCAATAAATTTTACGGTAGCATTGAAGAAAATGGAGTTGGTAAGTTCAATGATATTAATAACAAGGCACTGCTCGAAATAAAAACAATGGGGTTTACCCATGTTTGGTTTACTGGTATTATAGAGCATGCCACCATGACGGATTATTCGGCCTATGGCATTGAATCAGACGACCCTGATGTGGTAAAGGGGAGAGCCGGTTCACCTTATGCAATTAAGGATTATTACGATGTTGCGCCCGATTTGGCTGTGGACGTACCTAACCGAATGGACGAATTTGAAGCATTAATAAGCCGAACCCACCAATATGGTTTAAAGGTTATTATTGATTTGGTACCCAACCATGTTGCCCGCACCTACGCATCGGATAAAAAACCAGATGGTGTAACAGACATTGGGCAGGATGATGATAAAAGCAAGGCCTTCTCACCCTTAAATGATTTTTATTATATCCCCGGTAATTCTTTGGTAGTGCCAAATGGTTATAATCCGGGTGGCGATGACTTTAAAAGCCCGTTAAAAGATGGGAAATTTGATGAAAATCCTGCCAAAGCTACAGGGAACGATGTTTTTAGCGCATGGCCTTCCATTAATGATTGGTTTGAGACTTGCAAACTGAATTACGGGGTTGATTACCAAAACTGGCATGGTTTGCATTTCAATCCAATACCACCACTTTGGCAAAAAATATTGGATATTTTATTATTCTGGGCCAAGAAGGGTGTGGATGCTTTTAGATGCGATATGGTTGAGATGGTACCCATTGAATTTTGGGGCTGGGTAATACCAAAACTAAAAGAAAGCTATCCTGCCATTGTATTTATTGGCGAGGCCTATAATACCAACTTATATGGCAAATATATTTTTGATGGTAAGTTTGATTACTTGTATGATAAAGTAGGACTATACGATGCCATCAGGAGGCTCACCTGCAATCCTTATGAAAGTAGTACTTGGGAAATAAACCGTGTTTGGAATCATGATACCAAGGGGATTGATGAGCATATGCTACGCTTTATGGAAAACCATGATGAACAGCGTATTGCTTCCAAGTATTTTGCGGGTAACCCTTGGTTGGCAGTTCCAGGCATGATAGTCTCTGCTACTTTGGCAACAGGGCCAATTATGGTATATTTCGGGCAGGAAGTAGGGGAGCCGGCCGAAGGAGCGCAAGGTTTTAGTGGAGATGATGGCCGCACCACTATTTTTGATTATTGGGGGGTTACCGAACATCAAAAATGGGCAAATATTGGTAGTTTTGATGGCGCACAGTTAAACAATAGCCAGAAAAATCTTCGTAGTTTTTACAGCACATTACTCAATGCCGTAAATAGCAAATCAGCTTTAAAGGACGGTAGTTTTTATGAATTGATGATAGTCAACGAGCATCAGCCGGGCTTTAATCAGCAACTATATATTTTCCTTCGATATGTTGAAAATCAACGTATATTGGTAATCACCAATTTTAGTAGGACCGAAAGTAACATTACCATTAAATTACCGGATGATTTATTGTCGAAATTTAACCTGATGGGCAAGGTTACCTTTACCGACTTATTGAGTGGAAAGATAATAAGTACCGATCATATAGCTTTAGGGTTACAAGTGAGTCTGCCGGCGAATGGCGGTATGTTGCTTGAGTTTTAAAAAGTATGATGATATTAGTACTCAATCTTTTTTTTTGCTCACCTTATCGATCTAAAAAATTAAAATAACCAATTAAAAAATTATAACAATCAACAAACCGAACCAATAAAATTATGACCTCAACAACTACTTTTCAAAAGCCGAAATTAAGTTTTTGGTCTATTTGGAATATGAGCTTCGGCTTCTTAGGTATCCAGTTTGGCTGGGCTCTACAAATGGCCAATATGGGTGCTATTTATGAATATCTGGGCGCAAAAGCAGATAAAATTCCTATGCTATTTTTAGCTGCTCCTTTAACTGGTCTGTTGGTGCAACCTATAGTTGGGTATTTAAGTGATCATACCTGGAGTAAAACATTAGGCAGACGCAGACCCTATTTTTTGGTAGGAGCAATATTTAGTACCATTTGCTTATTTATCATGCCTCAATCATCCACATTATGGATGGCGGCCGGTACATTATGGATTTTAGATACATCCATTAATGTAAGTATGGAACCTTTCAGGGCATTTATAACCGATAAATTGCCCGATGAGCAGCGTACACAAGGCTTCGCCATGCAGAGTGTATTTATTGGTCTTGGTTCTATCATTGCCTCTGCTTTACCTTGGATGATGGCCCATTGGTTTCATGTTGTAAACCAATTGGTTAAAGGCGAAATTCCGGCTACGGTGCGATATTCATTTTATATTGGTGCAATTGCTTTTATTGGCACTGTAGTATATACCGTAATAACTAGTTCAGAGTACCCTCCGGCTGATATTGACGAGAAACAAAAGAAAAAGGAGGAAAAAAAAGGGTTTGGTGCAGGTGCAACCGAAATTTTTCATGCCATTTGGGTAATGCCAAAAAGAATGAGAAAGTTAGCCTTGGTTCAATTTTTTACTTGGCCGGGATTATTTTTAATGTGGTTTTATTACTCACCGGCAGTGGCCAGAAATGTTTTTGGGGCGGTTTCAGAAAATTCAGCGCTTTACAATAAGGGGGTTGAATTTGCAGGTTTAACGCTATCATTTTATAACCTGATAACTTTTTTATTCGCCATGTGCATACCGTTTATTGCTAGGAGTATTGGTAGAAAGTATACCCATATGCTTTGTTTATTTTGTGGTGCGGCTGGTCTTATTTCGGTAGGCTTCATCCATCAGCCAAATATGTTGTACCTGTCTATGTCGGGTGTGGGTATTGCTTGGGCCAGTATATTATCCATGCCTTATGCCATGCTGGGCGGTTGCTTACCTGAGGATAAAATTGGCATATACATGGGTATTTTTAACTTTTTTATCGTGATGCCCGAAATACTGGCTTCCCTGTTTTTTGGTTGGATCATGTCGCATTTGCTGAATAATAACCGCCTATTGGCAGTTGAAATTGGCGGTTGCCTCATGATTTTGGCAGGTTTATTAACCCTTTTAATTAAAGAAGAAGAATAAATTTTAGGCCTTTTTAAAAACATTACCTAGCTGGCTTAAAGAATTTTATGCGTTTTAAAAACAAAATTTAGGATAATACTGTCATATAAATTGGCTTAATTATGCTTGAATATTGTATATTGCAAATCATAAATTTGTAATAATTATTTAATTAAACGCATCTTTTTAATGGAAGAAAATTTACTCAACCAAGAGCTATTAGCCAATAAAATTATAGAGCAGGAAGAGGAAGAAGAGTTTCATCACCTCAATAACCCGGCTGATGGGATTAAGCCCATCATAAAAAAATATTTAGGTGCAGTTACCAAGGTTTCGCAAATAGAAAACAAACTATATTTTACCGACGGCAATGCCACGGTAGAAGTTATAGTAGTAACCGATCAAATTATACGTGTTAGGTTAGCTCCTCATAGTGTTTTTCTCGACGATTTTTCATACGGTGTTCCAAGTGTGGAACGTAAGGCCATCTTCTTCTCTCTTGATGAAGATGAGTTGGAATACAGGGTAAATACCAGAGCCGTTAACTGCCATATCCGCAAACAAGATTTTTTCATCTCTTTTTCTGATAGTAACGACAAGATTACAAGTACAGATGCAGTACCAATGCATTGGGAAGAGAACGTGAAATTTGGAGGATATTATGTTTTCTGTACTAAAGAGTGCCATCAGGAAGAAAGCTTTTTTGGCTTAGGAGATAAACCTACTGAATTAAACCTCCGCGGTAAGCGCTTAAAAAATTGGAATACCGATGCCTATTCTTTCGCATGGAACCAGGATCCGCTGTACCGCAGTATCCCTTTTTATATCAGTATAAACGAAGGCATAGCGCATGGTATTTTCTTTGATAATACCTTTAAAGCGCATTTTGATTTTGGCGCTGAAGATCCTACCAAAACCAGTTTTTGGGCCGATGGTGGCGAGTTGCAATATTATTATATCCACGGCCCGCATATGATGGATGTAGTAAAAAGCTACCACTTGCTTACAGGCACCCACCCAATGCCACCACTTTGGGCTTTGGGTTACCACCAGTGCCGCTGGAGTTATTACCCTGAGGCAAAGGTTAAAAAGATTACCAAAGGTTTTCGTGAAAATAAAATCCCATGTGATGGTATCTATTTAGATATTGACTACATGGATGGTTACCGATGCTTTACCTGGAACCGTAAATACTTTCCCAACCCAAAACGTATGATTGCCGAATTGGCTGCAGATGGTTTTAAAACCGTGGTAATTATTGACCCGGGCATTCGGGTTGATGATAATTATGCGGTATTTAAGGAGGGCAAGGAAAAGAAATACTTCTGTCGCCGCAGCGACGATTATTTTATGGAAGGTCATGTTTGGCCGGGCCGTTGCCAATTTCCTGATTTTACCAATCCCGAAGTACGCGATTGGTGGGGCACCTTGTTTGACGAATTGGTTGAAATTGGCGTAGCCGGTGTGTGGAACGATATGAATGAACCTGCTGTATTTGGCGCAGGCACATTCCCGGATGATGTAAGGCATCAATATGACGGTTTCCGTGGCTCGCACCGCAAGGCGCATAATGTTTATGGCATGCAAATGGTGCGTTCCACCTACGAGGGTTTGCGCAAATTAATGAAAAACAAAAGGCCCTTTACCATTACAAGGGCCGGTTATTCGGGGGTACAGCGGTTTTCATCGGTTTGGACTGGTGATAATGTGGCCTCATGGGAACACCTGCAATTAGGCAATATACAATGTCAACGTCTTTCTATTTCTGGTATTTCTTTTTGTGGTACCGATATTGGTGGCTTTAGTGGTGAGCCCGATGGTGAATTGTTTACCCGTTGGATACAAATGGGTACGTTTTCGCCCTTTATGCGTGCCCACTCAGCAGGCGATACCAAGGAGCGCGAGCCCTGGAGCTTCGGCGAACCTTTTACAGCCATCAACCGTAAATTTATTGAATTAAGGTATAAATTGATCCCATATCTGTATTCAACCTTTTGGGAGCATCACCGTTATGGTTTCCCTATATTACGCCCGGTGGTAATGCAGGAGCAAGAGGAAATAACCAATCATTTCCGTCAGGATGAGTTTACCTATGGCGATAAAATTTTGGTTTGCCCTATTTTAGGCCCGGGTCAAACCAGCCGCATAGTTTACTTGCCAAAAGGCAAATGGTATAACTTTTGGGATAACGAAGTGGTGGATGGAGGTAAAGAAATATTGGTTGCTGCTCCTTTAGAAACCATACCGGTATTTGTAAAAGCAGGTTCTGTAATTCCGGAATACCCGGTAATGCAATACACCGGCGAGAAGGAAATAGAAGAGGTAAAAATGAATATTTACTTTAGCGATTATGAGGTAAATTCCTTCATTTTTGAAGATTATGGTGAAACTTTTGCCTATGAGCAGGATATTTATTTGGAGAAAAAATTTGTAGTGAGTGGTAAGGGTAGCAAATTGAGCATTAGCCAAAGTTTAGAAGGGTTATACACTCCTCGCTATGAAAACTACCATTTCAATATTATAGGGCTACCATTTAAGCCTAAAAAAATAATTGCTGATGGTAAAGAGGTAACAAATTTTGATTTTGGTAAAGAAAAAAATCTTGAATTTAAATTCAGCAAAAACTTTAAACAGATAGAAATACATAAATAGTTTATTGGTTTATTTTAAGCCATTAAACATTTTCACCTACTAAACTAAGTTTTTAAATGTATTTGTAAACAATATTAATATATTTGATTATTATAAACCAAATGTATTTTAGTTATTTAACCCATTTACCCTAAAGCGGGATTCATATTTTATGCCTAAAAAAAGAGATGAAAACGGAACTTCACCCAAGATGGAGGAAGCTTCAACCAAAACAAAAACGGTAGCTGCCGCAAGTAGTTCTAAAAAGGCAACGGGTGTATCAAAGGTAAAAAGTGTAAAGGTTTCGAATGCGGAGCAACAAACGCCAACCCATTCTTTTAATGCGGTTGAACCTTTTAGTAAATTTACAGATTTTGATATTGCACTATTTCGTTCGGGTAAGCACTACAAGCTTTATGAAAAATTTGGTTCGCATGTTATTGAGTTAAATGGCATAGTAGGTACTTATTTTGCCGTATGGGCACCCAATGCGCAATACATATCAGTAATTGGTAACTTCAATGGCTGGAATCGCGGCTCACATAAATTGTTTGTTCGTTGGGACGAGTCGGGCATTTGGGA
>CAIYNX010000174.1 GCA_903927645.1 uncultured Mucilaginibacter sp.
CAACAAGGGTAAACAAAAAACAATTGTGAATAGTTTTTTCATAAAAATTATGGTTTATAATGATGTACCAATTTACATTTTTTACAGAAAAAACAAATAATCAATGTGATTAAACAATCAAACTATCTTTTTCCTCTCCGATAAATAATAATGCCAAATAATCATTGTAGCCAAAGTTCGGTAAGGTTGGTATTGGTTCACTATTTGCAATAAATCTTCCTTACTGGTTTTAGGGTCTAAATTTTTAATACGCCTTAATCCATTTACCGCGGCAAGGTCGCCTATGGGGAAAATATCGGGGTGTTGGAGTACAAACATGAGGTACACATCGGCCGTCCAGTTGCCTATGCCTTTTAAGGCGGTTAGTTGTTTGCGCACTTGCTCGTGTTCTTGATTTTCTAAATCTTGTAAATGGATGGTATTATTGCAAATAGCTTCGGCAAGGTGGCGGATATAGCCGGTTTTTTGTCGGCTACAATAGCAGGCTCGCATATCATCATCAGTTAATAATAAAAGATTTTCAGGGCTGAGGTTGCCTGTTTTTTCTTTCAACCGGCTTAAGGCGGACAATGCTGAAGCCAACGAAACCTGCTGTTCCAAAATAATATGCACCAGTGTTTCAAAAGTATTTGGGCGACTCCATAACGGCGGATAGCCATAGGTATTAATCACCCTAGCCAAATCAGCATCGGCCAAAGCCAATACATCGCAAAGTTGATGGAAATTGGTAATGTTAAAACTGCTATGCATTTCCTAATTTAAACAGCGTTTAATGGTGCATTAAAGATAAATTAAAGGGGCGATATAACCTACCGTAACAATTAAAATACAAAGCAATTAAATTAGCTAATTAATCAAAAATATTTTCTGAAATTTACTACATGAACAATATGCCACCATTGGCCGAAAGGATGCGACCAAAACTCTTGGATGATTATGTTGGCCAAAAACACTTGGTTGGTACGGGTGCGGTTTTGCGCAAAGCCATTGAGGGCGGCAACCTACCCTCCATGATATTTTGGGGACCACCGGGTGTGGGTAAAACAACCTTGGCTTATATCATTTCGCAAACCTTGGATAGGCCATTCTTTTCGCTAAGTGCCATCAATTCGGGTGTTAAGGATGTTCGGGAGGTGATTGAAAAGGCTTCTGTTTTACGCACAGCCGGGCAAAACCTGCCGGTATTGTTTATTGACGAAATTCACCGTTTTTCAAAATCGCAACAAGACTCATTATTGGGTGCAGTGGAGCGCGGCATCATCACCCTGATTGGTGCCACCACCGAGAATCCAAGTTTTGAGGTGATTTCGGCATTATTATCTCGTTCACAGGTTTATGTTTTGCAGCCATTGGCCGAGGATGATTTATTAGGGCTATTGGAAACCGCCCGAACAACAGACGAAGTATTATCGAATAAAAACATTAAACTAGAAGAAACAGAAGCCTTGCTGCGCTTATCGGGCGGGGATGCGCGCAAGCTGCTCAATATTTTCGAATTGCTTATTTATGCTTTTGATGACGAAGAAATAATTATTACCAACGAGGCGGTTTTGCAACATGTGCAGCAAAACATGGCCTTGTATGATAAAGCCGGCGAGCAACATTATGATATCATTTCGGCCTTCATTAAATCAATGCGGGGAAGCGACCCCAATGGAGCTGTTTATTGGCTTGCCCGCATGATTATTGGTGGTGAGGACCCCCTATTCATTGCCCGAAGGATGTTGATTTTGGCCGCCGAAGATATTGGCAACGCCAACCCTAACGCTTTGCTATTGGCACAAAGTTGTTTCAACGCGGTAAATGTTATTGGCATGCCCGAATCGCAATTGATCCTGTCGCAAACTGCTATTTATTTGGCTACTTCGGCAAAAAGTAATTCGGCCACTACGGCCATTGGCGCGGCTATGGAACTGGTTCGCCAAACCGGCGATTTGCCTGTACCCCTGCACCTGCGCAATGCCCCAACCAAATTGATGAAAAACATGGGCTATGGCAAAGAGTATAAATACGCGCATAGCTATGAAGGTAACTTTACCGAGCTCGACTTTTTGCCCGAAGCCATTAAAGGAACAAAATTATATAACCCCGGTAACAATCAGAAAGAAGCGGAATCAAAAGAGAAGCTGAAAAAACTTTGGGGCGATCGATATAAATATTAACCACCTTCACAATTAATACAGCGATGAAAAAAACAATCATTATTTGCCTTAGCCTTTTTTTAGTTTTTACTATCCGACAAGCATTTGCAGGTAAACAAGGTCATCAACTCAAAAACCAAACAACAGACACAATTGGTTCAATAACAATTAACGAGGATATTGAAATTAAATACGAAGCGGCCGTATGTTTGAATAAATTTGAGTCGATTTTGAACAGCATTGCATTTAATGATAATACACCTGGTGAATTAGCCGGTTATATCAGAAATAGTTATTCCAACAACCAAAACAGCAGGGTGTTTTTAAATAGCGATGTAATAATACAATCAGACATTGACCCGAAATATGTTTTGGGAAACAATGAGGAGCTCCCAGCCGAAAAATATTTGGAGGATCTTTGTTTAAAATACCAAAAATCACCCGATTTCAACATTAAGTTTACAAACTTGACAGTATCTGATTTGAAAAAAACGGATCATTTATATTTAAGGCTAAGGTATGACCAAGATTTCGGAGGTAAATTTAAACCTACCGGAGCTAGATATCCCCAACGCCAACGGGAGGCCACCATTAGAATAGAGAAAGTAGGAGAGAAAAAATGGACTGCCTTTATTGAATCGATCGCCTATTTTAATCCTGATATGC
>CAIYNX010000175.1 GCA_903927645.1 uncultured Mucilaginibacter sp.
ATATTTAATATGGCTGAAAAACTAATTAGCTCAAACGTCAAAACAGCTTATGATGAGTTTTACGAAAAGCACGATGAGGCTTGGCGTATGCTTGGCGCTAAATTTAAAGCCCAGCATATAATAGATGTTTGCAAGGGTTATGGATTTAAAAGGATTTTAGAGGTAGGTGCCGGCGACGGTAGCATTCTTAAGCTATTGTCTGAAAATGGTTTCGCACCTGAATACCATGCGGTAGAAATTTCGGAAAGTGGCGTAAAGCATATTCAAACAAGAAATATTGAGCATCTAAAATCGGTACAATTATTTGACGGGTATCATTTGCCCTTTGAGGATGATAGTTTTGATTTGATAATCCTATCACACGTATTGGAACACGTAGAACATGAACGCAACCTTTTACGAGAGATAAAACGCGTTGCGCGGCACTCGGTAATTGAGGTACCTATTGATTATAAAGCCGGTGTTGATAAGCGCATTAAACACTTTTTAGCTTATGGGCATATTAATGTTTATACGCCAACCTCACTGCGGTATTTGTTAATGACCGAAGGATTTGAAATTGAAAAAGATTTAACTTCAATTATTGAACCTGAGGTTACAAGGTTCAATTTGTACATAAATCAGAAAAAAGCAAAAACATTATCAACCGAATTGAAAATTAATGCCGAATACTTTATAAAAAATAGTTTGGGGAATTTACAAGGCAAAGAAAAGAAAGAACTATTAGCCAATGCTTATACAGTTTTGTGTAAAAAAGCCGATCAACAATTGGAAATTTTTTAGTTTCGGTTATGCAAAACCTTGCTCCTATTGCCCTATTTGTTTATAACCGTCCAGAACATACGCGTCGTACCATAAATTATCTCCAAAAAAATTTATTGGCTGACGAATCAAGGTTATACATTTTTAGCGATGCTCCAAAAAAGAATGATGATTTATTGAAGGTTACAGAAGTTAGGGATCTTATAAAATCAATTACCGGGTTTAAAACAATTACCATTATTGAGCGCAAAGAAAACCTGGGGCTAGCAAATTCAATAATTGCAGGTGTTAGCAAATTAGTGAGTGAATACGGTAAAGTAATTGTATTTGAGGATGACCTATTATCGTCAATTTACACGTTGAAATATTTTAATGAAGCACTTATAAAATATGCTGATGAGCAAAAGGTAATGCATATAGGTGCCTATATGTATCCTTTAAAAGGAAATAACCTACCTGAAACATTTTTATTTAGAGCCGCAACTAGCTGGGGATGGGCAACATGGGAAAGTGCATGGGAAAATTTTGAACCTAATGTTGACCTATTACTAAACCAGTTTGATAAAAAGAAAGCAAACCAATTTGCCATTGAAGGAACAATGAACTTTTGGAAACAATTGCTTGATTTTAAAGCCGGTAAAAATGATTCGTGGGCAATACGCTGGTATGCTTCCATTTTTTTGAAAGGTGGTTTAACTTTAAACCCTACGGTTTCATTTATACAAAATATTGGGAATGATGGTAGTGGTGTGCACTCAAACAAAGAAAATATGTACAGTGTAAAAATTGCAAAAAAAGAGGTAAGCCAATATCCAACAGTTATTCAAGAGGATCCCCTCGCCTATCAAGCCATTAAAACCTTCCTCAAAAACAGGAAAGGCTCCTTACTTCAAAGGGGTATTCGATATATTATTCAGCTGAAAATTAAGTATCAATCAAAAAGATAAATTTATGGTATTTAAACGCTATTTAAATGGTTTTTAAACAGCGTTTAAACATCAATCATCTTCGTTTTCTCCTAGCATAATATTGCTGGCCTGTTGGGTAAAGTTACTTTTAACAAAATGGCACCAATCGCAATCTTTTTTACCACAACCTGTTTCAAACTCATGTGCCATAATTTTACCATAAACAGTTTTTATTTGCTCCAGTACCTGTAAAGTATCATCAGGAGTAATTACTATTTTTTCCTTTAGGTACTCATCGTCTTTGTTAGGCTCAACAAATTCAAAAACAGCACTTAAAACTTCCCAATCAATTGTACGGTCATTATCAATCAAAATTTTATAAAAAACTGCTTGTCGCCAATAATCACCACCGTTAGGGTTTTTATCGTTTGGCGCCTTTAGTTTATCAACAGCTTTTTTAGGGTTTCCTGTTTTATAGTCAATAACATTTACTTGTTTGCCCATAAACTCCACTTTATCAAGATTGCCTTTTATAGGTACTCCATCTACTTCTACATTTTTGATAGATCGTTCAGTTACGGCAATTTTATTCCAAATATGTATACCTTGATTATAATAGGGCGGCAATATTTTTTCACCATAATCAAGTTTAAGTTTAAATTCCTCCTTGGTAAAGGCATCCCTGTTCCGATACATATGCGATTTAAAATCTGTCATAAACTCTTCGGTAAGTGGAAATTCATCACCATTTTCTTTAAGTTTCACAAATGCTTTATTTAATGAATAATGAACAGCCAAACCAAAACTTGATGAGGCGTTTTTTCCCGAAGGCACTTTGATTAGACTTTGAAAATAAAATTTTAGCGGGCATTCAAGGTAATTATTGAGATGCGTTACAGACAGCGCATAGTCGTCAAGTAATTGGTTTATATAATTTTTATCAATTAACTCCACTCTTGGCTTGTCGTTTTCATTAAATTGTGCAGCCATGAAATCAAATAGTGCGTTCGTATCAACTGTTGGATATTGCACCTTAATTGGCAAACCAGCCAGAATTTCGCCAACAAAACGAGAGGCTTCTACGTCCTTTCCATTTTTGTCTTTATGGGTGTATGATAGGTGCAGATATTGCTTTGCTCTGGTAATGGCCACGTAAAATAATCTTCTCGATTCTTCTGTTATTGCTTCTTCATCACTATTTGCATGTGTTAAAGTATCAGGGAAACTAAAGCTATCATTTCGACCTTTGCCATCCCATATTCCTTTGGTACAACCTAGCAAAAATACATGTTCAAATTCCAATCCCTTTGAACCATGAGCCGTTAAAAAGTTGAGCCCCTCCTCTGTAAAAATAACTTGGTTTAATGAAAGTCGAATATTCTTACTTTTCATTAATTCAACCGCCTTAATAAATTCAGCTAAGGTAAGGTCGATTTTTTTGCGACTTTCATCCTTTAAAAAATCGTAAAAATTGGTTAGTACCTCCATATGGTAGCCTTTATCAGGCTGTTCCATGATGTATTTAAGGATACCCATTTTGGCAATTACCTGCTGAAAAAACTGCTGAATGGTTGTACTTACTGAAGCAGCTAACAAATAATCAATATTACCCATTAAAAACTTCATGTTTTGCAAAGGATTTTTATCAAATAACCCTTGTTGGGTCGATACCTTTAATTCGGAAATATACCTGCGCAAAGAGGTTTTGGGCAAATTTTTATTGGCAGTAATATAGTTTTCTTTTGATACCTCCACACTGGCTTTCGCTATTTCAATAGGTGGTATATCAAAAAAATCATAGTGCAATATTTCAAACAATAATTCATCGCCACTATAGGGGGAATCCATTTCTGAAGATAAATACCTTAAAATGTTTACAATCTTTTCACCAAATGATAAATTGAGTATATCAATTTTACGTTTAGTATTAACTGCAATTTTTTGTTGATTTAAATAATTGATTAATTCCTCCACCTGCGAGTGGTTACGGTATATAACTGCAATTTCACTTGCTTGGGTACCTCCTTTTATTAAGTCAATTATTTGGCTGGCTACACCAACCAATTCATTAGCCGGATTTTCATATTCATTTATTACTGGTTGTACGGCTAAATTGGTAAATCTGCTGTTAGCCGCACTAAGGTTTTTATCTAATTTTAATTCGGTGGTGAGCCGCTCACGGTTGTTACTTATTAATACTTTCGATAATTCAAGGATAGGCTGACTGCTACGGTAATTTTCTTTTAATACAACCGTATGGAGTGTATTTACATAATCGTTGGCAAAGTCAAGTATATTTTTGGTATTGGCTCCTTGAAATTTAAAAATTGATTGGTCGTCATCACCAACAACAAAAACATTGGGTGCCTCCCAGTAATTTATTAAGTGTTTAAGCAATTCATTTTGCGATCCGCTGGTATCTTGAAATTCATCAACCAAAATATATTGGTACTTCTCTTGATAATGCCTTAATATTTCAGCGTTGTTTCTGAAAGCATTTAAAACCCATATAATCATATCATCATAATCATATCTGTTTTTGGCCTTCATCAATGCTTCAAAATTTTTGAATTGGCTAACAGCTGCCAACAGCAATTCCATTTTCTCCTTCTTCTCTGCTATCTTCTTTTGCTTTACATCACCTACTTTGTATCCTGCTTTGGCATTTGATTTTTGATAAATAAATTCATCGCGCAGCGGCAAATCATCCAGATACTCTTTTACAGCTAAGTTTATCATTTGCTCATCCCAGGCTTCATTTTTCATGGTCGAAAATAGCTTTTTAAGCCTTGTTGCATCATAATAAACCTCGCCAGTAAAACGTTTCAGCGGGTTGTCAATTTCAAAACTGTCAATAAGTTGATGAAGTAAAATAACAGATTCCAGCTCTGAAATTGGCTCCAGGTTAAGTTTTCCAAAATATTCGAGGTTTTCTTGTATCACCTCATTGCAAAATGCATGAAAAGTATAAATATTTACCCGGTAAGCCTCCGGGCCAATAAAATCAAAAAGGCGCTTGCGCATTGCAACTGCACCGGCATCGGTATAGGTAAGACATAATATTTCATGAGCAGAGGTATCAGTTTCTAACAAAACCTTACCTATACGGGCTGCCAAAATTTGGGTTTTACCAGTACCCGGACCAGCAATAACCAACACCGGACCCTCTAGTTGATTTACGGCTTCGAGTTGGTTTTTATTTAATTGTGCAAGGGCTTGTTTAAATTTCTCGTTGTATTTACTGGCGGTAGGATGCATAATTGTGTAAATTTAGTCTAATCTCCACATTATTTTTCGGCAAAAAAATTAATCTTGTTGTTAACATTTAATAGTAAAATTTGTTACCTAATTTTAGGTTAAATAAAAAATCAAAAAAAATTATTAAACTTTGTTAATAATTGAAATTATCCATACTTTAATTTTTTTTTACAACTATGACAGATGATCTTTTAAGATACCCTATAGGTAAATTTAACCCACCCGTTAGTTATACCAATGCCGATTTAAGAGAATGGACAAATACCATTAAAAACTTTCCCGGAACATTGCGGCATGCCATTATTGGCCTGAACGACCAACAGTTAAACACCCTTTATCGCCCGGGAGGATGGAGTTTAAGACAGGTAGTACACCATGTTGCAGATAGCCATGCCAACTCATTATTGAGATTTAAATGGGCACTTACCGAAGAAAACCCTACCATTAAACCTTATGAGGAAGCTGATTGGGCACTATTACCAGATTATTCATTACCCGTAGAACCTTCCTTAAAAATCATTGAAGGCCTACATCAACATTGGACAGCCTTATTAGATAGTTTTACTGACAAAGAATGGAATAAAACCTTTGTGCATCCGGCAACCGGTGCTACCATGCAACTAAAAAAAGCTCTAGCACTATATGTTTGGCATTGTAACCACCATTTAGCCCATATTACACAAACTACCAAGAATTTTTAGTTTGCAAATCTCAAAACAATAAAGCCATAGTTTTGCTATGGCTTTATTGTTAAAATAAATTGGATATTCTTAAATATTCTTTTCGTTTTCCGGCTCTGGCAAGCTGGTAATTTTATACCCAATATTGCCTTGAGGATCAACTACTTTTTCGTAATAAATATCATTTGGAGATACATAGTATTTCTTACCATTAAGGTTAATTTTTCTACAATTATCAGGCAATTGATTTACTATATCACCAACTCTTGGCAATGAGGTTGAAGCGTTAGGATCTGTTACTTCTGGTGCTGTATTTAACACTCCATCACGACCAGCAACAATATATATTTTTTTACCTTGATCATTGGTGCCCTCTTTATAATATACCCCATTTGCTTCGTAATATTGCACCCCGTCAATTTTTATTGATACGGCATTTTGAGGTAAATTTGGCACTCCGGCTCCAATTGGTGGCGCGGTAACTTGATAACCTCCACCATCAAATGGTTCATAAAATGTACCCCCATAATAGTAATATAATCTTGTACCCCAATAAAAAGGGTAATAGCCATAAGGCAATAAACCACAATAAAAACCAAGATGCGGGTAACCATAATAACCAAACCCCGGGCGGTAAAAGGCGCCACTCCTAAACCCATAACCTAAATTATAACCCAAGCCAGACCTATAGCCAAAACTGGCATAAGTATGCGCACTAAAATTTGAATGGTAACCAAACCCAGAACTGGCGTGTACTCCGCTACCAACATGCGCAACAACTCCTCCTCTACTACTCCGTTGTGCCCTTGCACTGGTAAATTCTGAAACCGAAAAGATCAAGGTTAGGCAATAAATAAATAAATATTCAATTGGCTTTTTCATGACTTTATGAACTTTTATAACTATAAAATTATCGTATATCAACCTTTTAGACTAATTAAACGGGAAAAGGTTTAAAACTATTATAAAATTAATTACAAAA
>CAIYNX010000176.1 GCA_903927645.1 uncultured Mucilaginibacter sp.
ATCTCGGTAACCCAATTGAAGATATTGAATTAATTGATTCTTTTTTAAAATTCATAGCTAATATAGTTGATGAGGAAAAAAAAGATTACTACTCTAAGGAATTAGAAGTTTTAAAAATGGATGCAATTCTTAGTTTATAGCTACTTAAGTAGATCCTCTTTATTCTATATCAATACAATCACCGTTTTTCCTAGTTAATCACCCATTAATTTCCCCAATCACAACCCTACCACCTCGTTTGTAATTAGCTAAAATAACCCCTTTGCTGGTGGTTACGCTTTCGGTTAATGTGAATGCACGGGGGAAGGCATCATCGCCAAAGAGTTTTTTGCCTTTACCTAGTAGCAAGGGGTGGATTTTGAGCCAAAGCTCGTCTACTAAATCGTGTTTTAAAAGCAAGTGTACCAATTCTGAGCTACCCCAAATTTTAATGTCGGAGCCTGCTTGTTCTTTTAATTTGATGATATCATCAATACCAGATAGAAACACCACATTTTGCCAATCGGATTGGTGGCGAGTGGTAGAAAGTACATACTTGGTAACCTCATTAATACCCGGCCAATACTGCCCGTTGGCTGGCCAGTAAGGTTCCCAAATTTCAAAAGTTTTGCGCCCTAGTAGCAAGTCGGCAGGTTGCATGTGTTCTCGGTGCATTTTGCTAAAGGCTTCGTCGCCCAAGGGTGCCACCCAGCCACCATATTTAAAACCACCCGAAGTATCCTCCTCCGGGCCCCCCGGTGCCTGTATCACCCCATCGAGCGATAGCATAGAGATTGCAATTAATTTTCTCATAATTGGTTATTAAAATAGCTATGGTTAATCGCTATCATGTTACCGCTAATTTAATGGTTTTGACTGAATTTGTTTAGGTGTTAATTTGTTTGTATATTGTTTTTTTGTTGATTTGGTAAATGGGGGAAATCTTTTTAACAATCGAACAATGTTTGGGTAATGCATCCGAAATCCGAGCCATTGTTGCTTACCAGAAGGTCTATTTGTTAAATCCTTTAAAATAATACATGAGGCTGATATTTTTTATATTGACAATTTTAATTTTTTGTTTTAAAACAAAAGCACAACAAAAAGATGATTTTAAAATAATGATTGATTCTGCCATCAGCATTAAATATTCACAATTTTTTAAGGTGGTTAGTAACCAAAATAATAAATATTACTTAGAAAACTTATATCTATTAGATGAGCAAGACCAGCCATTTATTAATCTTTTATTATCAAAAAAGTTTAAGTCAATTAATGTTTATGATAAGCGAAATCGAAAAATTATTAAAAAAGGAATATATGCTTGGAAAGTCTTTACAGTTTTAAATAAAAATCAATTTGTGGTGAATATTGTTGACTTTTATATAACCTATAAAGACCATAACTATAGTTTTGGAAATGGTGGAGGTTCAAAAACTATATTTGAATACGATTGTAGCGAAATTAGATGGAAATTTATTAGTTCACAAAACATAGGAATTTGAGTTTATGTTTACTTCACCTTCTCGTAATTTATTTTCGCTATTATAA
>CAIYNX010000177.1 GCA_903927645.1 uncultured Mucilaginibacter sp.
AAAATTATATATTTTAATATATTTTTTAAAATTAAAATCTAAGTGCTTGGTTTTTTAGGCTGAAATTAAATTCTGTAAATCAAATTCTTTTAAATGGCGATACCTGTTAAAAGAAATCATACTGAGAATTGTAAGCATTGAATGCTGTACCTAATAATTTATTTCAAATCATTATAGGTAATGGCCAAGCAAAATTTGATAATTATTAATCGGGGAACTTACTAAACCAAGGCTAAGTATTTTTTTAAATTAAAAAACTTACCCTTGGTATATTTATTGAAATATTAAAGTAATATTACTTATCGCTCAGCAAAACCTGACCACCTTTACCACCCATAATGATGATTTTGGTATTTGGCGAAAGCGCTATTTCTTTCTGCGCCTTGATAGTTTCGTATTGTAGCTGCTTGTCGGACAAGCCGGTAGATAATATTTTCTGATAATCGGCAATACCTTGCGCTTCTACACGCTTACGGTCGGCTTCCTGACGTTCTTTTTGTAACACAAACTGCATTTTTTGCGCATCCTGCTCGGCGTTAATTTTTGATTCAATGCTGGCCTTCACAGATGCCGGCAGGGCAATGTTGCGGACTAAAATTTGTTGTAACTCCAAACCACGTTTTGCAAAGCTCTGGGTAATGGTTTGGTTTATTTTAGCTTGAAATTCCTGCCTTTTAATAGAATATAAATCAACTGCTTGATAATTTACGGCGTTGTCTCTAATTGCAGTTCGGGTTACCGGGCGTACAATTTTATCAACATAATCAATACCTATGTTTTGAAATATATAAGGCGCCTTATCGGGGTTAACTTTATATAAAACCGAAATATCAATGGTAACCTCCAATCCGTCGGATGATAAAACCCTAATGGCATCATCACCTTCTTTTTGTCCTTCGTTACTTACAGCACTCATGGTGTAGTTTTGGGTTTGGATATCAAAAGTGGTGATTTCAAATAAAGGGTTTATAAAATGCAAACCACTTTCCAAAACACCATCTTGTACCTTACCAAATAATACCTGAACGCCAACTTTTCCTGGTTCAATTATTTTTATACCTGATGTTAGGATACCTAAAAATACAACTACAAGCCCAACAATATTTAAAACCCCGCTAAATTGACTACCTGGTTGCGGCGAACGTTTGAGAACTATACCCACTATGAGTATAATTATACCTAAAACTGCTATTAACATAATGATTTTTTGTCCTAAGGTTTTTTAGTAAGCTCTTTTACTTCTTTGTAAAGCTTTATCTTAAGCACTATAAATGTACCTAATATTATCAAAGCCCCAACTAAAATTGGATATTGTTTTTTTTCAAAACCCTCCTGGTAGCCAATAACAAAGGCAATTACCATGCCAATGGTATAAGCAATATTGAGTAATGCTTTTTTTTTCATGGTTTAATAAACATTTAAATTAGGGTCAATTTCGGCAGCCCAGGCCAAAATGCCTCCCTTTAGGTTAATTAAATTGGTAAAACCCTGCGCCTCAAGTTGCATTATGGCTGCAGCACTACGTTTGCCGCTTCGGCACATTACCACTACCGGTTTGGTTTGTTCAATTTTATCGGTTTCAATTAAAATACCCCCCAATGGCAATAACAAGCCTCCCAGATTCGACATTTCATATTCAAAATCCTCCCTAACATCAATTAGTTGGAAATCTTCCCCATTTTCTTTTTTTTCTAGTAACTCTTGAACGCTTATTTCTTTCATTTTATCAATAATTATTTTCAAAGGTAGTTTTTTCCATATCAAATAGTCTAAAAAATATTTTGTAACATAAACAATAACATAGCGTTCTAACGATTCATTAGTTGCTTATATTTTTTTTTAATGAAGGGAATAATCCGTTTTTTTTGGTTTTGCTCGGGGGCGCATGTACAAACACTAAAAAAGTACCCTATTGAGCATAATAAGTATGTTGGCATTGGTGCAACCATATTTTTTACGGCCTTATTCGCAACTTTAAGTGGCGGTTATGCCATGTATTTTGTTTTTAGCGGTGATGCCTATGCAATCGTTTTCGCAGTAATATTTGGACTTATTTGGGGCTTGGCTATATTTAATATGGATAGGTATATTGTTGCCAGTATTGATAAGCAAGGATCAGGCATAAGGCAGTTTTTTCAGGCATTACCTCGTATTTTATTGGCGATAATGATTGGCATTGTAATTTCCAGACCATTAGAACTCAAGATATTTGATAAAGAGATAAAGCAAAAGCTAAAAGTTAATTATTTAAAAGCCCAGCACCGAAAGATTGATACCGTCCAAAAAACTTATACCCAAAAATACGGATTGGAACTGGCTAAAAATTCAGACTTAAAAAAAGAAAAGGATTCGCTCGAAAAAGACATTAATCGATCTAGGTATCAGCTAAATCAGGAAATATTTGGTGATAAAACCAACCAAACATCGGGCAAGGTAGGTTTTGGCACTTATGCCAAACAAAAGCAAGCCGTTTTAACCGCTAAAGAGGCCCGCTTAAATAGTGTTAGGGAAGAAATTTTAAAAACCGAAGTGTACTTGGGTACTCGTAAGGATTATGAGGGTTTGAACAATATTCGCCTTTATAACGACCACCAGTTGGATAGCCTTGCCAATGTGGCTGGCTTTGCCGATAGGAACC
The DNA here is from genome assembly GCA_903927645.1 of uncultured Mucilaginibacter sp. Classification (GTDB taxonomy): domain Bacteria; phylum Bacteroidota; class Bacteroidia; order Sphingobacteriales; family Sphingobacteriaceae; genus Mucilaginibacter. The sequence goes on from CAIYNX010000177.1 coordinate 2,639, forward strand.
ATGCCCTTGGGCAACTAGCCTATGACGAAAGTGGTGTTTTTGCCGATGATACCTACTGGGCCGAAACTTTTATAAGTCTGCTTTTTATTTTGTTTGAATGCCTGCCAGTTTTTGTAAAACTAATGTCGCCAATGGGACCTTATGATATTGCCATAGCTAAAAACGGGGAAGCCGATATTCATTATGCCCAACGTAGCAAGGAGAGAAATATAGAGGTGACTGATAACCTATTTAGGCATCATGTGGAGAATGATATAGAACGGCATAAAGACATCATATCAAAACAGCCCATTGATTACGAAACCGAGCGACACCGTTTTGATTGATTTTGCAAGCTAAAAGGTAATTACAATTTTGCCTATATGCTTACTGCTTTCCATCAAGTGGTGAGCCTTTGCTGCCTCAATGGCATTGAATACCGCGTTAACAACGGGTTTTATGCTGCCGTTTGCAAGTAGAGGCCATATGTTTTTCTCTAGCTCCTCGGCAATTTGGGATTTAAAGGCGGTATCCCTTGGTCGCAACGTAGAGCCGGTTATGATGAGTCTTTTTTGCATCACCATCATCAAATCAACTTCGGCGTTTCTTCCCTTCATGGCGTTAATCATCACTAATCTTCCTTCGGTAGCTAATGATTTTATGTTTCCATTGGTATAGTCGCCCCCAATCATATCTAAAATTACATTTACACCTAAGCCGTTGGTTGCCAATTTAATTTCCTCCACAAAACTTTCTGTTTTATAGTTAATGGCTTTTTTTGCACCCAAGGCCTCGCAAAAGGCCATTTTTTCTTCTGTGCCCACGGTAACATAAACATCAGATCCTAATTTATTGGCCATTTGTATAGCCGCAACCCCAATACCACTTGAGCCACCATGAACCAATAAAGTCTCCCCGGGTTTTAATCCACCCCTATCAAAAACATTGCTCCAAACCGTAAAATAAGTTTCGGGTAGGGAAGCGGCCTCTATAAAACTGAGGTTGTTTGGGATATGAAGGCATTGCCCGGCTGGCGCAACGCAATATTCGGCATAGCCAGCTCCGTTTACAAGGGCACATACCTTGTCGCCCACTTTCCATCGGGTAACTGTATCTCCAATAGCAAAAACAGTTCCGGCAACTTCCAACCCCGGAATATCCTCCACTACACCTTTTGGCGAAGGGTACAAACCTTTACGCTGTAAAACATCCGGAAAATTAACCCCAGCTGCCGCTACTTTTATCAATACCTCGGTTGTGGCACAATCAGGTATAGGTCTTTCTGCCAATTGTAAAACTTCGGGTGTTCCCGGTTGGGTAATTATAATGGCGTGCATAGTTTTTTATCTGTTTATATTTATAGATGCAATATAGCTCGTTTTAAAATAAATCTATGATTTGTTAAATGAATACCATCTAAAAGTAAGTTTTACCAGCAAAGTCCAATTATTAAGCTCAAATCAGGTAATTTTATTAATTTCCCCCAAAAATTAAAAATTTATGTCATTACAAATAGGCTCTCCGGCTCCACAATTTACTTTAGTATCGTCCTCATTAAAAGAGGTTTCATTAGCTGATTTTAAAGGCAAAAAAGTAGTATTACATTTCTTCCCGATGGCTTTTACAGGGGTTTGTACCACCCAACTTTGCACCATGCGCGATAGTTTTGGCTATTACGAAGGGCAAAACGCGGTTATTTTGGGCGTTTCTGTCGATTCGCCTTTTACCCTTGCCAAGTTTAAGGAAGAAAATAACTATCAGTTCGACTTATTATCCGACTTTAACAAGGGGGTTTCTACCGCTTATGGCGCCATTTATGAGGAATTTGTTTTCGGCTTAAAAGGTGTGGCAAAACGCTCTGCTTTTGTGATTGACGAAAACCAGCAAATAATTTATGCTGAGGTATTAGAATCAGCCGGCGATTTGCCAAATTTTGAAGCAATTGCCGCTATAGTAAAGTAATTTTAAAAATATTACCCAGTTTTAAAAAGAAATCCTATTTTTGCAGTCCATTAAAAAATGGTTGTAAAAATGCACTTGTAGCTCAATTGGATAGAGCACCTGACTACGGATCAGGAGGTTAGGGGTTCGACTCCCTTCAAGTGCACTTCTTATATCTAAAGCACATATTTCCGGTTAGGAAAATAATAACGTTAACTTTAGGCAATATCGAATTATTTTCATTATTTAGTTCCCGGTTAAACCCATTAATAATTTTTCTAATTCGTCTTTTGGCTTAAAAATTTAAACTAACATGCTAAATCTGGTATTATTTGGCCCTCCCGGTGCTGGAAAGGGAACTCAATCTCAAAAATTGATTGAAAAATATGGTCTAATCCATCTTTCAACCGGCGATTTATTACGAAGTGAAATTACTCAGGGTACTGCTTTGGGTTTGGAGGCTAAAAAGTTAATGGATCAAGGTATTTTAGTGCCAGACGAAGTGGTGATAGGAATGATAAGCAGCAAGCTTGATGCCAACAAAAATGCTAAAGGCTTTATTTTTGACGGTTTCCCTCGTACAGTAGCTCAAGCCGAAGCGCTGGATGCCTTGTTAGAAACTAAAAATGCACCAATTTCTGGTATGATTGCACTTGAGGTAACTGATGCGGAACTTGAACACCGGTTGTTGTTACGTGGTAAAGAATCAGGTAGGCCAGATGATGCCAATCCGGATGTAATTCGTAAACGTATTAAGGAATATAATGATAAAACCGCACCTGTTGCAGGATTCTATAAAAGCCAAAATAAGTTTAAAAGCATTAATGGCATCGGTACAATCCAAGAAATATTTGATGCCATAAATCAGGTAATCGCTAATTATTAATATCAATCAGAAAACATTTAAGCAATTATTGGCTTTATATTTTGATTTAAAACAACCAATTTAAAGCTTGGTAACTTGTTACTGTAGCTATCTAATTCCATTATTTAAAAACTCCAAACATGTCTCAGGGTTCAAATTTTGTTGATTACGTAAAAATTTGTTGCCGTTCTGGTCATGGTGGTGCAGGCTCGGCTCATTTGCACCGCGATAAGTTAACCGCAAAGGGTGGTCCGGATGGTGGAGATGGCGGTAGGGGTGGACATGTAATAGTAAAAGGAAACGCCCAACTATGGACGCTATTACACCTCAAATTTCGTAAACATGTTATAGCTGGCGACGGAGGCTCGGGTGGGAGTTCGTTAAAAAGTGGTAAAACAGGTGACGATGAAATATTAGAGGTTCCACTGGGCACTATTGCAAAAAATGCGGATACAGGCGAAACACTTTTTGAAATCACAATGGATGGTGAGACAAAGGTTTTAACCTCGGGCGGACGAGGAGGTTTGGGTAATTGGCATTTTAAAACACCTACCTTACAAACTCCCAGATTTGCACAACCCGGCGAGGATGGTCAGGAAGCTTGGAACGTACTCGAACTAAAAATATTGGCCGATGTTGGTTTGGTGGGCTTCCCAAATGCCGGAAAATCAACCTTGCTTTCGGTAGTATCTGCAGCCAAGCCCGAAATAGCCGACTATGCATTTACAACGATAGTTCCTAATTTGGGTATTGTAGCTTACCGCAATGGCAAATCATTCGTTATGGCTGATATACCTGGTATTATTGAGGGTGCTTCGCAAGGTAAAGGATTAGGCTTTAGATTTTTAAGGCATATTGAACGAAATTCTGTATTGCTATTCATGATACCTGCCGATACAACTCGTACTATTAAGGATGAATATGGCATTTTGTTACATGAACTGGAAGCTTATAACCCGGAACTTATACACAAACCCAGAGTTTTGGCCATTACTAAATCTGATTTATTAGATGATGAATTGCAAGAAGAGATGAAAAAGGAAGTCCCGGAAAATATCCCTTTTATTTTTATCTCATCAGTAGCCCAAAAAAACATTGATGGCTTAAAAGATCTACTTTGGAAAGAAATTAATCGCTAAAACAGAATTGAGGTTAATAAGGGTGGTAATCGATATTACAGGTTGTCTTACCTAATTCATTAAGGATTAAATCCATAAATGAAATTGATTTTAAGATCAATTTTGCATTTTTAGTTTATTAGATGCCTTAAACCTAAAACTTCATTAAAAACAGTTTAATGGTCCTTTTTCTTACAGTTAAAAATATTGGGCTGATATTTATTTCCAAGCTGTAAAAGGAAAGTATATAGTTATAAATTGTACCTTATTACTTTTTATAATTTCTATATTGTAACTAACATGAAAAAATGATCATTAGTACAAGTTAAAGAGTTATTTTGGGCTAAATCAAACCTTTGTAAAAACGTCTTGATAGGCAAAATTGATTATCGCAATTGAGGTTATTTTTATTATAATAAACATGTTGCAGCCTAGTTAGCTTTTACCTGCTCGAAATTGAATTGTTTAAATTTAGCCTAATGGACGCCTTATTATTGATTGTAAATTATATAGCTTAAATTGTTGATAATGATTTAATTGTAAATTTTAATCAATTTGCAAAAGTTTATATTGTTGTTGATAATGATCGATAATATAAACTTGGTACTAAACAAGCGTCTGCTCTTTATAGCTCTACATTTGTGGAATCAAATTCAAGTATTTAGGCGATTTCTTTTATATTTGTATGCTATAAAGATTTTCTTAAAGAGGTAATATTAAAACCGATTTGAAACAGAAAGCTGCAAAGGAATATTAAAATTTAACCTAAATATTGCGGGGCTAATTAAATGATATTTAAAGAATGGTAAGTCATAAGGCTATAAAACAAGCATTATTAAT
>CAIYNX010000178.1 GCA_903927645.1 uncultured Mucilaginibacter sp.
TGATAACGGCAAACTCAAATATTAAAAATTATTTTTTGAATTACTTAATAATAAGTAGACTAGGGTTTTAAATTCTATAAATCATCTAAATGAAAAAATTACTTGTATCTTTTATTAGCTTATTTGCTTTATTTACCTCTTGTAAAAAAGATACCCCTTTTGATGCTGCAAAACAAGCTATTATTGATGATGGTTTAATTCAAAATTATATCAAAACAAATAATATTACTGCAATAAAGGATGCCTCTGGTTTATATTATCAAGTTATTACTGCTGGTACAGGGGCATATCCAACTATTAATTCAACTGTAAATGTTAATTATACCGGGAAATTATTGGATGGTACCGTATTTGATTCGGGCAATATTAACTACGCTTTACAAAATTTAATAAAAGGTTGGCAAATTGGTATACCTTATATTAACAAAGGTGGCAGGATACTATTAATCATTCCATCGGCTTTAGGTTATGGCAATAGTTCGCCTGGTGGGGCCATTCCGGCAAATGCGGTATTGGTTTTTACAGTTGATTTATTAGGCTTTTAAGGGGGTGTTTTTAACCCAATTTTTTAAAAAATTGAATGCTTTACTTAAATCTATCTTTCAAAAATTGACCGGTATAAGAACCTTCCTTCGTAATTAAGGCTTCCGGAAGCCCCTCAAAAACTACTTTTCCGCCTTTGTCGCCACCTTCAGGACCAATGTCAATGATCCAGTCGGCACATTTTATCACATCCATATTATGTTCAATTACAATAATGGTATTTCCATGATCAAGCAAGGCATCGAATGATTTGAGTAGTTTTTTAATATCAGCAAAATGTAGCCCGGTGGTTGGCTCGTCAAAAATAAATAAGGTTTTATTGGTATTATTGCCTTTTACCAAAAACGAGGCTAGTTTAATACGTTGTGCTTCGCCTCCCGATAGGGTATTTGACGATTGTCCTAACTGTACATAGCCTAGGCCAACATCCATTAACGGTTTTAGTTTTGCTATAATTTTTGGTTCTTTGGCAAAAAATGTAAGCGACTCCTCGATGGTCATTTCCAAAACCTCCGAAACATTTTTATCATTATAGGTAATATCAAGAATATGTTGCTTAAAGCGTTTCCCTCCACATGCTTCGCAGGCCAGAAAAATATCGGCCATAAATTGCATCTCTATTTTTACCTCACCTTCTCCCTGACAAACATCGCAACGGCCACCTTCTACATTAAAAGAAAATGCCGAAGGTTTTATTCCGGCTGCTTTTGATACCGGTTGCGCAGCATAGAGGTTTCTTATCTCGTCCCAAGCTTTTACATAAGTTACCGGGTTTGAGCGCGAAGACCTACCAATAGGGTTTTGGTCAACCAATTCAACCTGTTCAATTTTGGCATAGTCACCATCAATACTATCATAATAGCCTGTTTGTTCCCCGTTGTAATTACCTAAAACTTTTTGTAAGGCCGGAGCAAAAATTCTTTTTACCAAACTTGTTTTGCCCGAACCTGAAACACCCGTAACCACAGTTAGCACTCCGAGTGGAAACTTGGCATTAACATTTTGCAAATTATTTTCGCGGGCACCTTTTATTTCAATAAAATCATTCCATTTTCGTCGGCTGGTTGGTATGACAATTTCCTCCCTGCCACTTAAATAGCGACCAGTAAGGCTATTTTCGTCATTAATAATATCCTTATAAGTGCCCGAAAATATAAGGTTACCACCATGTGTACCTGCGGCCGGGCCAATATCTAAAATATGATCTGCCGCTTTCATAATTTCTTCTTCGTGCTCTACCACTAAAACAGTATTGCCTACATCGCGCAATGATTTTAAAACAGTTATCAGTCTTTGAGTATCGCGAGGGTGAAGGCCAATGCTGGGTTCGTCTAAAACATAAATAGAGCCTACCAAACTACTACCCAACGAGGTGGCCAAATTGATGCGTTGCGATTCGCCACCAGAAAGCGTGTTTGATAACCTGTTGAGGGTTAAATAGCCAAGCCCTACATTGTTTAAAAAAACCAACCGATTCTTAATTTCGAGTAATAAACGCTTCCCAATTTTGGCATCGGCCTCATTTAATTCGAGTGTGTCAAAAAATTCAGACGCTTTTTCTAAAGGCATCAATACCACATCTGTTATTGATTTACCAGCAATTTTAACATAGGTAGCATCTTGCCTTAACCGACTTCCAAGGCATTCCGGACAAGTAGTTTTGCCCCTATATCTTGACAACAGAACCCTGTATTGAATTTTATAAGTCTGTTCTTCCAATTCTTTAAAAAACTCATTCAGGCCTTTAAAATATTGGTTGCCTGTCCATAAAAGTTTTTGTTCCTTTTCAGTCAGAAAATTGTATTGTCTGTGTATGGGAAAGTCAAACTTAAGAGCATTCTTTATTAAAACATCGTTCCATTCGCGTAACTTTTCACCTCTCCAAGGTGCAATGGCCCCTTCGTAAATACTTTTTGTTTTATCAGGTATTACCAAATCGTTATCAATGCCAATTACTTTTCCATACCCTTCACAGCGTTTGCAGGCACCATAAGGGTTGTTAAAGCTGAAAAAATTAGGCGCAGGCTCTTCAAAGCGCATTCCGTCTAATTCAAATCGATCGCAAAAAAAGTTTTCTTGTTCCTCATTGGTGAGGCTATTTTGCACCCTAACGAAGCAATCGCCTTTCCCTTCAAAAAATGCAGTTTGTATCGAATCGCCCAGTCGGCTTATAGTTTCGTCTTCATCGTTTTTTACCACACGGTCTACCACTATTTTAATAGCATTACGTGTAGTAGCTACGGTATTAATTGTTGTAGTGACCGTTTCAGCCTTTTTATTTTTGCTAGTCGGTTTGCTTTTTTTGCCTTCAGTTTCGGATGATATTTCGGCATCTTCAACCTCCTCTTGCAACCATAATCCATCATCAACAATGCTGGTATCTTCTAACAAATCTTCAATTTTGGCAATGCGCCCTTCGTATTCAACCCTTACAAAACCTTTTTGCATCAATACCGCTAATTCTTCTTTTAAGCTTCGGTTATTGTGCGGGTAAAGCGGACAAAGGATGGTAACCTGTGTTTCATTTGGCAAGGCCATAATGAAATTGATGACATCAGTAACCGAATCCTTCTTAACTGTATTACCCGAAAAGGGCGAAATGGTTTTACCGATTCGTGAAAATAGCAATTTTAAATAATCATAAATTTCGGTGCTGGTGCCAACGGTTGAACGAGGGTTTGAGGTAATTACTTTCTGCTCAATAGCAATAGCCGGAGCTATACCTTTTATATAATCAACATCGGGCTTGTTCATTCTGCCTAAGAATTGTCGGGCGTATGAAGATAAACTTTCTACGTATCGCCTTTGTCCTTCGGCATATAAGGTATCAAAAGCAAGAGAAGATTTTCCCGAACCCGACATGCCAGTAATTACCACTAACTTATTTTTCGGGATTGCTACATCCAGATTTTTTAAGTTGTGTACCCTGGCGCCTTTTATAATAATAAAATGTTGTGGGTTTTTTTCTGCTTCCATTTATTTAATACCTAATAAAGCAAATTGAATAATTGATTCTAGGCTTTTAAATTAGTATCATACCTAATTATTTTAAGCTAATAGTGCATTTAATCAAAATACATTCCAAAGTGCAAAAATCCTAAAATATTTAGCCGTATCCAAATTGGTTTGTAAATTGAGAACAGTAATTTTGCCAACATTTACAGAGGTTGCAGTAGGCTGACAATTTGATTGAAATAAGCCTCGAAAAAATACAAGAAATAACTTCTTTTTTGTATTTTTAGATTGAAAAGTTTATATTTAAAAAGAAAATAGCCCAATTAGGCATTAAAACAACACATAAAGAGCCTGCTTATTGCAGGTAAACTTGTTAAATATTGTTAAAATGACCTTAATTTGATTAAAAAAAAAGGTAAAATTTGTTTTTGCAACAGTAATTTGCTTTATTTGATTAACAATTCCTTAACCCTTAAACTGAACGCTATAGGAAAAAACTCTACTTAAAAAAGTATTTAAAAGAATTTAATTACATTAAGCTGTTTTTCTATGGATTTACAATTGCAGAGTGACCATGAACTAATCCATGTTTATATATCGGGTAATGAAGCCGGTTTGGTTGAATTGATTCGCAGGTATCAATCAAAAATATTTACATCAATTTATTTATTGGTAAAAGACGAAGCGCTTGCTGAGGATATATTTCAAGATACTTTTATAAAAGTAATCAATACCTTAAAAGCGGGTAAATATAACGAAGAAGGTAAGTTTTTACCTTGGGTTACCCGTATTGCCCACAACCTTGTAATTGACCATTTTAGGAGAGAAAAACGTGCCCCGATGATTAATAATGGCGACGATTTTGACATTTTTGAAGTACTAGGCAATTATGACGAAAGCTCGGAAGATAAAATGGTTCGCGAGCAGACCTATAAGGATTTAAAAATGCTCATTCACTTACTGCCTTCTGAACAGAAAGAAGTGTTGATTATGCGTCATTTTGGTGATATGAGTTTTAAAGATATTGCTGATATTACCAATGTAAGCATCAATACGGCCCTCGGAAGGATGCGTTATGCCCTAAATAACTTGCGTAAAATGATGCAGGCCAAGGAATTAAGTTTAAAAAACTAGATTGGTAATTTGGTTTTATCAAAAAATAAATCTCAATAATATTAAATTTAAACGATTGCAATTTTATTGTAATCGTTTTTTTATGGCTGCTTTTAGTATTGAAAATAAAAATTTCATTTAATTTTCATGTTCGTAAAATATTATGAAAGAGCCTACGTTTAACAAATGTATTTTATACATTAAAAAAATGTAATAGGCTTATGGATGAAACTTTTACAACTACTTTAAATTTACTAACCAACAAAGCAAAAGTGAACGAGGAATTGCAAGAGAATTTGCAAGGCGATGAATTGATGTTTTACCATTCAATAAGGAAAGACCTTGATTTATTAAAGAAAAACCCCAAAGTTCAAACTGTGCATAAAATCCTTAATTATTCAAAAGGATTACGGTAGGGTTATTGGTTATTATTTTATTGGTTAGTTATCATTGATTCAATGATAATCTTAGGCTTCCTTTTTTAGAGGGTTCATTTTTTATTTTAATTAACGCCCTTATTTTTTGTTTTACTACTTGCTTAACAAGTGGGGCTAAATAATAGTGCCCAATACAAGGCTAACCTATATATTTTTTTTGATTGGCATGTTTATGTAGCTTGCAGGCTTTATTAATCATTACGTTAGTTAATTAACGAATGATACAGGGGCTGTAAAAAAATGAAGAAAAAAGACAGATACACTCATTTTATTGAATATTTTTCCAAAAACCAACCAAATGCGGTTACCGAATTGCATTATAGTAATCCTTTTGAGCTATTGGTGGCTGTAATACTTTCGGCACAATGTACTGATAAGCGAATAAACCAGGTTACGCCTGTTCTGTTTAAGCAATTCCCAAATCCGGAAGCACTCTCTGCGGCCACTGCCGAAGAGGTTTTTAATTATATTCGCAGTGTAAGCTACCCAAACAATAAAGCAAAACATTTGGTAGGAATGGCAAATATGCTGGTTAATGATTTTAACGGAGTGGTGCCATCAGATATCAATGAATTACAAAAATTGCCTGGAGTTGGGCGTAAAACCGCTAATGTAATAGCCTCCGTAGTATTTGACGCTCCGGCAATTGCAGTTGATACCCATGTATTTAGAGTATCCAACAGGCTTGGGCTAACTACCAATGCCAAAACACCATTGGCTGTTGAAAAACAATTGATGCTTTTTTTGCCCGAGGATGTGATGGGTATTGCACATCATTGGTTAATACTACACGGCAGGTATGTTTGTTTGGCACGTAATCCAAAATGCGAAACTTGCCCAATTAATTGGTTTTGCAAATATTATGAAAAAAACCATACAGAGACGGCCTTATTAAAGGCCGAAGCTCTGAAAGCTAAAAAGTTAAAAGACGCCAGCAAGAAAGAGAAATTGAACAAAATAAGTGCATCATTAAAAGAACGCGCCGTTAAAAGTCAGAATCAATAAAAAGGTTGATTTTATTTATATAAATAAATTAATCTTAAAATTCCAATTCTAACAGAACCGGGCAATGATCGGAATGTTTAGCTTCCGGTAAAATGGCTACTCTTTTAATATTTTGCTCTAATGGTTTTGAGGCCATATTGTAATCAATGCGCCAACCCAGATTTTTTGCCCGGGCACCACTTCTAAAACTCCACCAGGTATAATTATGTGGCTCCTTATTGAGATGCCTAAAGGTATCAATATAGCCTGATTCGATAAAATTCTCCATCCATTCCCGCTCTTCAGGTAGAAAGCCCGATGAATTGGCATTTGATTTTGGGTTATGAATATCAATTGGGCGGTGACAAATATTATAATCGCCCGAAACCACCAATTTAGGTATCTGCGAACGTAGCAACTCAAGGTATCGACCAAATTCATCCAGAAACCGGTATTTAAATGCCTGTCTTTCATCTCCACTAGAGCCTGATGGAAAATAAACGCTCATTACCGATACTTCATCAAAATCAACCCTCAGGTTACGTCCTTCCTTGTCGTAATCACTTATACCACACCCATATTCAATATGTTTAGGTGTGCGTTTTGTAAAAATAGCCGTACCACTGTATCCCTTTTTTTCGGCAGGGAACCAATAATGCTCATAACCCAATGCCTCTACCAAATGTAGTTCGGTTAAAACATCGGGTGTGGCTTTAATTTCTTGTAAACAAAGCACATCAACATCAGTTGCCTGCAACCAAGCAAGTAAGTTTTTGTTAATTGCCGAACGGATGCCATTTACATTGTAAGTGATAATTTTCATTTAATTTCGGTTTTTGCTATTTAAAATTCAATTGTATAATTGGAGAATTTTGTCGAGCTGCTTACATTCTTTTTTGGTTAATAAGGTAATAGTCATTGGCACATCTTCCAAAGGACGATCCCTATTATCTTTTTTTACTGCTGCAATACGGTCAACCATATCCAGTCCAAAAACCACCTCCCCAAAAACAGTATAATTTTGGTCAAGGTGAGGTACTCCGCCTACCGTTTTATAATAGGCTCGTTGCCATTCGTGTATTTTACGCCCTTTTAGTCGGTCGCGTTCTAAGGTATCCAACTTACCATCTGTAAAACGCTTGCCTTCCACAATATAAAATTGGCATCCACTAGAGGCTTTTTCAGGATTATCATCGCGGGCTGCTGCCAGTACGCCTCGTTTATGAAATATGCTATCCCTAAACTCGGCCGGAATGGTATAGCCAACATCGCCATTACCAAGTTCAGTACCCGGCTTTCCTTTCTCCTTATCTTTCGAATCCGGGTCGCCACCTTGTATCATAAAGTTTTGAATTACCCGGTGAAATAAGGTTCCATCATAAAACCCTTGCTTCACCAATTTTATAAAATTATCACGATGCTTAGGTGTTTGATTATACAACCTGATAATGCAAAAACCATAACTTGTTTTGATGCGGATATACTGGTTTTTGGGCGCACCTGCCAATGCAACCAAACTAGTTACCAAGAATAGGATACAAATTAGAAACTTTTTCATGTTATGATTTATTATAATTAATAAATAAACATTTATTGTGCCTCAAAATAATCAATTATTAATGATTTTAATAACATCTCTTGTTCAAGCAAGGTATAGTTGGGTACTGTTTTTACTAATTTCCAATGAGGCCATCCATCCTGGTCCAAGCCTTCTAATTCATAAAAACCCATCAAACTAAATAGCTTACAATTGGCTATGTGCATCAACTCTTCCTTTTGCCTTTTGCTGAATTTTTGTGGCCCTTTGCCCAATTCCTGTACACCAATTAAAAACAGCATAACCTTTAAATCTGGTTTTTCATTGTCAAAATCCTCAGCAATACGTTGTTGTAAAGCTTCCCATTTTAAATTAACCTCTGCTGGTTTCATTTTGTAAATATAAGTGATTGCAATTTATGCTGTAGCGAATTGAATATAATAGGATGTTTCAATCATCCGTAGTATCGCCATTGCCTTTATAGGCACCTTTACGTACAATTGGCATTCCGGTTATTTTAAATAAATCATCAAGTTTTAATAAGCTACCATTTGAAAGATTGGTTAACAATACTATGGTTATATCATCCTTAATATCACGTAAAAAAATATGCCTGAAACCATGCCACCAACCTGTATGATAAATTACTTTTTTGTTTCCATCTTCAAAAATTCTCCAACCATAGCCATAGCTAAAATGTCCATGCACCATAGGGTTGCGAGGCACATAGGCCGAATCCATTAAGGCATCGCTAAGTAAAACACCGGCTCGCAATGCTCTGTCAAATAAATACAAGTCCTCCACGGTGCTGTATACACCTTTATCGCCTACAGGCCCATCTAAAAAATTCTGTACCACCGAATAGCGCCACTGACCACGGTCGTGCCCCACTACATCAACCGGGATTTTATTATAAGCAGCTTTTGAATAAACATGGGTATTTTCCATGCCTGCTGGTTTAAAAATATTTTTCTCCATATAATCGGCATAAGGCATTCCGGTTGCCTTTTCAATAATTGAACCCAGCACCATAAAGTTGGAGTTATTATACCTAAACCCTTTATTAGGGAACCTATATTCGGCTGGTTTGTACTTGGCAATGAGTGCCATTTCATCAACATTACTTAATCCTTTAGTTTCATTGCGATGTTCTTTTTTATACAATAAATCGGTAAAGTAAACATAGTTCATCATACCAGAACGATGGGTAAGCAGTAATCTGATAGTTACACCTGAATAAGGAAAATCAGGAAAAAAATCTTTCACATCCTGGTCAAGGGTAAGCTTGCCCTTTTCAACCAATTGCAAAATGGCGGTAGCAGTCATTGTTTTGGTAACTGAAGCCAGTTCAAACTGCGAATTGATATTTAATTTTTTGCGATGCAAATAATCGGCCCAACCCAAGGCATTTTCATAAATTATTTTGCCATGTTTTTCAACTAGGACATTGCCGTTAAAGCGGTGTGTTTTTTGCAAATCCAACATAAAGGCATCAATTTTTTTATCTTCATTTTTAGTGTTGTAGTTTAAAAACGATTTAGGGTTATAAACTATTGATGTTGTTTTGTTGGGAAGAGAATTGCTTGGTTGATTTTTGCTATTGCAGCTTGTTAAAACAAAAAAGAAAACAAAATATATAATATTAGTTTTAAACAGTAAATTCATAAAAAGAGTAACGATGTAGATTTTGTGAAAATATGAAAAATAACAGGAGGAGTTCTGAATTGTTTAAAAATTCACCATTGTTTAAAACCGTTTTAAAATAAAGAAGCCTCGATAGAATACCGAGGCTAAATTTTTTTGATATAGAAAGATTGGCTTATGGTTCTACCAAATGTTCACCTGTAACTTCTTCTTTAATTTTTGCTTCCAGTTCGTCCATTAACTCAGGATTATCCAATATCAATTGCTTAACAGCATCTCTGCCTTGACCAAGCCTGGTTTGACCATAGCTAAACCATGATCCTGATTTTTTAATGATATTGTGTTCAACACCAAGGTCAATAATTTCGCCTGCTTTTGAAATACCTTCACCAAACATGATGTCGAATTCAGCAACTCGGAATGGAGGAGCAACCTTATTTTTTACTATCTTCACTTTTACGCGGTTACCAGACACCTCGTCTGTATCCTTTATTTGTGATATACGGCGTACATCCAAACGTACCGAAGCATAAAACTTCAACGCGTTACCGCCAGTGGTAGTTTCAGGATTCCCAAACATAACGCCAATTTTTTCGCGCAGTTGGTTAATAAATATGCAGCAACATCCGGTTTTACTTATGGTACCTGTAAGCTTACGCAAGGCTTGCGACATTAAACGTGCTTGCAAACCCATTTTCGAATCGCCCATTTCGCCTTCAATTTCGGCTTTTGGCACTAAGGCGGCAACAGAGTCAATCACCAAAATATCAATTGCACCTGAGCGTATTAAATTATCGGCAATTTCAAGGGCTTGTTCGCCATTGTCGGGTTGAGATATAAGCAAGTTTTCTACATCAACGCCTAATTTTTTAGCATAAAAACGGTCAAAAGCATGTTCTGCATCAATAAAGGCAGCAATACCACCCATTTTTTGCGATTGTGCAATTGCATGTATTGCCAAGGTGGTTTTACCTGATGATTCCGGACCATAAATTTCAATTACTCTACCTTTTGGCAAACCACCTACCCCTAAAGCAATATCCAACCCAATTGAACCGGTTGAAATTACTTCAGTGGCCTCAATTGCTTGGTCGCCTAACTTCATAATGGTACCCTTACCGTATGATTTTTCCAGCTTATCCAAGGTAAGCTGCAATGCTTTTAATTTATCAGTGTTGCTCATATTATAAATTGATTATACAAATATAAAATTAATAAATTAAAAATGCTAATAATATTAGTAAATTATTTAATAAACTACTAAAATAAATAAAAGGCAATTTTTTAAACGCAGGTTTATCCTTTTACGCGTTCTACGTAAGCACCTGTTTCAGTATCAACCTTAACTTTGTCGCCTATGTTAATAAATAATGGGACTTTAATTTCGGCACCTGTTTCAACGGTAGCGTTTTTCATAGCACCGGTAGAGGTATCACCTTTTACCGCTGGTTCAGTATATGTAATTTCTAATTCGGCCGAGCCGGGTATTGAGCCCATAATAGGCTCTTCGCTCTCGAAAGCAACAATTACATTCATACCCTCTTTCAGGAATTTTACTGCAGGGCCAAATAATGATTTAGGTATATTGTGTTGGTCGTAGGTACTGTTATCCATTATTACTAAAGCGTCGCCATCTTCATATAAAAATTGATAATCATTGGTTTCAACCCTGGCAATGGTAACATCTTCATCGGTACGAAAACGGTATTCAACTAATTTACCACTTTTTACATTGCGCATGCGAGCCTGATAAAAGGCGCGAAGGTTACCTGGTGTACGGTGCAAAAATTCTTCTACCTGTAATAATTCACCATTAAAACGAAGAATATTGCCATTTTTTATTTCAGAAGCTTTAGCCATATATTTTAATTGATGGGCAAAATTAATTACTTGGGTGCAAACAAACAAGGGCAATAAAATTGTTTAATCTCTTATATTCATTATTTTTAATTGCCTTAAAACTTGCATATTTAATTTGCCATTTCGGCTTCAATGGCTCTTAAAAATTCATTAACATGTTTGGTGCCTATGATGTAAATTAACCCGGTGCGGTCTGTTAAATATATTGCATCATTACCAGCGGTAAAAAAACGAATAGCTCCCTTTGAATGTAAATTGTAAACCGGATTATTAAATAAATATCGGCTATAAGCGTTCTTTTCAATTTTAGTGATGCTATTTAAGTCTATTTTTACCAATCTGGTTGTCCATAAGCCATCTAACAAAATACTTTTATTTTGAACCCTCGTCCTGAAATGAAGTAAAAACCCTAAAATTATAGATATAATTATAATCCCAAAACCAACAACAATTAACAAATCACCATTTTTTTCGCGCTCATCAGTAAAGAAATAAGCTGCAAAACAAAACATGGCTAAAACCAAGCGTATGGTAAGCGGAATAAATTCTCTACCCAAGTATTGTTTTTCTATAAAAATAGGTTTTTGTTCCATGTTGTTATATGGGTATTAGGAGTTAATAAAAAAGTGAATGAGTAATTAGTTATTAAAACTACTCAAAATTTCATAAATTCAAATATCGATACTTTTTTGGTTTTATCAGTTACTTTATACCGATCATCAAGCCGATAGCCAACTATCCAAATTATTTCATTATTTGCGTTAACCAGCAGCGGGATTCGGCTTTTTTTATTTTGATCAATTTTTTGATTTATAAAAAAATCGCTCAATTTTTTTCGCTCTTTCATCCCCAAGGGATGAAAAAAATCACCCCGCTGCCAAGTCCGTAAAGTTAAAGGATAAATGAGCTTTTCGGAATCAATAGAAACCGACAATGGATTGTTTTTTACAATTAGCGGACTATCCTCGCGAATAATACCAATTTTATAATTACCGTAACTTATGGTATGATCATTTTGGTTTATTTTTTGGCTTAAGATTCCTGCCTGATCTTTTTTAATTATGATAAGGGATTCCCTGTCTGTTATTAATTGATAACCAGCCGATTCAAATATTTTTCCAGGATGCTTACTTAATGAAGAAATAAGGTTGTTTACCGTGGTTTGGTTAAATCCATATTCTTTCAACAAATTATACAGCAACAAGGGCAAAGGCTCCAGTATTTTAACCTTTGAAATTGGTATTTTAACAGTATCTTCAAATTGGGTAAACAATTCTTTTTTTAATGCCTCAACAGTATTGTTTAATAAAAGTTCCAGGTTTTTAAAATGCTTTAAATTGTCTTCAAAGGTTTGTTCAATTTGTGGGTTCAACTCCTTCAGTTTTGGAACAATTTCGAGCCTGATTTTATTCCTGGCATATTTAGTAGATGAATTGGAACTATCCTCTACAAAAGCAAGTCTATTACTATCAATAAGTTGTTTTATTTCATCCCTCGTTAAAAATAATAACGGGCGTATCAAATTACCGTTTTTAGGTAATATCCCATGCATGCCCGCAATACCTGTACCTCTAATCAGGTTTAACAATATAGTTTCAATTGCATCGTTTTGATGGTGCGCCAGGGCAATGGCCGAGTAGTTATGTTGTACCCTTGTTTCCTCAAACCATTGATACCTCAAGTTACGGGCTGCCATTTGGGTTGATATTTTTTGTTGGGATGCAAATAAAAGCGTATCGAACTTTTTTATATAAATAGGAACCTCCATTTTATGAGCCAATTCCTCACAAAAGAGCTGGTCATTTATTGATTCTTGGGCACGTAGTTGAAAGTTACAATGAGCTAAACCAAAATTAAATCCAGCCGCTTTAAATAAATGCACCAGTAATACAGAATCCATACCCCCGCTAAGTGCTAACAAAATAGCATCCTGTGGTTTAAAGAGGTTATTTTCATCAATAAAATTGCTAAATTCTTTAACTGGAAGCATCATCAAAAATATTAATTTAAAACCCCAACAAAAAACTAATTTTGCATCCGTGAATAAATATGTGCTTACCATCCTTTTATTGCTTGCAGCTTTTGGGGCTATTAGTCAGAAAAAGTCGTATGTTAACTTAATAAAGTCAAAAAACAGTACGGGAATCAAACTAAATGGCAAGGATGTGATAAAGGTATATGAAGGAACTTTTCAACAGGATTTTTCAACCCTTAGTGCCGACAGTGCATATTTTTACCCGGTTGATAACGCATTTGATGCCTTTGGCCATGTTTTAATAACCCAAGGTGATACTTTACATATTTATTCGGATAAATTACGATATGAGGGTAATACCAAAACAGCAACCCTGACTGATAACGTTAAGATGGTTGATAAAGATGCCACCTTAACAACCAATCATTTAACTTATAACACTGCTTCCAGGATAGGTACCTACACCAATGGAGGGAAATTGGTTAATAAAGAAAATACTTTAGTAAGCAAAAATGGGTATTACTTTGCTTATTCGCGCGATTCGTATTTTAGGTACAATGTTTCACTTACCTCGCCCGATGCCTTGGTAAAAACAGATACGATGCGTTATAATACCGGCACTCGCATTTGTTACTTTTATGGCCCAACTCATATTTATGGCACCAAGGGTGAAAAGGATAGGGATACCCTTTATACAGAAAATGGATATTATAATACTGTTATTGAACAAGCAGCCTTTGGTAAAAATAATCTTTACAAAACAGGTACAAAATCATTAAAGGGCGATAGTTTGTTTTATGATAAGCTAAAAGGATATGGCCGTGCTGTGAAACGGGTTACTTTTAATGACAAGGAACAAAAAGTAACCATAAAAGGGGAGTTGGGCACTTATTTTAAAGAGGAAGAACATACTATTGTAACACAAGACCCATTTATCATTTTGGTAACTGAGCAAAAAGATAGTACTAAAACAGATTCAATGCTTAAGCGCGATACCCTAAAGCATTTGGTTAAGGATAGGCAGTTGAAGGATAGTACATTAGCAAGCTTTGATAAAAAAATTATGGGAGATACCAGCATTTATCAAAAACAATTAACAGCCCCGTTGCATACTATACCAATAAAATCAAATTTATTAGGCGATACATTGAAGTTTAAACAAGATTCGACTATTAGAAAAGATAGTAGTCAAAAATTGGAAATTAACAAACAGATTAATAATGACCCAAAGGCAAAGCCGGCTTTAAAAAGAAAAGGGATCAAAAAGGCTAAAAAGGCAAAGGATAAGAAGGAAGCTACTAACTTCATTGAAAAATCGGTCTTAAAAGATACCAGTAAAGTAAAAACTGATTCAATTTATTTATCGGCGGATACCATAGAAACCCGGATTTTGGCTTATAAAGACTATAAAGTTTATTTGGAGAAACAACGCATTGCTCATTTAATTGATACCGCCACCAAGCCAAAAAAAATAAAGAAGAAGGAAATAAAAGATACGGGATTTTTAACAGCTACCTATGTTATAAATATACAAACCGATACTTCGTTTTTGCATCAGGACTATTTTGGTAAGCCTAAACTTAAGCCTGTAAAGAAAAAGCAAGCTCAGTTACCTAGCAAAAAGCAACTGGCGCTTGATAGCATAAAGCATAAGTTAGAAGCAGACTCCATCGCATTTATCAAATTAAATGAACCAAAAGATACTGCACGTATCAGAATGGTTATTATGCATCACCATGCAAAACTATATAAATCAGATTTACAGGCTAAGTCCGATTCAATGTTTTATAGTACCCGCGATTCAACAATACGTTGTTTTGTAAATCCTATTATGTGGGCAGAAGGTTCTCAACTAACAGGCGATACCATAAATTTACTTATGAAGCATAAAAAACTTGATAAGCTATTGATGTTCCCTAATGGCTTTATTGTTAATATTGAAAAAGCTGATTCACTCAATTTTAATCAGGTTTCGGGTAAAAAGATACTTGGTTATTTTAAGGATGATAAACTCAATAAGGTATTTATTGAAGGCAATGCCGAAAGTATTTATTTTAACCGTGATAGTGGTAAAACTACTATAAACGGAATGCAACGTTCTTTAAGCACCAGGATTAGTGTTAGTTTTAAAGATAATAAGGCATCAAGGTTGATATTTTTAACCAAGCCCGAAAACAAATATTCGCCACTTGCCAAAATTAAGGAAGACGATAAAATATTAAAGGGCTTTATTTGGAAACCAAAAGAAAGACCAATATCCAAAGAGTCGGTTTTACCATCCTACGGTAATAAAAAGGTAAAAGTAGCAGAAAAGTCTCCACTGCCAACAAAAAAAGGAACCAAAGCTCCTTCTATAAAAACTGAAACCAATTTACCCAAAGTTGACAGTATTGCTAAGCTTGATACCGCAAAAAAAGAGGATATTAGGAAGGCTAAGCCTTTAAAGGTTATTGTTGTTTACTAAATACTTTTCAATTTCCCTTTTTTCTAGCATCGGCACGGTGTTGAAGTTCAGAAACTGGCATAGTAATCATACGGCCAATTGGTTGTTTCCCTTTATAAGTTATCACTCTTAATTGAGTAGCATCCTTGGGAACCACCAATGCTTCGGTATATTTGGGGTAAAACCTATCCGGGTAAGAATTGTCGAAACTGTAGTAAATATCTAAACCACTTACCTCAGTGCTAAATTCAACTTCCAGTTTATTATCTGCGTTTACCTTGGCTTCAAAACTAGGATCGTAAACGCCAGGTCCGTATTTAATTTCGGCTTCATTAAGTCTTTCAAAGTGTTTTTCTACTTTAGGAAAAAATGTTTTCCAGCTTTTCTTTTCCTTTGCGCTCCATACATCTTCCGCTATAGCCATAGCCCTGGGCCATGTCATATATTCAACCTGCCTGAAATTGTAAACTTGTTCAGTCCATAAATTTGCTTGCCCGCCTAAAATTAATTTTGCATCAACACTATCAGGAACAGGATCAAACTGATAGGATTTATTTAACCTCAATGATGCATAAACATGAGGTTCGGTAATTCTGTCGCTCTGCATATAATCAAGGTAAGCAAATGTAGTTGGGCTCATCACTACTTGATGGCCAAGCTTTGCTGCAATGATACCACCCTTTATGCCTCTCCAACTCATTACAGCTGCATTGGGTCCTAAGCCTCCTTCAATAATCTCATCCCAACCCATAAATTTTTTACCTTTTGATTCCACAATAGTTTCCAGCCGCTTTTCAAAATAACTTTGTACCTCTTCATAGTTTTTTAGGTTTTCCTTTTTCATGAGTGCAGTAACAGAGTCGCTTTTAGCCCAATATTCTTTTGTACATTCATCACCACCTAAATGGATGTATCCAAATGGAAATAATTGTGCTACTTCTGTTAAAACCTTATCTAAAAATGCGTATGTTTTTTCGCTCGAAGGGTTTAATGTGTTGTCGACTGATAAGCGCTCGCCCGAATGCACTTGATAAGTATTGGCTGCTGCGGTAACCGATAATTCTGGGTATGCTACTATAGCAGCAAGGCTATGCCCCGGAACATCAATCTCAGGCATAATATTTATAAACCTTTCTGAGGCATATTTAACCAATTCCCTAATTTCATCCTGTGTATAAAATCCACCATAGGTTCTTGGTTCATCAGGGGTTGGGGCAGAGAAATTACCAAACTGGCCAATTTTCTTTACATTATATGCGCCAACGGTAGTTAATCTTGGCAAGCTCTTTATTTCAATGCGCCAGCCCTCATCATCAGTAAGGTGCATATGCAGGATGTTGAATTTATAAGCTGCCATTTGGTCAATATAATCCTTCACTTCATCCTTGGTGAAAAAATGTCTGCTTACATCCAGCATCAAACCTCTCCATCCAAAACGCGGATAGTCAATTATATCAACACAAGGAGCTACCCAATTAATATGTTTCACAATCGTTTTGCTTTCAATTTCTTTAGGCAATAATTGAATGAATGTTTGCGCTCCGTAAAACAAACCTGCAGCAGAATTTGCTTTTATTGCAACTCCATTTTTTGTAACATATAGGTGATACCCTTCATACCCTAAAGTTTCGTCGGCCTTTTTTAAAAAGATAAGCTTTATGGTTGCTACCGAGTTTGAACTAATTTTGACTTTTGAACCTGAAGCAACTTCTAATTTATTTTTTAAAAACCTGCTTACTTCATCAGCACCCTTTTTATTACTTGCAGAAATTGATATTTGTTTTGGTAATATAAATTGCCCTTTCTTTACTACCGTTTTAACGGGCTCAGGTATAATAGAAAGCGTTTTATTGGTTTGGGCAAAAGTTGATATAGCATTATAGCAACAAAAAATTAACAATAAGTACTTTTTCATAATCTTGTTCAAAATATGGCTAAATATAAGGGAATGTAAATGCTGTTTACAAATAACTACTTATTATTTAGGAAAGCAAAATTTTCCCATTAAAGTACACGGATTATTGCCAATTTTTATTGGTTCACCGCATAGCGCTTCGTTTCCTAATAGGGCAAATAATATTGCTTCTTTTGCGTCCGGGTCAATACCTAAACGCAAGGTGTTTTCAACAACCACATTAGGTAATTCGTTTTTTAAATAATTAATAATAAAAGGGTTACGTGCGCCACCGCCACTTACAAATAATTTAATATCCTGGTTAGTATAATTATCTAAAACAAAATCCCGAATAGTTTTGGCTGTAAAAGCAGTTAACGTGCTCACTAAATCAAAATTATTTATTTCGGTCGTATTTGATTGTTCTTGCATTTTCCTCACATAATCAAAATTAAAGAGCTCCTGCCCGGTGGTTTTAGGAACGGTTTCTTTAAAAAATGAATAACTGCAAAGTGAAGTTAGTAAATCTTCATTTACATTCCCAGCTAGCGCTATTTTGGCGTCTTCATCAAAAGGTATATTAAAATATTCGCGGCATGCGGCATCAATTAAAGTATTTCCCGGCCCTAAATCGGTACATAAAATTTCCTCTGTATTAATATTGCCGGGTAAATAAGTGAGGTTAGCTATACCTCCTATATTTAGTAAAATTCTGTTTTCTCCTGGTTTTGATGCTAACAAAACATCGCCATACAAGGCAAGGGGAGCCCCCTCTCCACCGTAGGCTATATGTTTTTGCCTGAAATCGCAAATGGTTATAATGCCTGTTTTTACTGCTAATTGGTCGCCATCGCCAATTTGTAAAGTACCATTTGAATAATTTGGAATAAGATGTTGACGCATTGGTGCATGGTAAATGGTTTGCCCATGACTGGCGATAAAATCAACATCGGCAGGTTTAACATTCCACATGCTTAGGGCCTGCAGCACCATTTCCCCATGAAATGCACCAATATATTCATTTAGTAATGCAATGCTTTCAAGTTGAACGGTTTTTTGGGCAAATACTTTTAAAACTTCTCCCTTAAAATGAGCATCATAAAGGATGGTACAAAAATTCAATAATTTAAATTTGGTTTCAATGCCATTTCCTGTAAATGAACAAAGGGCAATATCCAACCCATCGAGCGAGGTACCAGACATGAGTCCAATACCCAACCTTATGTTTTTTTGAGCTGCGTTTACGAGTGTTTGTAAATTATTATTCAAGGGTAACATGATTTCAAATTACGCAATTGTTATCATAGTAAAACATTTAAATTAATACACTAAACTAAATAATTTTGATTAGGAAGTATTTCCGTTCTAATTTTATGGCAAATAATACCTAAATTGACCCACATACTATAGTGTTCAATGCCCTTTTATGAAAAAATTTAATTTTATTACCATTATTTTATTGATGTTTTATGCCGTTGCTAATGCGCAATTAGGTATAAACAAAGAAACATTTACCAGAGCAGATTCATTACGCGGAAATTTAACGCCATTACGTACCTGTTATGATATTGATTATTACCATTTGGATGTTAAATTTGATATCGCCAATAAATTTATCATTGGAAGTAATCTTTTTAAATTTACTGCAATTGAAGACTTTACCAAACTGCAATTTGATTTATTTGCAAATTTAAAGGTTGAGAAGGTAATTTTTCATGGGCAGGAATTGCCATTTACCAGAGAATTTAATGCAGTTTTTATCACCTTTCCGCAAACTATTACAAAAGGCAGTAAAGAATCATTTACGGTATTTTACTCAGGAAACCCAACCATTGCCAAACGTGCACCATGGGATGGTGGTATTATGTTTGCTAATGATTCATTGGGAAATCCTTGGGTGGCCACTGCCTGTCAGGGAATGGGAGCCAGTGTTTGGTGGCCAAATAAAGACCATCAATATGATGAAGTTGATAGCGCCCTTATTAGTATAACAGTGCCAGATACCTTGCAAGATGTTTCGAATGGCAGATTGCGCAAGGTTACAAAGCTTAAAAATGGGTATACCAAGTACGATTGGTTTGTGGCAAACCCCATTAATAATTATGATATTGAAGCAAATATTGGAAAATACACCCACTTTAATGATGTTTATGATGGTGAAAAGGGCAAATTAACGCTCGATTATTGGGTGTTGAAATATAACCTGGCCAAAGCCAAGGTACAGTTTGGAGCCAACGTAAAAGACATGATTAAGGCCTTTGAATATTGGTTTGGACCCTATCCTTTTTATGAGGATGGCTATAAATTAATAGAAACTCCGCACCTAGGTATGGAACATCAAAGTGGTACCGCCTATGGTAATCATTTTCAAAATGGATATCTGGGGCACGATTTATCATCAACAGGATGGGGTTTAAAATGGGATTTTATCATTGTACATGAAAGCGGCCATGAATGGTTTGGCAACAACATTACTTCAAAGGATTTGGCCGATATGTGGATTCATGAAGGATTTACAAATTATTCGGAATCATTATTTATTGAAAATAGGTATGGTAAACAAGCCGGACAAGAATATGTACATGGCACCAGGTTTAGGATTAGGAATGATGCACCAATAGTTGGGCCATATAACGTTAATAAAGAAGGCTCGGGCGATATGTATTACAAAGGAGGTAACCTTTTAAATATGGTGAGAACTATTATAGATGATGATACAAAATGGCGAGCTATTTTAAGAGGATTAAATAAAATATTTTACCATCAAACCGTAACATACAACCAAATAGTTGATTATATAACAGATCAATCAGGCAAAAACCTTCGTCCGGTTTTTGACCAATATTTACATTACAAGCATATCCCAATTTTAAACTTCATGTTTACCGACGGTAAATTATATTGCAGATGGCTGGCAGATGTAAATAATTTTAAAATGCCTGTAAAGGTAAGGGTAAAAGGAGGCGAATATCAATTCATTAACCCCGGTGCTAATTTTACACCTATTGAAATAAAAGGGTTGACTAAAGAAAATTTAGAGGTTGATACATTTAATTATTATATTGCTATACAAGTTGATTGATTATACCATCAGAATTTTACCTGCCATAAACAAATAATTTTATACAATTGCATTAAAACAAAATTTTGCAATGCTGTTTCAATAGGTGATATGAAAGATGAATTTTACGAACATATTTTTCAAAAACAACAACAAGTTGAAGCTGTACCGCCTAATTTGGAAATAACAAGTTGGGCAATACAAGTAATACGCTTATTGTTTCCGGAACAATCAAAAAAGATTTATGCCAATGTTGATGAGCTTAAAAGCGATTTTGTAAGGTTAGAAAATGAATTATGTACCATTATGCAGGCCACCAAGGCTTGTACAGATTGCGATATAAGCCAATTGGCGCACTCGTTTTTTGAGGAAATCACAGTAATATATAAAAAACTAAATACGGATATACAAGCTATTTTTAATGGTGACCCTGCCGCACGAAGCGAATTTGAAGTGGTTCGAACTTATCCGGGATTTTTTGCTATTTCGTTTTATAGGTTGGCTAATTGTTTGTTTGAAATGAATATTCCGCTAATACCTCGGATACTTACAGAATATGCACACTCTAAAACCGGAATTGATATACATCCTGGGGCTTCCATAGGAGAATATTTTTATATAGATCATGGCACCGGTATCGTGATTGGCGAGAGTGCCATCATTGGAAACCATGTAAAGCTTTACCAAGGGGTAACTTTAGGAGCCTTAAGTATTGATAAAAGTATGGCTTACACAAAAAGGCATCCTACTGTACAGGATCATGTGGTTATTTACTCTGGTGCTACTATTTTAGGTGGTAAAACTACCATTGGCCACAATAGTGTTATTGGGGGAAATGTATGGCTAACTAAAAGTGTTGCCCCATACTCGATGGTTTACCATACGCCCGAAATTACAGTAATTAATAAAGAAAAAGTTTAAGCATGGCTGGTATTATTGATTTGATTGGCAATACGCCATTGGTTGAAATAAAAAAATTAAACCCAAACCCTAAAGTTCAAATATTTGGGAAATTGGAAGGGAATAATCCGGGCGGAAGTGTAAAAGACAGGGCCGCTCTTAATATGATTAAAAGTGCGTTGGAAAGGGGAGAAATTAATAGCACAACCAAATTGGTAGAAGCTACTAGCGGCAATACAGGTATTGCACTAGCCATGATTGCATGTTTATTTGGTTTGGAAATAGAACTAGTAATGCCATCCAATTCAACCCGCGAACGTACTTTAACCATGGAAGCTTATGGCGCAAAAGTTACTTTGCTTGAAAGTATTGAGATTTGTAGGGATTATGCCGAAGAAAAAGGTATAACACCAGGTTATTTTTTATTGAATCAATTTGCTAACCCCGATAATTATTTAGCACATTATAAAACCACCGGACCAGAAATTTGGAGAGATACAGAGGGAAGAGTAACCCATTTTGTAAGTGCAATGGGTACTACAGGAACCATTATGGGTAACTCAACATATCTGAAAGAAAAAAACAGAGATATACAAATTATTGGTTGCCAACCTACCGAAGGTTCTTCTATACCAGGTATAAGAAGGTGGCCACAGGCATATTTGCCTAAAATATTCGATGCAAGCAAGGTTGATAGGGTGATGGATATTTCTGAATTAGACGCTATTGAAATGGCGAGAAAACTTGCAAAGGTTGAAGGTGTTTTTGCCGGAATGAGTAGTGGAGGTGCCCTTTCTGCTTCCTTAAAATTGGCACAAGAACTAGAAAAAGGAACTATAGTTTTTATTTGTTGCGATCGTGGCGATCGGTACCTGAGCAGTAATTTATTCGCTTGATTTTTTGGATGTGAGTAGATGCCTGCTTTTAATTTGTTTCAATACCTACTAGTTTTGAAATTGGACTCGCTATAGCAGCGGCTAGCTGTAAAATTAGGTTTTTATTTTTACCTTTTTTATCTAAATCTTGGTTGTAAATAATATCGTCAACTCCTATGGCTTTTAAAAAGCTATCAATCTTTTCGTTTTGTTTGCTTTTATAGCAAATTACCTTAACATCTTCGTAAAACTTATTGCACTTTATTCTTCGGATGTTTTTTTCTAGGTTGCTTCCTATAAAGTCGTAATCAAAAATTATTACGCCAGGTTTATCTTCAAAAATTGTAGGAAAAAGCAAATTAATGTCAGCTATATGCCTTACATAATTTAACTCCGTGGTTAATTGCTTAGGAAATATATCGGGGGCAACCAATATAACTTTCTTATAACGGAACCTGTGCATTATCTAAATCAGTTTTACGGGATAAACATAAAAAATATATTTTATAATGACAAACACTTATTAATCAGGCAAAAAGAATTTTTTTAAAATCGTGATTAGTTCATAAAACATTTTTTGTTTTAAAATTTAAATAAAAATATATTTTATAACCTTTAAATATCATTTTAAATTAAATACATCATAATAAATTAACTTTTAATTGCTTAAAATGCTTTATACATGTAAACAAATTTTTAAATAAAAATTTCCAAATTTCCAATTGGACATTTACTTTTTCTATATTTGATAAAAAAACAAGTATGAAACTTATAAAAATTTCAATTTTTATTGCAATTGTTTCAATATTTTTAAATAATTGCAAACAAAAGGAGGCAGTAATTGCTGTTGGACCTGTAACTGCAAATGACATAAAAAACCATATAGCGGTACTGGCTAATGATTCGCTAACTGGGCGAATGCCTTTTACAGAAGGCGAAAATAAGACCATAAAATATATTGAAAAACAGTTTAAAAAGCTAGGCTTGGAACCAGGCAATCATGGAAGTTATTTTCAGGATGTACCTATGGTACAGGTTACCAGTTTTCCATCAAATATTACAGTGAGCGGTAAAACCTCTTTTACGTTTAAACCTACCGATGATTTTTCGGCTTCTACAAGGCAAGAATTAGATAGTGTTCAATTAAAAAATTCTCCATTGGTATTTGCCGGATACGGTGTGGTAGCACCTGAATACAATTGGAACGATTACAAAAATTTAGATGTAAAGGGAAAAACAGTAGTCGTTTTGGTAAATGATCCTGGTTTTAAATCAGGCAATAGTAAACTTTTTAAAGGCGATACCATGACCTATTATGGTAGGTGGACCTATAAATATGAAGAAGCCGCACGCCAAGGTGCCGCCGGGATATTTGTAATACATCAAACCGAACCTGCAAGTTATCCTTTTACTGTGGTAAACGGGAATGGACATGCAAAATTATACTTACAACAAGCCGATAAACATTTGTCGAGATGCAAAGTGGAAGGTTGGTTGAGTGAAGCAGCAGCTACAAAAATTTTGGCAAGTGCGGGTATTAATGGAGATATCAGGGCTTTTGCACGTAAAGCAAATTTCAAAGCAGTTGATTTAAAGCAAACCATTACTCTTACCCTACATAATAAATTAAAATACAGCACTTCGCATAACGTAATTGCGGTTTTAAAAGGAAGCACTAAACCTGCTGAATCTATTTTATATTCTGCTCACTGGGATCATCTGGGTATAGGTAAGGCGGATGCTAAAGGCGATAGCATTTATAATGGTGCTGTTGATAATGCCAGTGGTGTAGCCTCTGTTTTGGGTGTTGCTAAAGTATTTGGCCAATTAAAAAGTAAACCTAAACGCTCGGTGGTGTTTTTAATGGTTACTGCCGAGGAGCAAGGTTTACTCGGTTCAGAATATTATGCTACACATCCTATTTTCGCTATAAACAAAACGGTTGCAAACCTAAACATGGATGCCCTAGGTAGCTATGGAGAAACAAATGATTTTGCTATTACAGGGAAAGGTCAAAATGATTTGGAGGATTATGTAGAAAAATGGGTAAAACAATTAGGAAAAAAAGTTACCGGTGATAAGAATCCCGGTGCAGGAAGTTATTATAGATCAGACCATTTTAATTTTGCAAAAGTGGGTGTGCCAGCTTTAGATCTAAATAACGGACGTGAAAGTACCTTGCATGGTGACGTATGGGGTAAAAAGCAACAAGACGATTATACGGCAAATAATTATCACCAACCCAGCGATAATTTTACCGATACTATGAATACTGATGGAATGGCTCAAGTTGCTAACCTACTATTTAATATAGGCAATGAGCTAGCCAATGAAACCACTTTTCCTGGTTGGAAAAAGGGTTCGGAGTTTAAAGCCATTAGGGAAAAATCATTAGCAAAATAACAAGCTTTAAAATTCAAAACCCATCTCGCAATTGGGATGGGTTTTAACTCATTATAACTATATATATGATTCGCTAAGAAATCCGTTTTACGATTTTCTTGCTACCTGGTATTTATTTTGCTGCAGTGGCTATTTCATAACATTCATAAGTAAGTTTGTTATTATATTCATTGGTAATGCTTTTGTAGTTAATTAAATCATGCAAAGTACCAATAAAAAAAATACCACCCGTTAGCATATAAATTATTCCCCAACCATATTGTTTGGTTAAAAATCGTTGCAGACCTCCAAGTCCAAGAAACCCAAACAAAGTAGCAAATAAAATATCAATTGGATTTTTTCTTCTACTATTATAAACCAGCATAAAGGTTTGCATCTGAAAGGTACTTAAACCAGCAGTTGCTTCCTGTATAAAAGCATATTCATCAGGCGTAATTCCCGGGTATACAAAATAGTTATGTTGATATGTGTTCATTTACTTTTAAAAACGATTAATAGATTAATATGTTTTAAAAATAAAGTGTAAAATAAAAATGACAAATAGCTATTTGGTTAAGCTATTTGAAGTATCGGTGAAATGAGGTTTTAGAGCTGTGAAAATTCTACAAATGATTTTACAAAATCAAAAATAAAGAAGTTTTTGTAATGGGCTTTATTGTCCTAATTCTTCAAAAGCAATATCCATTACGGGGAAACTTGGCCAACCATTATAGTCATAATGCCACCACTCTGAGTGGTAAATTTTGAAACCATGGGCTTGCATTACACTTTTCAGCATTTCACGATTAGCAATTTTTTCTTTTGAAAGATGAGGGTAGTTATCGGCAGCTTTTACACTAAAACTATCAAAATCTGTTGGCATATTCAACTCCTTTCCGGTTTTTAAGTTTATAACTGTTAGGTCAATAGCGCAACCTCGGTTATGACGAGACCCTTTACGTGGATCGGCAACAAAGGTAGTGTCTTTGGCCATTTCGTAAAACATAACCGTTACCGCATAAGGGCGATAACTATCATAAATTTTAAGACCCAAACCTTGTTTGTTTAGTTCGTCTTGAATAACCTTTAAGGCAAGTGCAACCGGAAGTCGGGCGTATGCTTTAGCCAATTTATACATTGGCCTGTGCATAAAGTTGTTTTTTGTTGCATATCGAATGTCCAACACAATATTAGGTACATATTTTATAATTTCAACCAATTTATAATCAGGCGAATCGACTATTTTTTGTTGGTAGGGTTTTAAGCCTATTACCTTATTGCTGTCGATGTATATGTAATGTTGGGCTAAAGCAAAACTAAACACCATTAAACTTTGGATAGTAAGCAGAAATTTCTTCATGTTATCTGTTCGAAATAATAAGCAAATCAAGGTCTTTACAAGGTATGGTAAATCGTTCACCCAAGTATTTATTGGTTAATTGACCTTGAAAAATATAAACTGCATCACGTATGCCCGATTTTTGCCAAATCACATTTTTGATACTTCCCTGTTCGCCAATATCTAATAAAATAGGCGCAAAAATATTTGTAAGTGCATAAGTAGCGGTACGAGCAACTCTTGACGCAATATTTGGAACGCAATAATGTATTACGTCGTGCTTTCTGAAAATCGGATTGGTATGGTTGGTAATTTCTGAGGTTTCGAAACAACCGCCTTGGTCTATCGCAACATCAATGATAACTGAATTTGGTTTCATCCTGCTAACTGTAGCTTCAGAAACTATGCAAGGACTTCTTCCTTCTTTAGCACGCATGGCCCCAATGGCAACGTCGCAGGTGGTAATGGCTTTTTCTAAAACAATTGGTTGCACTACAGAAGTGAAAACCCGGCTACCTATATTATTTTGTAAGCGCCTGAGTTTATATATAGATGGGTCGAAAACTTTTACTTCGGCACCTAATGATATGGCAGTGCGAGCAGCATATTCGCCAACTGTACCGGCACCTAAAATCACAATCTCGGTAGGGGGCACTCCGGTAATACCACCAAGCATCAAACCCTTGCCGTCAAAAATATTACTCAAATATTCGCCTGCTATTAATATGGAGGTAGCGCCTACAATTTCGCTCATGGCCCGTACCACACACAATGATCCACCTTCATCTTTTAAATGTTCAAAGCAAAGAGCTGTAACTCTTTTATTAATTAGGGCATGAAGGTATTCGGCTTTTAGCGATGATAGTTGCAGTGCTGATATTAAAATCTGCCCTGGTTTCATCATTGCTATTTCTTCTAGCGTTGGCGGGGCAATTTTTATGATAATATCTGCTTCGTAAAGCTTTTTGGTATCATATACTATTTGCGCCCCCTGTTCGCTATAATGGTTATCTTTAAAATTGGCCGCAGCTCCGGCATTACTTTCCAGCATCACTTCATGGCCATTGTTTACCAATAAAGCTACAGAAAGTGGTGTTAAGGCTACCCTGTTTTCCTGAAAAGATACTTCTTTGGGGATGCCTATGTATAACCTGTTTTTCCTGTTTTTTACTTCCAGCATTGACTCCTGAGGTTGCATCAATGCCTGTTTGGCAATATCAGAAAATCCGCTGTATTTCCCTGAACTCATTCTTCCTATTTTTCTTGATGATGAAGATAAGAAAAATAGTACTACAGTTATTTATAATTGTTCAATTATTATTTCTCTTGAATTTTGCCCGCTAACAGAAATTTTAATTTTAACATAATGAGGAGGCAACAAATCGGGAACCATTTCGGGCCATTCAACAAAACAATAAGCGCCCGAATAAAAATATTCCTCATAACCCAAATCCATTGCCTCAGTTTGGCTTTTCAGCCTATAAAAATCAAAATGGTAGGCCTTTTGGCTATTGCTTGCATTATACTCATTTACGATAGAAAAGGTAGGACTTGTTACATTATCCTGTACACCAAGTTCATGGCAAATGGCTTTTATCAGGGTGGTTTTCCCTGCACCCATATCGCCATAAAACAAAAAAATACGGTTATTTGGAGTAAAAGCCAATAACTGCTTAGCAATTAATAGTAGTTGGGATGGTGAAGTGGATGTTAGTAGCATTTATTAATTGTGTTCAAACAAAATTAAATCAAGACCTATAATTTTATTAAAATCCTTATCTGCCGTAATCATGGGCATATCATTGGTTATTGCAGAAGCTGCTATTATGCTATCAGATAATTTGAGTTTTGACCCAGTTCTTATTTTTATCGCAGATTCTTTATTGCATTTATCTATGTTTAGTATGGTTATAGAATCTAAAAAGGTTTTAATTATTTCGATAGAACTATATCTCTGAAAGGTACATAATTCCATTTCAGTTATTGTTGAAATGTACAGGTTACGATTATCTAACATATCACCCACTACTTAATCTCCATTTAGTAAATAAATGCAAATATTTTTATCAACGAAAATATCAGTTCCATTCATTTCTTAAATGCTTTTGAATTACTAAAGCATCCTCTTCAACTTTTATAGCTCCACAAAATTTTTTCGCGTCAAATTTTTTCTTACCCTTTCTTTCTGACAAAAATTCTTGAATTTTTTTAATTTCAGCCTTATCTTTTAATACCAAAACCTTCTTCAAATTTAATTAAATTAATTAAAAAAAAATTACTTCGGCCCGTAAACAGCTATAGGTATCAACATCTCCTCTAACGAGATACCACCGTGTTGGAACGTTTCGTTATAAAAATTAACAAAATGGTTGTAGTTATTGGGGTAAACAAAATATTTATCCTCCTTGGCAAAAACAAAACTGCTGCTTACATGTAACTTAGGTAACATGGCATCATGTGGGTTTCGTACATAAAATACCTCTTTAGGGTTAAAGTTGAGGTTTTTACCTTGTTTGTATCGCAAATTTGTATTTGTATTGCGGTCGCCAACAATTTTGCTAGGGGTTTTTACTCTAATAGTTCCATGGTCTGTAGTAATGATAACTCGTACTTGTTTTTGAGCCAAAAACTTCAATAAATCAAACAAAGGGGAATGCTCAAACCAAGATAATGTAAGCGAACGGTAAGAAGCCTCGTCGCTGGCCAGTTCCCTAATCATTTGCATATCGGTACGGGCATGAGATAGCATATCAACAAAGTTATAAACTATTACATTCAATTCATTGTTCATTAAATTACTTACCGAATCATTTAATGCCCGGCCTTCATCAATATTTAATATTTTATGATACGAATGTTTTACCTCCTTTCGCAACAACCTTTTTATTTGATCGGTAACAAACTGTCCTTCAAATAAATTTTTACCACCTTCATCTTCATCATTCTGCCACATTTCGGGGTATCGTTTTTCCATTTCTAAAGGCATTAATCCCGAAAAAATGGCATTTCGGGCATATTGCGTAGCAGTTGGTAAAATGCTGTAATAGGCATCCTCCTCCTCTAACCTAAAATATTCGGTAAGCAAAGTGTTCACTATTTTAAACTGATCGTACCTTAAATTGTCTATCAGTATAAAAAATAATGGCCCTTTGCCATCCAGCTTAGGAAAAACCTTCTTTTTAAACAACTGCGGTGAAGTAATTGGGCCTTCATCCGGATCCTTTATCCAATTCAAGTAATGCCTTTCAATAAATTTACAAAATTGGGTATTGGCTTCTGCTTTTTGCAAGGTGAGTATTTCGTGCATGCCAGCATCCTCTAATTTCTCGAGCTCAAGCTCCCAGTAAATCAACTTTTTATATACATCAACCCATTCTTTGTAATTTAGGTTATCATTCAATGACATGCCAAGGTTTCTGAAATCTTGCTGGTAAGCCATGGTTGTTTTTTCGGTAACCAGCTTTTTATTTTCAGTTAGCTTTTTAATAGTAAGCAAAATTTGCTTAGGGTTTACGGGCTTAATTAAATAATCATCAATTTTTGAGCCTATAGCATCTTCCATCAAATACTCCTCTTCGTTTTTGGTAATCAAAACAATTGGAATATCGTTGTTAATATTTTTTATTTTTGATAGTGTTTCCAAACCGGTTAATCCGGGCATATTTTCATCTAAAAAAATAAGGTCGAAATAAGTGGTTTTAAAAGCATCTACCGCGTCGTAACCATTGGTTACCGTGGTTACTTTATAACCCTTTTCTGTTAAAAAAAGAATATGAGGCTTTAACAAATCAATTTCGTCATCAGCCCATAATATGGAAGTCTCTTGCATTTTCTGTAATGATTTTTGGTAGCAATATTTACTGCCTCAATTTAAATTGAAACTCGAATTTTAAGCGTATTTTTAAAATTAAGTAAATAAACCTAAAAAAGGGCTATTTACATCTTTAATTGGTAAATTAAAGGCAGTTTAATACAAACTTCAAATCACGGGTTTTGTTATAAAAATTTAAAAGGATTAACAAAAATTAACAATTTTAAAATTAACCTGCTACCTTTATTTTTCAATTTTGCATTGCAAATACATACCTTGAATAAAAAGAAAATAATAAACGATCCTGTACACGGTTTTATCAGCATTCCATCCGAACTGATATTTGATTTGATTGAACACCCTTACTTTCAGCGTTTGCGATATATCAAACAACTGGGCATGACCCACCTTGTTTACCCGGGAGCCTTACATACCCGTTTTCATCATGCATTGGGAGCCATGCATTTAATGGGGTTGGCTATTGAAACCCTCCGAAATAAAGGACATGAAATAACAAATGAAGAAGAAGAGGCGGTTACAATTGCCATATTATTGCATGATATAGGGCATGGGCCATTCTCGCATGCATTGGAAGAGAATATTGTGGTTGGTATATCGCACGAGGATATTTCTATCATGTTGATGAATAACCTCAATAAACAGTTTAACGGACAACTAGACTTAGCTATCAGTATTTTTGACGACACTTACCCTCGGCATTTTTTACACCAATTGGTTTCGAGCCAGTTAGATATGGATAGATTAGACTATTTGAACCGTGATAGTTTTTTTACAGGTGTTTCTGAAGGCGTAATCAGTTCAGACCGTATTATCAAAATGCTCAATGTATGCAATGATCATATCGTTATTGAGGAAAAAGGAATTTATTCTGTGGAGAAATTTTTGATTGCCCGTAGGCTGATGTATTGGCAGGTATACCTGCACAAAACAGTCATTTCAGCCGAATTATTGCTATCCAAAATATTAAAAAGAAGCAGAGAACTGGCACTAAACCATGGGGTAGCGTTTAATTTACCCGGATTAGGTCATTTTTTAAGTAATAAAATTGAAAAAAGTCAATTTATTGACAACCCGATCCATTTGGAGCGTTTTGCAGCATTAGATGACACCGATATTATGGCTGCAATAAAGGTTTGGAAAACAAGCGATGATTTTATACTATCAAAACTTTGTGCCGATTTGGTGGAGCGAAAATTATATAAAGTTGACATAAGTAACGAGCAACCCAACCTCCAATTTATAAACCAGTTGTTAGAAACTGCCGCTAAAAAATACAATATTACTAAACAGGAAGCCTCCTATTTTGTTTTTACTGATAATATTAGGAATGATGCTTACAAACCCGATGACGGTAATATTTTGATTTTGATGAAAAATGGCAATGTAAAAGATATTGCCGAAGCCAGCGATAATTCAAATTTAGGGGCATTGTCAAAAACTGTTAAAAAAGCTATTATATGCTATAATAAGGAGTTGATTTAATTGGCTAATTGTTTAAATTATGTTAAAATGGCTTTTAAATGAATGGTTAAACACCCGATATTATTTAAACTTGTATAACTTATTTTAAATTTGCCCAATAATTATTAAAATTTAAATTTGCCTGATGCAATTTACCGCCCACGAATTAAGTTTACTATTAAACGGCAAAGTTGAAGGAGACCCATTGGTGTCGGTAAGCAAGCTGGCTAAAATTGAGGAAGCTGGATCCGGATCGTTGTCGTTTTTGGCTAACCCTAAATACGAACATTTTTTATATACTACCAATGCCTCAGTAGTAATTGTGAATTCCGATTTGGTATTAGCAGCACCAACAAATGCGGTGCTTATTAGGGTAGAAAATGCCTATACCAGCTTTACATTATTGCTTGAAAGATACAATACCCTAAAACTCCATAAAACCGGTATAGAGCAACTTTCATTTGTACACCCATCTGCTCAAATTGGCGAAAACGTATATATCGGGGCCTTTGCCTATATAGGTCCTAATGTAAAAGTTGGAGATAATTGCAAAATATACCCACATACCTACCTGGCCGATGACGTTGAATTAGGTAGCAATGTAACGCTTTTTCCAGGTGTGATTATTTATTTTGATTGTAAAATCGGCAATAATGTAATTATTCACTCGGGTACCATTATTGGTAGCGATGGTTTTGGCTTTGCTCCACAGCCTGATGGTACTTATAAAAAAATTAGTCAGATAGGTAATGTCATCATTGAGGATGATGTAGAAATTGGGTCAAATACTACAGTTGATAGGGCTACTATGGGCTCAACCATTATACATAAAGGAGTGAAACTTGATAATTTAATACAAATTGCACACAATGTAGAGGTTGGAGCCAACACAGTAATTGCTGCACAAACTGGTGTATCCGGTAGTGCTAAAATTGGAGAGAACTGTATCATTGGCGGTCAGGCCGGGGTGGTAGGACATATCAGTATTGCCAAAGGTTCACAAATTCAAGCAAAATCCGGTATCTCACGCAGTATAAAAGATGAGGGCAAGAAATGGGCAGGTGCGCCAGCTGTTTCATATAACGATAACATGAGGTCGAACGTTGTTATTAACCGACTTCCTGATCTTGAAAAAAGGGTAAACGAATTGGAAAAGCAAATAATTGAATTACTAAAAAAACAATAACTTTAACCGTTAAACCATTAGTCATTTGGTTTCTCTAAATACTACCATGAATTTTTTGACCAACGACTTAATGAGGTACTAAGAATGAGTTATAACATGAACGTAAAACAAAGAACTATTAAGTTGCCGGTAACTGTTTCTGGTACCGGATTACATACCGGCGAAAGAGTAACAATGACATTTAATCCCGCTCCCGAAAATCATGGATATAAATTCAGGAGGGTAGATGTACCTGGTATGCCCATTATTGATGCTGATTGTGATAATGTTACCGATACTTCGAGAGGTACCACAATATCACAACATGGAACAAGCGTAAGTACTATTGAGCATGTATTAGCAGCATTGGTAGGCTTAGAATTGGATAATATCCTGATTGATTTAGATGGACCGGAAACACCTATTATGGATGGTAGCTCCATTGAATTTGTTGATGCCCTTAAAGATACCGGTTTTATTGAACAAGATGCCGATAGGGAGTATTACCATATTCCATACAATATTCATTATACCGAACCCGATCGTAAAGTTGAAATGGTTGCTATGCCTTTAGACGATTATCGTTTTACCTGTATGGTCGACTATAATTCGCAAGTGTTAGGTAGCCAGCATGCTAGTATTTCAACTATTTCAGAGTTTGTAAAAGAAATAGCCTCCTGCCGTACTTTTTGCTTTTTGCACGAGCTAGAAATGTTGTTGAAGCATAATTTGATTAAGGGAGGTGATTTGAACAACGCCATTGTTGTAGTTGACAAGGATGTAGATGATGAAGAATTAAAACATCTGGCTAAGATATTTAACCGCAAAGATATTAAAGTAGCACCGCAAGGTATTTTGAATAATATAGAATTGCGTCATCAAAACGAGCCGGCAAGGCATAAATTGCTTGACATGATAGGCGATTTGGCATTGGTTGGTGTTCCGTTGCGCGGGCATATCATGGCAGCAAGGCCCGGGCATGCTGCAAATGTAGCCTTCGCCAAAAAAATAAAGACTTTAATAAAAAAAGAACGAAGCCGTAAACACGTTAAGGTGTACGACCCTAATGCTAAACCTGTATACGATACCGTTCAGATTATGAACATTTTGCCACACCGCTGGCCATTTTTGATGATTGACAAAATATTGGAACTCACCAAAAGCCATGTAGTTGGGTTAAAAAATGTTACCATGAACGAGGATTTGTTTAATGGGCATTTTCCGGGAACTCCTTTATTTCCGGGGGTTTTGCAAATTGAAGCAATGGCACAAACAGGGGGTATATTGGTTTTAAATACAGTACCCGATCCGGAAAATTATATTACCTTGTTCCTTAAAATAGAAAATGCCCGTTTTAAATCGCCGGTGATACCTGGCGATACCTTAATTTTCCATTGTAGCCTACTTGCCCCTATAAGAAGAGGCATAGCTCAAATGAAGGGAATAGGCATGGTTGGCGACCGTATAGTGGTTGAAGCAGAGTTAATGGCACAAATTGTAAAAAAACAAAAAACTGAAGAAGCATGATCCAGCCTTTAGCATACATACACCCGCAAGCAAAAATTGCAGATAATGTGGTAATTGAACCATTTGTTACTATTCATAAGGATGTTGAAGTTGGTGAGGGTACTTGGATTGGATCCAATAGTACCATTATGGATGGAGCTCGTATTGGAAAAAATTGTAGGATATTTCCAGGCGCGGTTATATCGGCACCACCGCAGGATTTAAAATACCGCGGAGAGCAAAGTACGGTTATCGTAGGCGATAATACAATTATAAGAGAATGTGTTACCTTGAACAGAGGTACAGCACTCGATAAAAATACCACCACCATTGGTAGCAATTGCCTGCTAATGGCTTACGTACACGTTGCGCACGATTGCGTTGTTGGCGATAATGTAATTATTGCCAATGCAGTACAATTGGCAGGACATATCAATGTGTACGACTGGGCATTTATTGGGGGTACTTCGGCAGTACACCAATTTGTTGAAATTGGGGCCCACAGCATGATATCGGGAGGATCATTGGTGCGTAAAGACGTCCCGCCATTTACAAAAGCTGGTCGCGAGCCTTTGTCGTATGTAGGTATCAACTCAGTAGGCTTAAGAAGAAGGGGTTTTAGTGCGGCTACTATAAATGAAATTCAGGAAATCTATCGTATTATCTTCCTCAAAAAATATAATATTACAAAAGCACTTGACATTATTGAGGCAGAGTTTAATCCAACAGTTGAAAGGGATGAAATAATAAACTTCGTACAAAACTCCCAAAGGGGTATTATGAAAGGTTTTGGAAACTCTTAATTGTATCAGCAAATAATTAGGCAACTATCAAAAACCTAAATCATAAATTTGATTCATATTACTTTACATAAAAATACCATGCATTTGAGGCTTAAATTAACAACTAAATTGAATGAATTGTAGTATTTGCCTCGAAAATATCGGTCGTCGGTTTAACAGGGAATGGATATTTAAAGACATTAATTATACTTTTACAAGTAATAAAATTTATGCAGTGTTAGGCCCCAACGGCTCCGGTAAATCCACCTTATTTCAAGTTTTAAATAGTAGTTTGGTACCATCAAAAGGCAGTATCCAATATATTTTTGAGGAAAAACCAGTTGAGCCCGAACATGTATATAAATATTTAAGTTTAGCGGCTCCATATTTAGAATTAATTGAAGATTTTACCCTAATTGAAGTAATTGATTTTCACTTTAAATTCAAAAATTACGCTACCGGGATGGATCGGGCCGGAATAATTGATTTATTAGGGATGGAAGGCAGCAAAAACAAACTGATAAAATACTTTTCATCGGGTATGAAGCAGAGACTTAAATTGGCGTTGGCTTTGTGCTCAAACACTCATTTGTTGATGTTGGACGAGCCTACTTCAAATTTAGACATACAAGGTGTTGAATGGTATTTAAACTTGATACAAACATTCGCAAAAAATAAACTCACCATTATTTGCTCCAATCAAGAACATGAATATAATTTTTGCGATGAGGCTATTAGCATAAGCGATTATAAACAATACCAAAACTTTAAGGCATAAAAAACCCCGAAAATCTTTTCAGAATTCGGGGTGTAATTTTTCTATTTTAAATAAAACTCTTATAAATAAGCTTCTCTAAGTTCGATTAGTTTAATCCAATGCATAAATCGCATAATTGGATATACCGGATCAAACTCAAACCATTTAGCGGCAAAGTTGGCACTGTTTGGTCTTTTATGATGGTTGTTTTGAAATAGCTCACCTAACATTAAAAAATCAAAGGGGGTTGTATTCTTTGATTTGTCGCCATTATCAAAGTTGGCATAGCCATATTTATGTCCACACCAATTAACAATAGCACCATGTATTGGTCCCATTAAAAAATGTATCGGCAGTAGCAAAAACATCCACCAATGGGTAGCAAAAAACAAATAAAAAGTTAAGTACAAAACGCCAAATAATAAGCGAGAAACATAGGTTGAGCCCCAATAATCAAGCAAGCGCCATTCGGGGTAATTACCTTTGAACTGAGGTTCGGGCTCTTTTAACTTTTTTTCGTATAGTTTGTAGCTAATAGCCGTGCGCCACATCATTTGAAAAACATCCTTAAAGAAATAAGGCGAATGCGGATCTTTTTCAGTATCACTATATGCGTGGTGCTCTCTATGCATAATGGCATAGGCACGTGGATTTAAAAACGACGAACCTTGACAAACAAACGTTAAAAAGTGAAAAACTCGTTCATTTATTTTATGGGTAATAAACATTTTATGGGAGGCATACCTGTGTAAATAAAATGTTTGGAAAAACAATGATAAAAACCAATGGGATAAAAAGAATATTAAAATAATCACAGCAAAGAACTTATTAGCGTATAATGGAATAATTATAAGATTGCAAATGTACAATTAAATTTTTTGCATTAAAAAGTGTTTTGTTTTTATGACAAAGTGCAAATGGTAAATTAATGTTTGATAGCATTTATCCTTCCTTTACAATGCGCTTAATTGATATTGATTTACCTTGAATAATTTGCAAAAAGTAAATACCATTTAGCCCTAACACAAACGATTTTGTAAAATGCCCACCCTCGGTCTTAGCATCCCACAGTGTTTTACCCTCACTGCTTACAAATTTAATATCAGCAGGTACTTTTAATGGTAAATGAAATGTTAATAATATGGTGCCCGACCTAAATTCAGGTACCAGTACCAAATCTTCAATCTCAAATTTTGAACCTTCAACATAAGGTATTTTCTTTAAGTCATCATTTGAGACATCAGTTACAGTAAACCTTATCCGCGTGCTAATTCCTTCATTGTCCACACTTACATAATCAAAATTTTGAATATTTCTTTTTGAATTTTTTACCATCGGCGCAGGAAAATGATCTTTATTAACATCAAAACCCGGATGGTTTTTAAATTGATAATTCCTCACATCCAATTTTAAATTGGGGTTGCCTGTACTATCAATATGTTTATAGATAAACACATGTTTGGTGCTATCATTTAGGATCGTACCATTTTTGTCTGGAGTAGATTTTGCAATGTTTTTTAAATCCTTCAAAATAAAATTTCGCTCTTTTGATGTTAGGTTTTTGATGTTCTTTCCATTAATGGTAGTATCGCCATTTGCTATCTTTATTTCTAATTCACTTGTGTTTTGGGCCAACAAAACAGGTGGCAAACCTAGTACTACAATTAACCCAAGTGCAAATATGGTTTCGAAACCGGGTTTAAATAATATTTTTTTCATTATATTTATTAGGTTACTAATTTAAAAGATATAATTCTTTTTCTATAAAACAATTACGCAGAAATGCAAACAATATTGTATTAATTTTGTGTTGTTGCCTGCTTGTTTTATTTAAATTATTTACAATAATCAGAAAAGCTAAATGCTGTTAAATAACCTAACCTTGTTGAGGGTCGAATTTACAAACTACTAAATTTCAAAATGTTAAAACACATTTTTATTTGTTAAATATTGTTAAAAAGGTTAAAAGGATACATTATTTAAAATAATTTTGATTGTTCCATGAAAAAGAAAAGCATCACGTTAATTATTGGATTAATGAGTTTGGCTCTTTTAGGGGTAGTTGCTATGCAATTGTACTTTTTGAGACAATCTTACCAAATGCAGTCGGAGCTTTTTGATAGGTCGGTAAATGAGGCTTTAAGCAACCTTGCTGCCAAAGTGAGTAAACACGATGCCATAAATTTTTTAAATACAAAGGCCAAACAAAATAACGGACCAAAATACGTTTATAAAAGAAACGATTCATTAAATATTCCCAAAACAAGCATTGGAGATTCTCTAAAAGTTATTAAAATTAAACCATCCAAAAAGCTTACACGGCGCGAAAAACAAATAGCGCTCTTAAGAGATAGTTTGCGAAGGATGATTATCCATAAAAAATTGGATGATGAAGTTGCCAAAGTAATTCAGCAGGGATCTGTTGATTTGCAATTGCAAGTTGAACAGTATACCGATGAATATGGTGTTGTACATGGTAGCGTTACCCCGGTTCTGGTTCATAAACCTGTAGCCCCGGTAATTAAGAATCAAAAATTGCATAAGTACGATACCATTAGGTATACATTTATGGATCCACAATTTGGCAAACAAGTGGTATCAATTCCTCAAATAAATGCTCAGTGGCAGCGTGAGCAAGACCGTAAGGAAAAGGAGAAAAGATTAAGAGAAATAAAGAAATTGCTCGAAAAAGATTCATTGAGCAATATCAGTCATACAAAATCTGCAGTAATTGAGAACTTGGCCGACGAGTATCGCAAAATTGGAGAACCTCTAAAAACCAGGCTCGACCCATTTTGGATCGACTCCTTATTGCGCTTCGAGTTACAAAGTCAGGGAATTAACCTGCCATTTAGCTATGAAGTTACTACAGCAAATACCGACTCCATTATTTTTTCGAAAGCAAGCGATCTTAGCGGTGCTAAGCCAACATTTATAAACGAAACGGTTTATAAATCATCCCTATTTAGTAAGGATGTAATAAATGATCCGGGCTTGATTAAAATATCATTCCCTGAGAAAAACAGATTGATCATTAACCGTATGACGGCTACTATGGGGGTTACCGGAGGTTTATTACTTGTAATGGTGTTTTGCTTTGGCTATACAATATTCTCCATTCTGAAGCAAAAAAAGATCTCGGAAATGAAAACTGATTTCATCAACAACATGACCCATGAGTTTAAAACTCCGGTATCAACCATTATGATTGCCAGCGAGGCGCTACGCGATAACGATTTAGTGCCTGATAAAAACAGGGTGACCAGATTAGCAAACATTATTTTTGAGGAGAATGAACGCCTAGGAAGCCATATAGAAAGGGTTTTAAATATTGCCCGCATTGAAAAAGATGACTTTAAACTTGAAAAAAAGCCGGTAGATGTAAATGAAATGATTAATGCTGTTGTTGATAGTATGGCGCTTAAAATACAAAAACATCATGTTAACCTCAACATGCAATTAAATGCCGAAAATCCGGTTATTAATGGTGACGAACTTCATTTTTCGAATGTTATTTATAATTTAATTGATAATGCGATAAAATATAGTTTTGAAAATCCTGATATTACAGTAAGTACTTACAATAAAAATGGGCATATTGTTATAAAAGTGGCCGATAAAGGAATAGGGATGAGCCGTGACCAGCAAGCTAAAATTTTTGAACAATTTTACCGAATACCAACAGGAAATTTGCACGATGTTAAAGGATTTGGTTTAGGCCTTAGTTACGTAAATACCGTAGTTAAAAGACTGAATGGTATGATTACTGTAAAATCTGAAAAAGAAAAGGGATCGGAATTTGAGCTGAAGTTTTTATTGGCTTAAAAAATACATAGCTAACATATTGTAATATAAAATTGTCCTTACATACCATAAACATGAAGAAAATACTTTTAGTAGAAGACGATGCAAATTTGGGTTTATTGTTGCAGGATTATTTGCAACTTAAAGGTAAATTTGAAGTTGTTTTATGTAAAGACGGCGATGAGGGCTTAAAAGCCTTTACCAAACAACGGTATGATTTATTGATTTTGGATGTAATGATGCCCAA
Source organism: uncultured Mucilaginibacter sp. (assembly GCA_903927645.1). Lineage (GTDB taxonomy): Bacteria > Bacteroidota > Bacteroidia > Sphingobacteriales > Sphingobacteriaceae > Mucilaginibacter. The sequence continues at coordinate 39,497 of CAIYNX010000178.1, forward strand.
AAAGGATGGTTTTACATTAGGTAAAGAAATAAGGAAAATAAACGCCCAGATACCCATTATTTTTGCCACAGCTAAAGGGATGATTGAGGATAAGACCCAAGCATTTAACCTTGGTGGCGATGATTATATAACCAAACCCTTTAGAATTGAAGAGTTATTATTGCGAATAAATGCTTTGCTAAAACGTGTTAATAATTCCGATAAGCACGAAGAGGAAAAACAAACCAGTTTTAAAATAGGCAAATATGCCTTTGAATATACTGCACAACTGATATCGATAGGGGAGCAACAGCAAAAGCTATCAACCAAGGAAGCCGAATTGCTACGTTTGCTTTGCTTACGTAAAAACGAAGTGCTAACCCGCGAAGAAGCACTACTAAACATTTGGCACGATGATAACTATTTTAACGGCCGAAGTATGGACGTGTTTTTAAGCAAAATACGCAAATACTTAAAGGACGACCCATCGGTTGAAATTATCAACGTGCACGGTAGAGGGTATAAATTGTTGATAAATTAAATATCTTTTGGTCATATTATCCTTTATTAAATTATAATACTTCTGATAGTATAATCTCATAAAACCTATTATTTTTTATTTCATAAATAGTTTTTACATTTATATTAAAAACCTATTAATATGAACTGGAAAATAATATTACAACTATCAATATTCGGCCTCATCATGGCCATTGGTACAGTATCATTGATACCCATAACAATTGAACCCATTTTTTGGCTGGCTATTTTTGTTTTTAGTGCCTATGTTATTGCCAAGGTATGTAATGAAAAGTATTTTTTAAATGGCTTTTGTGTATGCCTGGTAAATTGCTTCTGGATAATAAGCATACATGTTTTATTTGCAAAAGCCTATACCAATAATCATTTACAGGTAATTGGAAGTATGCCAGGATCTCTTGCCATTCATCCACGTTTGGGTATGTTGGCTACCGGACCAGGTTTTGGGGTGGTTTCCGGCTTGGTATTAGGTTCGTTTTCGTGGATTGCAGCTAAGTTTGTAAAGAAAGCAAATTAAATTATGGGTTTGCAATTGGCAAAGCTAACAGCAAACCCATAATAATTTTTGTGACCTACCTTCGAAACTTTGGATTAAAGGCTATCAAATATGCCATATTGTTGTGTGAGGCCGAATTTACTTCAATACCATAATCGGTATGCCCCGGCATTTGCAATAATTTTGATTTTACTAACCTAAATAGTTCAAACAATGATTCTTGTGCAGGATGAGCACTTACGGTTGGATAATAGTCTTTTTCTATTTTTTTTCTTTCTGTATCGCTCACTAAACTAAATTCCCATCCTTCGGGGGTGCTTTGACCAAACTCGCTGGCACAATTTTTAAGGTCGTATATATATTCCCTTGCTTGTATTTCTATCGATTTTTCTATCATTATTTTTTCTTTTTAGCAGCTTCCATAATTGGTTTCACCACATCGCCCTTACCGGTTTGATAATCGGATAATGATTTTTTGCCTCCGGGTGCTGCCGGTTTCTTTTTTTCTTTTACTGCTTGTTTGTCTTTACTCATGGTTTTAAATTTAAAGGGTTTAAACCGGATAATAGATGCAGAAACAACTATCGGATGGTTAATGATAGCTGCATAGGGTAAATAAAGCACCGGCTATAAGTAGGAACTGTTTAATTTAGCAACAAGTAATAATGAGTTTTGTTACTTAATAAACCTTATTTTATTAAAGATATGGTTTAAATACTACAATTAGGTATTTTTTAACAGATAATTGACGTTTACCTAAATTTTACATTTTTTTATCAGTAAATAGCTAACAGATAAAATCAAAAATTTATACCTTTGGAAATAATTCAGAATAACGATTTTAATTACATACCAAAATAATAAAAAATGAAACCTTTCATTTCAACCAAATTTTACGGATACTTTAATTACCTTTTGGCCATCGTTTTTATTTCATCGCCTTGGGTGTTTGATTTTTATAATGTTTCGAGCGCAGCCCTATTTATCCCAATTTATTTTGGCTGGATTCAGCTTATTATGGCAATTTTTGTTAACAATGAAGGTGGAATTATAAAGCAATTCCCAATGCCTACCCACCTAATTTTGGATGTATTTATGGGCTTTATCTTATTAGTTTCTCCTTGGTTATGGGGATTTGCGAGTGTTGAATTTTGGCCACAATTTATAATGGGCTTGGTATTGTTTAGTCTGGGTTTATTTACCAAAAGATCGCCTTTTTCTGATGACAGCCATCGGTCTATCGTTCTCAGCGAAGGTTTGCCTACTAACCACCACCACTAAAATAAAGATTCTTAAATTTTTAAATATTAAGGGCCAAAAATTTATTTTTTGGCCCTTTTTTTGTCTTGAAATTTTGCTGTTAACATTTGGTATTTGTAATTAGCAAGTGTTAAACTAATATTAATTTTATTAATATTCTTAAAAACAGCAGATTAGGAAATATAAAAATATTTTATATTTGAGAAAAGATTGAATGAACACTACAACCGGCAATAGGATAACATCCATCGATTTTCTACGTGGCAGTATTATGATAATCATGGCGCTCGATCATGTACGTGATTATTTATACTCCGGTTCATTTTATTTCGATCCGCTTGATCTTTCTAAAACTAGTGGTATTTTGTTTTTTACCAGATGGATTACTCATTTCTGTATGCCCATATTTATGTTTTTAGCAGGTACTTCGGCTTATTTAATTGGTCAAAAGAAATCAAAGTCTGAATTATCTGTTTTTTTAATTAAGCGTGGTTTATGGCTTGTTTTTCTAGAGTTAATTGTTTTAAACTTTGGTTGGAATTTCAACATTGCCTTCCCGATGTTTTTCTTTATCACCATTTGGGCCATAGGTATAGCAATGATTGTATTAGCCGGATTAATACATGTAAAACCAAAGTATATTATTAGTATTTGCTTGATTATTATTTTTGGCCATAATTTATTAGATGGTATACATTTTACCGGTAATAACCTAACTGCCTTTGGCTGGGCTATGTTACATACACAACAAATTTTCTTTTGGCATAACGAAACATTATTGATAGGTTACCCTCTTATTCCGCTGATAGCGATAATGCCTTTAGGCTATTGCTTAGGTTTATGGTTTGCTAAAGGGTATGCTATTGAAAAACGGCAAAAAAATCTATTAATTATTGGCGCAGCTGCTTTGATATTATTTGTATTGTTACGTTTTATCAACGTTTACGGCGATCAATCAAAATGGGGTACACAAAAAGATGCTTTTTTTACCTTGTTGTCATTTTTAAATGTAAGTAAATATCCTCCATCACTTTTGTATTTATTACTTACGCTTGGTACCGCCTGTATTTTCTTGTCTGTTACAGAGAAATTAAAAGGAGGCATTGTAAATATCATATCAGTTTATGGCAGGGTACCAATGTTTTATTACCTTATTCATATTTATTTAATTCATATCATAGCCATAGTGGCTTCTGCTTCAACGCAGGGGCAAGATTGGCAGGTATGGTTCTTGAATAAGCCAATTTGGTTTAGCAAAAACTTAAAGGGCTATGGGTTTTCATTGCCGGTAGCTTATTTAATTTGGGCTGGTATAGTAGTATCCTTATATCCATTATGTAAATGGTACGATGCATACAAACAAGCCAATAAAAACAAATGGTGGCTTAGTTATTTATAGTAAACTTGTTTGGCTCCTTTTATGTAGGTTATATCTAAGCAATTATTTATCAAACAGTTATTTAAATAATATTTAGGTATTGAGATAATTGACTTTTTAAAATTTCAATCAATTCCTCATCCGCAAAAATATACTCATCCGGAATATTTAAGGTAATTACCTTTTTATATGCTAATAATTCGTTATAATTTTTAAAAAGTATTTCATGATGCTTACGTTCCATAACAAAAATTATATCGGCCCAAATCAGTAGTTTCTCGTTAATTTTAATTCTTGCTTTTGCACTGGTTCCAGCAGAGCGTGTAATATAAAATGGATGATTTTTAAAAATTAGCTCCGCAGTTGGGCTTCGCCATTGGTTTTTGCTACATACAAATAGTAAATTCATCAATTGATATTTGAAGTTATCATGTTCGTAATTGCAAATATTGTTTAATTTTTAATTTTCACACAGTAAGTTTAGATCTGTTATGCCTATATAAAAGTATATAAAGAACCAATAAATTGGCTTAAACCGAATTTTTATCATAAATATTTGGTTGTTAACGTTTTTGCTTATTATCTTTATCATCAATAAAACCAATTTTATTTCCTACACAACAGGACAGCTTATTTAACATTATAATGGTTTACTGATAAAAACAAGCACAAATTTGCTTTTATTGGTAATTGTGTTTGTTGTTTAAATATTAAAATCAAGTTTTATAAACTTATTAAAATATTTTAATAAGTTTAGATTCTTTTATTATTTTTGTGCTAAATAATGCAAAGAATCCATAAAATAGAAAATTACGTAAGCCTTATGTCGGTAAGGTGTAATTTTAATAGTAAATTAGTTTGATTGAAATCCCTGCGAAGGCAGGGATTTTTTAATATATTAACTGTTTTATCAAAATAAACCTACTAAATGGCCAGATTAAATTTATTAGAAGAAACCCGTTACGAGAAACTCCCGGTAACAGTTTACAGCGATCAGAAAACAGCCTCAATAGCTGTTGCTAACCGCATAGCCGCATTGATTCGTAAAAAAACCGCTAATGGCGAGAAAACGATTCTTGGCTTGGCAACAGGTGTTACACCAATTGGCGTTTATGCCGAATTGGTTCGCCTGCACAAAGAGGAAGGGTTGAGCTTTAAGGAAGTTATTACCTTTAACTTGGATGAATACTATCCGATGCAACCTACTGCTGTGCAAAGTTATGTAACTTTTATGTATGATAACTTATTTAGCCATATTGATATTGATAAAGCAAACGTAAACATACCTGATGGAACTTTAACCAAAGATGAGGTTACCCAGTTTTGTTTGGCATATGAACAGAAAATTAGCAAATTAGGTGGTCTTGATTTGCAAATATTGGGTATTGGACGTACCGGTCACATTGGTTTTAACGAACCTGGTTCGGCGCCAAACTCAGGTACTCGGTTAGTAACGCTTGATGATTTAACCCGTAGTGACGCATCACGTGATTTTGGAGGTAAATCAAACGTACCTACTAAAGCCATTACAATGGGTATTGGTACCATATTTAAAGCAAGAGAAATTATATTGATGGCCTGGAGCCAAAAAAAGGCACCTATTATAAAAAAGGCAGTTGAAGGCGAAATTTCAGGCGAGGTTCCGGCAACTTTCCTTCAACTTTCTGATAATGTAGAATTTGTTTTGGATGAGTCGGCGGCATCCTCACTCACTCGTTTCAATACTCCTTGGCTGGTAAAAGATTGTGTTTGGGAAAATAAACTAAAAAAGAAAGCTGTAATTTGGTTGGCCGAAACTTTAAAGAAACCAATTTTAAAACTTACAGAAGAGGATTATAACAACCATGGTATGGCTCAGTTGGCTGTTGAGCAAGGACCCGTTTATGATATTAATATCGATATTTTTAATCAGCTTCAACACACCATTACTGGTTGGCCGGGAGGCAAACCCAATTCTGATGATTCTCAACGACCGGAAAGAGCATTGCCAGCCCAAAAGCGCTCCATCATATTTTCACCACATCCGGATGATGATGTAATATCAATGGGTGGTACCTTTATTCGTTTGGTTGATCAGGGGCATGATGTACATGTGGCTTATCAAACTTCCGGAAATACCGCGGTTTGGGATGATGACGTGCTTCGCTTTGTGGAGTTTGCTATTGATTTTAATCACAGCGCAGGCGAAGACATTACCAACTTGAAGAGAATTTATGAAGAAATGCGTGCTTTTATTCCAACTAAAAAGCCAAACCAAATTGATACCAAGGAGATTAGGGATGTAAAGGGATTTATCCGCAAAACAGAAGCAATTTCGGGTGCAAGGTATGCAGGTTTAAAAGATGAGAATATCCATTTTATGGCTTTGCCGTTTTACGAAA
>CAIYNX010000179.1 GCA_903927645.1 uncultured Mucilaginibacter sp.
GGCACCCTGGCCGATAATTGTTCCTTCGGCAATGCCGGAATGATTACCCCTAGTCATTTTGTGCCGCTTGCATCACCAGGCATTGTGGAGCAAGGCATCCACTGGATGTTTAATAGCAAGAGTCCGTTTTATGTAAAGCCTTCCCTCAATCCCGAATTAATTGGTTGGGGATTAAAGTTTTTAAAAAGCGCTACCAAAAAACATGCTGAAAATTCGGCAGTTGGGCTAAAAGATATTAATTTGTTGAGTAAGGCGCTATACCACGAGTTTGAAAAGGACTCGGCTATTGATTTTGGTTTAGCCGATAAGGGTATTTTGATGCTATTCAAATCACCAAAGGTGGAAGAAGAAGAAATCCACATGGTTGAAAAAGCGCATGCGCTTGGCTTGGATGCCCAATACCTTAACCCTACTGAATGCCGGAGCTTACAACCAGCTATTGAACTGGATGTATTGGGCGGTGTGCATTACCGTTGCGATGCCCATATGTACCCAAATAAACTCATGGCTGGCTTAATCAATCAGCTCGAAAAATCGGGCGTAAAAATTCAAAGGAATACCCAGGTAGTAAAAATTAACGAAAATGCCGGAAAAATAACTTCGGTAACTACTAAAAATGGCGATTATAAAGGCGATGCCTACCTTATCGCTACAGGCTCGTGGTCGCCGGCAATGGGCAAACTAGCCGGACTCAAAATACCTTTAATGCCAGGTAAAGGCTACTCCTTTATGGTGCCAAATCCTGAAAAGAAAATGACTATTCCCTCCATATTGTGCGAGGCCAGGGTAGCTGTTACCCCTATGAATGGTAGTATCCGATTTGGCGGTACGATGGAAATTGGTAAAATAAACAAGCAAATAAACATGAACAGGGTACAAGGTATTGTAGAATCGATCCCAAAATACCTACCCGATTTTAAAATGCCATTACCAAGCGAGAAAGATGTTTGGTACGGCTTCCGCCCATGCTCACCTGATGGTTTGCCTTATATTGGAATGTCGAAAAAGTACACTAACTTGGCAATAGCCACTGGTCATGCCATGATTGGTTTAGCTTTGGGCCCGGCAACTGGCAAACTAATTGCCGAATCCATAAATGGTGAAAAAACTAGTATGGATATTAATATGTTTGCTCCTGTGAGGTATCAGTAATGGGAATAAACTTTCTAATCAGTTGATGACTTGCTATTTAGAAGGCCATTTCAAATTTATTGTTACGCAACAGAAAATATTATATTTATAAAATAGCAAACAGTAGTTCTGTTTCAGCTTTATTTTCATCGTTCGTCCAATGTCCATATATTTCAATATATGGCAAGCAAGGTTTAAGTCCTATTTGATGTATTTCAGTTCGCATTTTATCACCCATTTGTTTTAGTTGGCTGTATGGGCCAATATGTTTATAATAAGCATATTTTGATAGTAAAATTATTTTGTGTTCCAACCCGGTATTTGTGATAGATGGATCTTCCAGTTCTACTCCGACAAAAACTTTTTCCTGCGGTTCATAAACCCAAATGTTTAACCCTTTATTCTTTAAATGTTTAGATTTGATTATCGGCCAAACCTTATCTGCTAATGCAAAGGCAGTACCCGCGTAATTCTTATTCGAAGCAACCCCCGAAAAACCAAAAATATCCAATCTTAGTTCTTTGTCAATTATTTCGATCTTCATTTTCTTTAACCCAACATCATAATAGGAAGATGGCTTATTCAAAATTAATAGATTCTTGTAAAAAAACAAATAATGTTTTGGTTATGAATACTTTCCGAATTTTAGGATGATGGAAATTTTATACTTTAAAGTTGCATTTAAGAGGAATTTAAAGTTATTCTTGAAGTATTATCTAATAAACAACTAATGCCTTGCCCGTTTTTTTAAAACGCCACCAGCGGCCTCTTTGATGGTGCTGGTGAATACAAAGGCTTTAGGATCAATTTCATGAATAATATTACGTAGGCGCCTAACTTCAAACCGGGTTACTACGGTAAAAACAATATCAACCGGATTGCTGATATCAAAATTATCTTTTAAAAATCCACGTTCGCCTTTGTAAACGGTGATACCCTTGTTCAATTCCATTACCAATTGCGCTTTTATTTTTTCACTTTCGCCCGAGATAATGGTTACGCCGGTATATTCTTCCAAACCCTCAATAACGAAACTAATGGTTCGAGATGCGGTATAATAGGTAAGTATGGAATATAAAGCTGTTGGCAAACCCAATTCAATACCTGCAATTAAAAAAATGATGATGTTTATCCCTAAAATAATCTCGCTAATGGTAAAGCTAATGCGCTTACCTGTATAAAGCGCCAATACTTCTATACCATCTAATGCGCAACCCCCACGTATGGCCAAGCCTACTCCGATCCCCATAAAAACACCACCGAAGATAGAAACCAGTAATTTATCGGAAGTTTGGGCTTGGAATGGAATATAATGTAATGAAAGGCCTAGAACAATTACTGCAAAAAAAGTTTTAATGGCAAAAGCTTTATTTACCTGAAATGCCCCCATAATGATAAAAGGAATATTCACAATAACAATTACCCAGGCAATGTTAAGTTCATAAATTTCGTGCAATAGCAACGAAATTCCTGTTACCCCACCATCAAAAAATTTATTGGGTATCAGAAAGCTTTTTAGGGCGAAACTGCAAAAAAGTATACCTACCAGGGTTGTGAATATTTCCGACAACCATTTTGGTATTTGAAATAGTTTCATTTTTGCCTTGCTTTTTTTAAACGGTCTTCAATCTGAAGTAAATTTACATATTTTATTGGTTCTCTTAGCTTAATAGAACTATTGGTGAAATATTTATGATTTTTTAAAAACTTTATTTGCATTTCGTCCCATTCAATTTCATTGCTTACCAATCCTAAAGCAAAATTTTCATCATAAAGTTTTTTTGAAATTTTTAAAAAATCATGCCTGCCCAAATAATCTAAATCGGCATCTGCCAATATATTTTCCAATTTATTTTTTGGACTTTGGGGCAAACTGGTGGTCATAATCATTTGGCAAATGGTATCTATTTCATCATTGGTATATTCAAATTTAGGCAAAGTTTCGCGTGCAATTCTACATGACTCCTCTTCATGACCATTCGATCCAACTAAAAATCCGGAATCATGAAACAAAGCGGCGGTTAATAACAAATTTAAATCATGGCCACCAACACCCTCACGGCGCGATATGTGCTCAGTAGACATGTATACATCTACCGTATGAGCTACATTATGGTATGGCAGTTGTCCAGGCAACCCCTCCTTAAGTTTCCTTAATAAATATTTACCAACCTCTTCTAATTGCATATTACCTAAGTATTATCTGGCTAATATATTAATTGTTTTAATCCAATTCAATTAAGTTTTAAATTTTAAGGTACAGTTTTACAATTAAGTTAACTGCTATATTGTTAAACGGTTATTCTATCCGCCCAATAGTTAAATAAAAATCTATAAAATCTACCTTCA
>CAIYNX010000180.1 GCA_903927645.1 uncultured Mucilaginibacter sp.
GTAATTAGCTCTTCCTCTTTTCTGCCGTTTAAAACCGGGCGTTTATGTTTTTCGTGCTCCAACCTGTCGGCTAAAGTTTTGGGCGATAGTTGTATGTATATAGTTTTGCCTTGGCTGTTCATCCAGTGCATATTATCAAAAAAACAAGGCAAGCCACCCCCTGTTGATACGATGGCGTTTTCAGGATAAACTGTTGTTTTCAACACCTCCGATTCCAATTTCCTAAAACCATCTTCCCCAAACTTGGCAAAATATTCGGCAATGGTCATCCCCACCTTTGCTTCCAGTTGCTGATCGAGGTCGATAAAAGCATAATCCAAATGCCTGGCCAACTTAGCCCCCAAGGTAGTTTTACCACAACCCATAAACCCGACCAAAAAAACAATCCCCAAATCACGCATCTATAAAAGAATTATAAGAAAACCATAATAATGATTTACCCCAAAAAAATCCTACCCAACCACCAAACAAAAACATCCACTATTCACCACTCACCACTGACCAATTAACCACTGACCATTCACCACTCACCAATTCACCACTGACCATTAACCATTCACTACTCACCACTCACCAATTAACCCAGCTTCACCCTCGGATCAATCCAAACATAAACCACATCAACCAGCATATTGATGATTACAAATATAAATGCTATAAATAAAATAGCACCCATTACCACCGGGAAATCCGACATCTCCAATGCATCTACCGTAGTTTTGCCCAAGCCATTATAGCCAAAAACATATTCTACAAAAAACGAACCGGCTAATAAAGAAGCAAACCAGTTGGCAATGGCAGTAATAACCGGGTTTAACGCATTTTTTAAAGCATGGCGGTATATAATGGCATTTTTGCTTAAGCCTTTTGCTTTGGCGGTGCGAATATAATCTTGTCCTAAAACATCCAGCATGGCATTTCGTGTTAATTGCACAATGGTAGCAAGCGGACGAAGCGCCAAGGTAAGCATTGGTAAAATCAAGTTACCCCATGATATTACTTCCCCCTTAAAGGGGTCGTAAGTATATAAACTGCCCGACATATCGAGCCCTGTAAAATTATGCAATACAAAGCCAAATAACCATGCTATCAAAATCCCCACAAAAAACGATGGTGCCGAAATACCGATGGTTGAAAAACTAATGGCAAGCCTATCTATCCAGGTATTTTGGTTTACTGCGCTTACCACGCCCAGCAATACCCCCAAAAATATTGCCAATAAAATGGCACCGGTAGCCAATACCAAGGTATTGGGGATTACCTCCAACAGCAACACAGCCACCTCTTTATGCGTTTGATAGGATCGGCGAAGATAGGGCCACTTTATTGCCAATACTTTAATGTTTGATATGGCAAATACCTTTACATAATGATAACGGTTTTGTTCTTCTTGATTATTTAGATGGATGCCTATCGGCGAAAGGTCATTCAAATAATATAAAAATTGGACCGGGACTGGCTTATCCAAACCAAATTCTTTGCGTACGGCTTGTAATGATTGTACATCGGCACGCTGCCCCTGTGTCATCCTTGCAGGATCGACCGGCAAAACATTGAACAGAAAAAAGACTACTACAATGATGCCCAGCATAACTGCAAGTCCGTAAAGTAATTTGCGAAGCAGGTAGGTAATCATTAAGAGAGTAATTCCTCTATTTTTGTTTTAAACCATTGGGTTTTGGCTAAATCATCGCGGTTAATGTTCATCCGTTCTTTTAATTGTCTGCCATATTCCTTGGCAGGATATATTTTGTAAATGGTTTCAAAATCTATAGAATCAAACATATTAACCAAATTTTCCTTATTATTTTTGAACTTTTCTAATAGTTTGTGACGTTCATTTTCTTTAAAAAACGGATAGCCGCTTCTTGCTCCTAATATACCTGTCAGTAAAATTGATTTATTTTTTAAAAAATCCAAACATAATGCCTCTATAAAACCCGACTTATTAAATTCCTTATTTTCGGTTTTGTAATATTCTTCCAAGTTTTCCGGGTGGTACAAATAATTTTCGATTGAGTAATATTTTAAAATATACAGGTTTTTGTAAGTAGCTCTTAATTCTTCAATTTCTTCATCTGTTAAATAATCCCTATCTATTAATCCAAAATATTGAGGATAATATTTGGCCTTATTATATACATCTTGCTTATCTAATGCTTTAAAAAAAATCGTGTCTTTAATATTCAGATTATTGTAATTAGGAGTATCCTTATTTTCTGAAAAAATAATCCGTTTATCTTGAAATATATTCGATAGTGAATCTTTGCTCACCGCAATTTCGAATATATCAAAATCGTTTTTTGCAGAAGGATAAACTGTTTGCGGAACATCAAAATTCAAACTATCAAAATCTATTATAGCGGCGTTTGCCGATTCATTAGCGTATTCTATAAATCCTAAAGAATGACTTGCAGCCCAAATTTGGCAATTATCATTTACCCAATTTTCGGTAATTTCCTTCAATAATCCTTTTTGTAAAGCGGTGTTTAAATGAAGGTCTATCTCATCAAAAAAGTAAACTGAATCGGTAAAATATTCTCTTCTAACCAATAAATCTAGCAAGATATTAAAAACCTCTTTTTCGCCACTACTCAAATAGTCGTATGGAATAAGTGAATTACCTTTTTCAAATAATATTTCGGCTATTTTTCCATCCAAGGGCGGTTTAATCGAAATTAATTTAATCAGCAAGTCGTTTTGGTGCGAAAAAATATTTTCAAATGCCCTGTTAATGGGGTTTATATAACTTTCAAATATTTTTTCTGTTGAATTTTTTCCAAAAAAATCAGTTAATATAGATGCTGAAACTTTTTCTATATCGTTTTCAAAACGGTTATCATGGTCAATAAATGTCCGTGGTCGGTCAGAGTCATTTTCAAAAGAAACATTAGTAGTACCAGAGGTAGTTCTTAATAATTTAGGAGTTTGCCTAAAGCTAGTTCTTCCATAAAAGGCATTTTCACGCAATTTAAAAGGTTTAGGGTTATTATATAACCAAACACCATCTGAGGTCGTTAATTTAATTTCTGGATTTGTTTTTGAATTTTTAGTATAATATGGAGTTAAATCTATTACTTCGCTTGGAGTCACACCATCTTTAGAGCCTATAAATCCTTTTTGAAATTTATTTATTAACTCAAATACATCAAAAACCGAAGATTTCCCGGAGCCATTTGTGCCAATTAATAAAACCAATTTAGGCGGTGTAGTTAACGCTGATAAATCAATGGTTAAATTATCAAACCTTTTAAAATTCTTTAGCTCCAGCTTATTGATTTTCATGGTATAAAAATAACTATTTTATTGCTGAAAATATTTCTTCACCAATGCATCATAATCAGGCACCGAATGGTAATGCCATTTATTTAGGATGGTGCCATTTTTTAATAAAAACACTCCAGGATTAGCCCTAATCATGGTTTTTAAAGGCACTTCATCCGCATAAAAAATTTCGGCTATGAGGTGGTGTTTTTTACTAAATGCCTCAGCTTCGGCAACTGGGGTGGAGGTTAATAAAATGGTACGGGTATGGTAATTTTGATATAAATTAATTGCCGTAGTGTTTAATCGATCAATTGCATCAGCATTGGTGTTATTTAGTTGGTAGGCTACAATAACCAGGTTGATGTAAGGGTTTCCCAAAAGTTCTTGTGTATAGTCATTGCGTTGTGCATCATTTATTTGCAAATCCCTAATGGCAGGTGTAAAGCCACGCTTTATCAATTTACTTTCGGTATTACCTACTACATGCCAGTTGGTATCTTTCCAGATACCTGTTTTAAGGTAATCCTTATCATTCATTACCTTCTCTTCCTTCGTTTTTATATTTTTTAAATGATAGGTAATTTCATATTCATCTGGTTTGGCGCCAGCGGGGGTTTTCATTTCATCCAAAATATTGGCACCTATTTTATAAGGTAAAAAATCAAATATTGGTAAAAAATTATAGGTATATAAACCAATTATTAAGGCTATTGAAATAGCGCCTATCAAGAGTGTACTGGTGGTTTCATCTTTATAAAGTGGGGTAATGGTTTTTCTTTTAAAAAATACCACCAACACCAGCACTAACA
>CAIYNX010000181.1 GCA_903927645.1 uncultured Mucilaginibacter sp.
AATAAAAATCAAAATACATTATTCAAACCTCTTACCTCACCGTCTTCAAAATCTTAAACTCCCCATTCATCAAAACCTTGGCATTAGGCGCCGTTTTCGATTTAATTTTTATGGCGGTTACTTTTCCATCTTTCCAGCTCATATCAATTTCATAGTTGCCACGTGCTTTTAGTCCGCTTACATCGCCGCTTAGCCATGCTTTTGGCAAGGCAGGTAATAGTTCAATATACTGTTGGTTCGATTGTACCAGCATCTCGGCAACTGACGCCGCGCCTCCAAAATTACCATCAATTTGGAATGGCGGATGGGCATCAAATAAATTAGGATACGTTCCTCCACCATTGGAATAATTTTCTTTCATACCATCGGGTGGTACATATTTTAATAGCTCACGGTACATTTTATAGGCATGGTCGCCATCTTTTAACCTCGCCCATAAATTAATTCGCCACCCTTTAGACCATCCGGTTGTTTCATCTCCCTTAATTTCAAGTGTTCGTTTAGCTGCGGCTGCTAATAAAGGTGTATTGCCAGGGGTGATATGCGTACCCGGATACAAGCCAAATAAATGACTTTGGTGCCTGTGCTTGGGTTCGGCATCTTCCCAATCATAATACCATTCCTGCAAATTGCCCTTTTTCCCAACCTGATAAGGATGTAAATTATTTAAAGCTTGATTAACTTTTTTGGCAAATTGTTCATCGGTTTTTAAAACTTGTTGGGCGGCTACTACATCTATAAACAATTCCCTAATCATAGCTAAATCGGCAGTGCCACCATATAGGGTTGAACCCTCAAAGCCGGTAGGTGTTCTAAATATATTTTCGGGCGAGGTAGAGGGGGAGGTAATATAATTGCCCACACTGTCTTTCACCAGCCATGCCAAACAGAATTCTGCCGCGCCTTTCATTAAGGGGTAGGCTTTTTGTTTTAAAAAGGCTTCATCATGCGTGTACAAATAATGTTCCCATAAATGAGTGGAGGCCCAAGCGCCACCCATAGGCCAGTTGGCCCAATTGGGGTCGCCATGACCAAAATTACCTACCGGATTACTCATGGCCCATATATCCGAATTATGGTGAACTACCCAACCCGGCATATTGTAAAATGTTTTTGCCGTTATGCGCCCGGTTTTTGATAAATTACCTATAAACTGTAAAAATGGGCGGTGCATTTCAGTCAGGTTGGTATTTTCGGCCAACCAATAATTTTCCTCCGCATTGATGTTCATGGTATAATTGCTGGACCATGGTGGTTGCAGGTAAGGGTTCCACAAGCCCTGCAAATTGGCTGGCACAGCCGGCGTCCGTGAACTGCTTATCAACAAATAACGCCCATATTGAAAATACAAGGTTTCTAAATAAGGGTCGTTTGCGCCGGTTGCATATCTTTTTAAGCGTTGGTCGGTGGGTAGGTTTACAGTATCCTTATCCGCCAATTTTAGTTTTACCCTGTTAAAATAGGTTTGGTAGTCATGTTTATGCCTTGTTTTAATTTGCTGCCAGCTTAATTTCGTGGCTTTGTTTAACCTTATAGCAGCAATTACCTTATTATTTAAACCCTGGCTGGCAGGGTCTTTGTCAAACCCGTTAAAGCTGGTTGCCATGGCTATATAAATGGTTGCCTCGGTGGCATTATTTACCGTTAAAGCTGAGTCGTTGGCGCTAATGGTTCCTGTTTTGGTAATTACCTTGATGTCAGTAGTAAATCTGGTACCTTTTTTTTGCTCAAATTGAACCGCATCACCATTATGTTTCAGATAGCTTGGGTCTGCCTTTACGGGTGCCGTGCCATTTATGGCAATGGTTTTATTGTGTATAGTTTTTTCGAATTTAAGTAAGGATGTA
The DNA here is from genome assembly GCA_903927645.1 of uncultured Mucilaginibacter sp. Taxonomy (GTDB): domain Bacteria; phylum Bacteroidota; class Bacteroidia; order Sphingobacteriales; family Sphingobacteriaceae; genus Mucilaginibacter. Next base: position 1,848 of record CAIYNX010000181.1, read on the forward strand.
AACCTTACTGAAAATGCCAATGCTCCTGCCTTTTTACTGCTTAAATGAATCAGAAACATTTTATCGGGTTGTGATACCAAATATTCTCTTATAATTTCGTTATCGTTTGTGTTGGTTTTTACCTTGGCAATGGCTTTGTCAAGGTCTAATTCACGGTAATAATTGGTAGTATTGGTATCACCTTGCATCTCCAGGTACAAGGTACCTAATGGAGCATACGATTCGGAGAATTTACCTTGTAATTGCTTAACTAATTCTTCGGCTTTTTTATAATCGTTTGCTTTAAGGGCCTGCCTAACTTCGGGCAAATGCTTATAGGCTTCGGGGTTCATATTGGCATTTACCGGTCCGCCCGACCATAAAGTAAGATCGTTCAAATAAATTTTATCTGTTTTAACACCGCCAAAAACGGTAGCACCTTGCGTACCATTTCCCAAAACCAAAGTTTCTTCAAAATATTTAGCAGGTTGGTTGTACCATAATTTTAACGGTGGTTGGATAGAGCCCTTATGCTTCACTATGGTTGCTTTTTGTGCCATTAGAAAAGCAGGAAACAGTAAAATAACAGCAATTGCCGATAATTTATTCATAAAGCTTTATTGTACAGATGGTTTATTAAAGAAATATCCGGATAAACTAAGGTAAAAAATAAAACCAAACAATTTTTACAAATTTGTTTGGTTTTATTTTTGGGGATATTATCCGCTAAAAGTTAATTTTCATTTATTGCATTAATTCAATAAAGTTATCAAACAAATATCGGCTAT
>CAIYNX010000182.1 GCA_903927645.1 uncultured Mucilaginibacter sp.
AAATAAATAATAAATTGAATTTATTTAAATGCTGATAAGGTAACCATAACCACATCTCAAATACCATTTTTTCAGTTCCATAATTTGAAATGCAAGTGGAACATAAGGATATAAAAAAATATTTGAGAATATAATCTAATAATTGGCCAACTGCCAGTACTTTTTTAATTGGTCAATTGCCAACTTATCAAAGCCTGAGGGCTGATTTATTAAAGTTTCAACTTCATTAGGCATCTGTTTAAAAAAAATCATATGCCCATCTAATAACTGCTTTGTCGCTGCTTCAGTAATAAAGCCATTATTACGGGCTCTAATAGTTTGCTGAAAAGTATTTATGGTATAGTACAATAAGTTAAGTCTGATAGTTGCATAATTGTTTCCGTCATTTTCAGTTTTACTATTAAGAGCTAGCTGTATCTCGGGATTAGTAACCAGCATCTTATTCAAATCTTGCCATTGCGTATCTAAAGACCTTTGCACTTCAAACTGCAATTGGCTACGGGCATTGCGGTTAATGATAAGCGTTATTAAAATAGTGAAAATAAATTGCATAATGCCCACTAGCATCATGATAACAAATGCATTGTCCTTTATGGTGTGGAAGAAACTCATTATAAGAAAGGTTTTTCAAGTGTAGTAGTTAATTGTAAAGCTAACTATTGTTATAAACCTTATAAACAGGTTCTCTAATCTGATCGGCTTCGACACTAAAAATAAATGTTAAAACAGCGCTTAGCATATCCATACTTACCCACTGGTTGGGATCTGCGTTTGGCATAGACTTCCTATTTAGAGCAGTATCTAATACAGAAGGCACTACTATAGAAGCTACAATGTTTTTGCCTTTGGCATCCGCATTTAAATATTCAGTAAGCTTAAAAAGAAGGCTTTTACTTAAACTGTATGCTATCATTTCTTTTCCAGACTCTATATCAATTACTGGTCTTGCCCCAATAAAAACGATTCGGCCATAACTATTTTGTTTAAAATGACTATAGATAGGTTGAGCAATATTATACGCTGTTTCAAAATTCAAACTAATCATTTTTGAAATATCTGCAAAAGCAGTATATTCAATATTCCCCATTGCAAAACCGCCTACAAGCACTAATAAGCCCTCTATTTTTTTGTATTGGTTAATTATTTCTTTAACAAATTTTTTGGCAGCGTCGCTATCAGTTAAATTAACCACTCTAACATCTAACTGTGCATTTACGGGCATTGCCAGCTTATCATCATCACCGATGACAGTTGCTATAACCCTATACCCACTGGCAAGAAATTTTTGTGTAACGGCATTTCCTAAATTCCCGTTTGCACCAGTAATAATAATTGTTTTCATAGCTATTAATTTTCAAATACTGACATTAAAAATGAACAAAAAAGCAGCAATTGAATTTTATTAAAAAATACAATTACTGCTTTCACTTTATCCATCTCGATTAAAGGATAAAATAACTTTCTTCAATCACTTTCCCATCTTTCCAAAGCCTTCTGATTACTTCATGCCAAAGTATTTTTGAATTGTCTTTCATGTCGAAATCAAAAGTGAATTCATTAAAACTTACATCTTCGCCCACACCTACATGGTGTAGTGTAATGCCGTTTACTTTTGCAATGCCACCAAGAAATCCTTCCATTTTTTCAAGATGTTCTTTCTTGTTATGCAATGACACGCCAGTGTGATCAATGGTTTTGGAATCATCAGCAAAAAATTGTGTGACTGCTGCAATAATGTCTCCTTTTAATGCTAAAGCATT
>CAIYNX010000183.1 GCA_903927645.1 uncultured Mucilaginibacter sp.
CCACAAAATGGATGACATTGTTTAAATAGCTATAAAACAATAACTTATAAAAGTTTAATAAGATAGAAAAGGAAAAATTGATTGATAAAAACCTATCATAATGATAGGTTTTTATCAATTTATAGTAATAAAGAAGCTTTAAGGAGTAATTTAACCTATATTACCCAATTAAGCTGATTGGCATTTTAAAAAATTGATTATCCAAAAGATATCATTGCAGAACAGATACCAAAATTTATATTAATTGGTTAAAATTTATAGGTTAATGTACTCAGAAATTGACGGGGAGGTATTGGTGTAATGCTATAATTATCATGAACCAAATAATTGAAGGTGTTGGTTACATTTGAAACCATAAATAACATGGAAAGCCTTTTGTAAGAATATCCTACCGTAAAATCTATAGTTGTAAAACTGTTAAGCGGTAAAAGTCGGCTGTAGGTTTGAGATTGACCAAAAGTATTGTTATAACCTGCAAAGCGGGAACCTGTATAAAATAGCGAAGCACCAATTTTAACATTTTTTAGTGTGGATTTTTTAAAGGTATAGAACAAACTTTCATTAAATGTATTTTTAGGATTGTTCACAAGTTGTTCTCCAACTATATTGGAACCTATTAAGCCAGTAGATTGGGTATACCGGGCATTATTGTAAGAAAAACCAGAAATAAAATAAAAGTTCGTGTCAAAGTTACCTGTAATGTCAATTTCAAATCCATCACTAGTGGTTTGTCCGCCAAAAGTTTTAACCGTATTGTCCGAGTTGGATGTTACTCCATCGGCTTTGTAAGCCGAAACAACGGCCAAATTGCTGTTTATGATTCTGTAAACGCTCAAATTCGCGGATAATTTACCGTTAAAAAATTCATTTTTTATACCCGCTTCATACTGATTTACAATAGAAGGTTTCATTCCTTGCCCTGTTTTAACATCAGTACCACTGTTTACCAAAAAATTATTGCTGTAGCTTATGTACAATGAATTATTTGGGGTAGGCTGATATATGATGGATGCTTTTGGTGAAAAAGCTTCATCGTACCTTGTTGCGGCTAAGCCATTTGATGATTTACCGGCTAACAGCGAGTCGATATTTGTTTGATTGGTTTGTTGCCATGAATATCTTATTCCCGCTAAAATTTTGAATTTTTTAGTAATACTTATCAAATCCTGTAAATAAGGACCAAAGCGGTAAACTGGAGCGGTAGTTTTTGCAATAGCAATCGCATTCGGAATATCAACTCGCTGCGCAAAGGCTTTTAAGTCTATGATATTTATTTTATCATATACGTAATTTGCAATAGGTGTTTCATTTATGTTGTAAGCATTGCTGATATTGATAACATGCGTAAAATCCATTCCTATTAATGCCTGATTGGCTAGGCCAGCCATTTTAAAATTACCAGTTAAATTTCCCTGAGCGGTATAGTCTCCTTCTTTTGTATTTGCTCTGGCCAATTTTCTATTCCAATCGCCGGTAGCACTAGTCGTATTTGGTAAACTACTTCCGTAGGAATCAATACCCGTATATTGGGCAGAAGTGATAAAATTTAACTTCCAGCTAGTGCTCATAGAATAATTTATAGTAAGTGTGCCAGTGTATTGGTTCATATGGCTGTAAGCCCACGAAGTATTTATGTATTGCGAGCGCGGAACCATGGTTGGTATAGCGCTTCCATTATTTAATGACCCAATACCCCAGTCGGGCGTAAGGTTCGATTTCAGGAATGAACCTTCCAATAGCATGGTCGTTTTTTTACCAGCCTTAAAAAGTAAGGAAGGGTTGGCAAAAAAACGTTCTGTTTTTACATTATCGCGGTAACTACCATCGTTTTCATAATTACCATTAATTCTGAAGGCTAGGTTGCTACTTATAGGCCCATATAAATCAAACATTGGTTTATACTGATTATTGCTACCATAACGCATCGCGAGTTCTCCACCCCATTCAAACTTTGGCTTTCGGGTTACCATATTAATTACAAGACCGCCCGACACATTACCATAAAGTAAAGCTGAACTACCTTTCAAAACCTCCACTTTTTCTAATGAGCTTGCTTCAGGAAAGCCAGCCGAATTTACCAATACCCCGTTCATAAATATACTACCAGCCGCACCACCATTACCAATGCTATAACCACGGGCCGAAAACGTTTCGCTTACACCACCACGTGTTTGCGTTAAACTAACCCCGCTTACATTTCTAATGGCATCGCCAAGTCGATTTATCTGTTGATCCTTTATAGCTTTACTAGTTACCACGCCTGAACTCTGCGGATTGTCGAGCGGGGCTAAACCAGATTTATCAAAACTGACTGGCAAATTGTTAAGTGTTCTTTTAGTAGTTATAACTACTTCATTTAACTGACTAATTGCTTCAATTAATGAAAAATTATATTGTGTTGTAATACCAGGAAGAACAACAATTGATAGTACTTGTTTTTTAGTACCCGTAAAACTTACAACAAGCGTATAGTTACCTGCCTTTACATTTTGCAGCCTATAAAACCCACTATCATTGCTTGTTGTTTTTATTTTTTGGCCAGGCAAATTCAAGGTAACCATTGTAGCAGGTTTACCATCTAGGGTTCTAATAGTTCCAATTATATTTCCGAGGCCAGTTTGCGCAAACAAAAAGTTTTTGCAAAGCAACATTATCAAAAAAAGAGTAGTAAAAGTTTTAGTACGATTAGATTTCATTATATTGTTTTTATTTAGACTAATTATAAACAAAGGCAAAAATACATACCTACATGGGTAAATAAAAATTTATTTATAATTAGTTTAAATAAGAATAACAAGGCAAGTATTAAAAGAAAACTAAGAAATAAGTATAGATTGTACTTAAAGAAGTTGATATATAGTTCCTGATCAGGAATATTGAAGGTAATTTGTTTATTGAAATGGATTGGTTATTCCAAACCATACTCCTTAAGTTTTCGATACAACGTGGCAACACCTATGTTTAACAAGCGAGCAGCTTCGGCACGGTTACCGTGTA
>CAIYNX010000184.1 GCA_903927645.1 uncultured Mucilaginibacter sp.
ATCTGTTAACAGATAGGGCCTTATGGTATCAAGTGCTGCTTCTACTTTTTCCAATAAACTCATTGTAACCAATTTATAATAAGTAAAGTTATTAATTTTTTATTACAATTTAGCAAATGCATTTGCATTCGAAATAGCAACCTGCTGCGCTACCTTTTTTGCCATCTCAATAAACACTTCAGCTACAGGGTTTTCTTCATTTAAAATTACTGGTCGCCCGGCATCGCCCGAATCACTGATGCTTTTTACCAGTGGTAATTCAGCTAAAAACGGAACTTGCAGTTTTTCTGCTAATCGTTTTCCACCACCTTCGCCAAAAATATAATACTTATTTTCAGGAAGTTCCATAGGTGTAAAGTACGACATGTTCTCAACTATCCCCAAAATAGGCACGTTAATGGCATTCATCATAAACATACCTATACCTTTTTTAGCATCGGCCAAGGCAACATTTTGTGGCGTTGTAACAATAACAGCTCCTGTAACCGGGAAGGTTTGCGTTACCGTTATATGAATATCACCGGTACCTGGAGGTAAATCAATTACCAAATAATCCAATTCGCCCCAATCGGCGTCGTTAAATAATTGCTTAACAGCGGTACTTACCATGGGTCCTCGCCATGGCACAGGTTGATTTGGGTCGGTAAAAAAACCAATGGATAATAATTTAATTCCGTACTTCTCAATAGGTTGTATCCTACTTTTACCATCTACATCTCTTGCCATGGGTCGGGCTCCTTCCAAATCAAACATAATAGGGATGGAGGGGCCATAAATATCGGCATCAATTAAACCAACTTTAGCACCCGAATGTGCCAAGCCTAATGCCAAGTTAACCGCTACTGTAGATTTACCTACACCTCCTTTACCCGATGCTACAGCGATGATATTCTTAACCCCGGGAACGCCCGTGTTTTTTTGAGAGGTTACTCTTGAGGTCATATTAATGCTTACCTCGGCATCCTTACTTACAAAATAAAGTATAGCATTGCGACAAGCATTTTCAATCATGGCCTTTAGCGGACAAGCCGGTGTGGTAAGTATTACCGAAAAACTAATTTTATTGCCTTCAATAAGAATATCCTGAATCATGTTGAGGGTAACCAAATCCTTTTTTAAATCAGGTTCCTCTACATTACTTAAGGCTTTTAAAACTTGTTCTTGGGTAAAACTCATAGTTATTTAAATTAGGCAAATTTACGAAACCGACAGAAACTTGTGTCATCTAAATGATAAAAGAACAGTTCGGCAAAGTTGATGGTTAAAAAATGTTTATTAGGCATTTAACATCATCAAAACATAATTGTTTATTTTTAATACCTCATGTCTGTAAAAAGACTATCCCATACAGTTTAAAGTAATTCTGAATAATAAAACCTTCAAAAATATTTATTATTTTGCACTAAATGCAGTTTAAAGATATAGTAGGTCAGGAAGCAATAAAACAAAGGCTCATCAATTCGGTAAACGAAAACCGGGTGAGCCACGCCCAGCTATTTCTAGGACCCGCAGGCTCTGGTAGCCTTGCCTTGGCTGTTGCTTATGGTCAATATCTATCCTGCTTAGATAAAGGAGTAAATGATAGCTGCGGGATCTGCTCTTCCTGCCGCAAATACCAAAAATTGGTACATCCCGACCTGCATTTCTCATATCCTTTTTTTGCTAAACACAAAGAAGATACCGCTATTACATTTATTGAACAATGGCGGGAAGCATTTATAGAAAACCCTTATTTATCTCTTGATAATTGGCGAAATACGCTAGATGCCGAAAACAAGCAGGCAAATATAAATATTGCCGAATGCCATCAAATAATTAAAAAACTAAGTCTGAAACAATTTGAATCGACCTATAAAGTTTTGATTTTATGGTTGCCAGAATTTTTAGACAAACAAGGTAATGCTCTTTTAAAAATAATTGAAGAGCCACAACCCAATACCTTATTCATTTTGGTTGCCGAAAATCAAGACCAAATACTAAATACTATATTATCGCGTACGCAGCTAATAAAAGTACCTGCTTTAGGCTATCAAGAAATTAAAGAATATTTAATTGAAAAGCAGCAACAAACTGAAAGTGTTGCAGCAGAAATTGCGTATTTGAGCAACGGTAGTTTAAGTCAGGCTTTTTCTTTATTACAGCACGAAAACAAAGGCTATCATCAATTATTTGTGCAATGGCTTAGGTTATGTTTTGGTAATAAAGGCGAAGAACTTATCCCTTTTGTTGATCAACTCGGCAAATTTGGAAGAGAGAACCAAAAAAATTTGATGCGCTATGGTGTAAACTTTATGAGGGAGTGTTGTTTGCTTTTATCAGGGGTTGATGGTTTGGTACATTTACCGCCACAAGAACTGGAAACCGCCCAAAAAATGACTAAGGTATTTAATTTGGATGCAGCAAATTTCATCATTATTGAATTAGAGAAGGCACATTATCATATTGAAAGAAATGCGAACCCTAAAATTTTATTTTTAGATGTATCTTTACAGATTATAAAAGTGCTAAATTACAAAACGATCTCCCAGTAATGGGAGACATCAAATATATAGGATAAAATTATGGGATGTGGAAGTTGCTCAACCGGGGGCGGATGCTCACCGGCTGGCTGCAAAAGTAATGGCTTATGCCTTACTAATGGATGCAGCAAATTAGATGTTTACGATTGGCTATCGCATATGGATATGCCAACAAATTATAAGCCATTCGGCATTGTTGAGGTTAAATTTAAAGGCTCGCGAAAAGAGTTTTATTTTAACCCTGAAAATATTTATTTGGAGGCCGGCGAATTGGTTGCGGTAGAAACAGGCACCGGTGGCTATGACATTGGGCATGTATCAATTACAGGGGAATTGGTTAGGCTCCAAATGGTGAAGAGGAGGATTAAGGAAGAGGAGGTTAGCAAAAAAATATACCGTAAAGCAACTGTTGCCGATGTTGAAAAGTGGAAAGCCGCGAAAGATTTGGAGTGGGAAACCATGCACAAAGCCAGAACGCTAGCACTTGAACTCAATTTATCAATGAAATTAAGCGATGTTGATTATCAAGGTGATAAAACAAAAGCTACTTTCTATTATACTGCCGAAGGCCGGGTTGACTTCAGGGAACTAATTAAAAAAATGGCCGAAAGTTTCAGGATCAGGATTGAAATGCGCCAAATAGGCATGCGCCAAGAAGCAAGCAGATTAGGTGGTATAGGGTCATGTGGCCGAGAACTTTGCTGTTCAACATGGCTTACTGATTTTAAAACGGTATCAACTTCAGCGGCACGTTACCAAAACCTTTCATTAAATACGCTTAAACTTGCCGGGCAATGTGGTAAATTAAAGTGCTGCCTCAATTATGAGCTGGATACTTATATGGATGCTCTTAAATTTATTCCGGACAATGTTAACGTACTCAAAACCGAAAAAGGAGAAGCGCGCTTACAAAAAACCGATATATTTAAACGTTTAATGTGGTTTAGTTACCCCCGGGAAGAATCATGGATACCCGTACCTATTACCAGAGTAAAAGAAATTCAACAAATGAACAAAGAGGGGGTAGTGCCTGAAGATTTGGGGGTTGTAGTTGAGATAGAAACCAAACCGGTAAAGGCATTTGATTATGAAAATGTGGTAGGTCAAGATAGTCTTACCCGATTAGACGAACGCAGAAACCAAAAAAAGAAGAATAAAAATAGGAAAAAAGGTAATAAACCAAATGGAGGGAATGAATTACCTGCAGGACAAACTATTTTAACACCAAACGGCAATGCGCAGAGGCCAATAGCTGTAAATACTAGCACAGAAGGCCAAGAATTAAATAGTGAACAAGCCAACAGAAACAGGCGATTTAGGCCCAATAGAAATAAAAACAGACGACCAAATAACAACGGTGGCAATAAACAGGATAACGTATAATGAAAAAATATTATCTGCTTTATTATTTTACTATTTCAATGATATTGTTACAGCTAACAAGCTGTACTGATAAAAATAGAATCATTGATACAAATCAAGAAGTACCGAACCAAAATTGGACTTACGCAAATAAGTTTAAATACAATTTTAATATAGATGATGCGGAAGCAGCCTATAACATTTATATAAATTTAAGGGTTACGGGTAATTATAAATACTCCAACCTTTTTGTTTTAATAACACAAACAGGTGCAGATAAAAAACAAATTATAAAACGTTACGAATTAACCCTTGCCAATAAGGAAGGCCAATGGTTGGGAAAAGGTTCCGGAAACTTATATAATTATCAATTGGCTTTTTTAACAAACTATCATTTTTCAAAAAAAGGACCTTATACCTTTTATATTGAACAAAACATGCGCGATAACCCTTTGCGCGAGGTAAGCGATGTTGGTTTAAGGGTTGAAAAAGTGGCACGTCCATAAATATTAAGAAACAGCTACGTCTTATCATTCAAATAGTTGACAGATCAACATGGCTTAACAACAAAATATCCAACACCTTCAAATATTCCTGTTGCAATGGCGCTGATATATAAATATCTAGTTTTTTAACAGGATGTATAAATCTTAAATGGGAAGCGTGTAAAAACATGGTATCAAGCCCCCAATGCTCTTTAAATAATTTGTTTTGTTTGTTGCAGCCGTGGGTGCGGTCGCCAATAATGGGGTGAAATATATGACTAAAGTGTTTGCGCAATTGGTGCATCCGGCCGGTTTGCGGGTTGGCCTCCACCAACGAATACCTGGAGGTATTGTGGCCGCCAAAAGGTAAATCAATTTCAGTTTTTGCGAGCGTTTTATAAAAGGTTAGTGCATTTTGTGGGGTTCCATTTTCCTTTTTAAGGGCGTAATCAATCTTACCGTCTTCATCAGTAAAGCCTCGTAATAAAGCCAAGTAACGTTTATCAACCTCATTATTATAAAATTGTGCTTGCATTAATTTTTCTACTTCTTTGCTAAATGCAAAAAGTAAAATACCACTAGTTTTACGATCAATTCTATGTACCGGGTAAACAGCCCTGCCAAGCTGGTCGCGCAGAAGCTGTAAAGCAAATACTTCCACATCCATCGCTATTTTTGAGCGGTGTACCAACAAGCCATGCGGCTTATTAATGGCCACCAAATATTCATCTTGGTATATAATACATAATGGAATCATGCCATCATTAGTAAATGAGATTTTGTTCTAATCAGCAATAAAAAAACCTGCTTACTTTTAAGGGTAAGCAGGTTGAAATTTTTAACTATTAACAATATTATCTTGGACCTGTATAAGTCAAAGTATCATTTGCTGATCTGAAGTTAGGATCAGTTCCGTTCCAAACAAAGTGTAAGTAAAAAACACCTTTCTTTGCGTCATAATGACTGTTTGTACCTAAGTTAGTTAAGGTAGCATTAATACCGCTTGTGATGGTAACAGGATTGTTTGTTACATCTGCTGAATTAGTTGTAACTGAAACGTTTATAGGGTTTATACCACCAGTTACAGAACCAGTTGCCCAAAGTTGGGTAAATTGTACTGAATTAGCGCCGGTAGTTGACATCGGGATATTTAAACCAGAAGTAAACGGACCGCCCAAAACGTTATCACCCTGCCTTACAATATTACCTTTTAATGAGTAAACACCATCATATTGGTTTTTACCTTGTATAAAGTAAAATACTGTTTTATAGTTGCTAATTTGCTGACCACCACCATCTATAATGGTAAAAGGTATGATGTAGTTTTTAGATAAATCAAACCCGGACGTAGTAATCATAATAGGCAAATTAACAGAGTTTTTGTTTGCCGGTATGGTAACACTTAGGCTGCTAATGGTATAAAATGCTGAAGGCATTAATGTATAGTAGGTTGGCGCAGTTGGTTTAGTACTTGATGTACCATTAACATATGCCAAACTATCTGATTTGTATTGTGCTTCTTGTGCATTATTGTATGAAGTAAGCGCAGCGGCATCAATGGCTAATTTAACTGTTAAAGCCTTGCTTAAAGGATTTGGAGCAGCAACGTTTACCAATAAATCCACTTCGGCTGCGGTGCTTGAAATTGGAAGCGCAATTGGGGTAATGAAACCACCAGCAGGACCAACCCCTGTAGCCGCGGGTAATTCAACCAAAGGTTTTGAGCCCGCAAAGTTTACAAAGTGGGCATCGTCCTTAAGACATGAGCTTAATACCGCCATTGAAGCCAGCGATAGAAAAGCCGTTTTTATATATAAAATCTTTTTCATTTTCATTTTGTTTTAAGTGTTATTTAGCCCAAAATATTTTAGAATTAAAAATATCTATAGTACCCTGAGCCGCAACGTTGCCCGCATTTGAACGGTATTCAACAGCCGGATAAGGGATACGTGCAACATTTGTGGTATTTGAATTACCCGGATAAATTGATAATGGAATATCATTCGGATATCCAGTTCTGCGTAATTCATTGTAAGCCTCTAAAGAGCCATAACCGGCTAAAGCTTTCCATTTTTGGGTAATAATTGCTTGCTCTTGTTGTGCATCAGTACCGGCAGTAGGATATGCATTAGCAGCCACAGCTAAATAAGTAGTTGCTTGAGCAGCTGTAAATCCATCATTAATAAATGAAGCTGTAACGCCAGCATTGTATAAAGTGGCAGCATTTCCAGTAGGGATATAACCACTCTTTACACCTTCAGCTTGTAAAAACAGAGCCTCAGCTGCCGACATGATAGTTGCACTCATTGTTGGTGATTTTAATACACCCGCACCGAAAGTACTTGGAGCTCCGCCAGCAGGAGGTGTTGTTTGTCCAAATTTTGTTGACAATACCAAACCTTTTCTACCTGTTGTATCATAAACAACTAAACTACGTGGGTCATTATTAACACTCAATGCAGCAGCTGCGTAGCTGTTTGCCTGATACTGTTGGTTAAAGGCCTGCCTGCTTCCGTTAGATGTATAACCATAAGTTATCCATAGTGGGCTTTGTTGTCCACCGTTAGCATCGCTGCTTAAATAACCCGGGTTAACCAAGGCTGGGTTGGTAGCGTCAATATAACCTAAAGTAGCAGTAGCTGCAACAGCGGCTTTTAATGCACCTGTTTTTGCGCTTACATTGGTTTGACGCAATGCTAAACGTAATTTTAAGGTATTTGCAAATTTTAACCAATTGCCCATTTTACCACCATACATGATATCAGAAGAGCCAGGGTTAAGTGCTGAAACCGGAGCATTCTGTATTAAAACGATAGCGGCATCTAATTGCTTTAGTAAATCATCATAAATGGCCGATCCATTATCATAAGCCGGATTTAAATTTCCGGTTCCTTGCAATGCTTGTGTATAAGGCACGTTGTTATAATTATCAACCAAACCCTCGTACATGTAAACCGTCATTATTTTAGCTATAGCCTGAAAGTATGGCTCGGTTGTTGCAGTTGTAATTGCCTTGTAGTTCGCTAAGTTAAGGTAAGGAGCAGTCCAAACATCAAATGTTGCTGAGTTTACCTGATAGGCCACTAAAGCCACGTTTGGCTGGTAACCAGTGCTCCAGCTCAAATAACCTCCCCAACAAGCATACATGGTATAGCCACCGCCATTAACAATAGCTGCAGATGTTTTTAACGCGCCACTCAATAATAAGCTCGGAGAGCCAACCGAAGGTACGTTAGGGTTTGTTGAGAGTTCTAAGAAATCTTTTTTACAACTACTTCCTGCCAATGCCAGGGTTGTAAACATTATCCAAAAATACTTTTTCATTATCTTAATATTTAGAATGTGATTGATAAGCTACCACCATAAAAACGCGTTGGTGGCGTTTGCGCAGTACTATTAATACCAATATCGCCGTTAAGGTTACTATTAGCAAACTCTGGGTCGGTCCAATTGTTTGTTTTTGGTCTAAACATTAACAAGTTTCTGCCGTTTGCAGAGATAGAAGCCTTTTTAATGAATTTAGATTTTTTAACCCATTGGGTTAAATCAAACTGTAAGTTTGCTTCGCGTAATTTCCAAAATGCACCACTGGTGATGTATGTAGTACCTGCAGGGTAGTAAGCACCGCTATCCCAGAAATTCAAGTTACCGTCTGAAGTACTAATGGTAGTATTTGGTGTATAAACCGGATTAGCAGAAGTACCAGTATTGATAACTGAATTAGGGAAAATAAAGCGTTGACGACCTGCTGATGCTGATAATGCCGAAACACCCGCAGCAGTTGCTGATAATAAACTTTGGTTATAAATAACGTTACCAGTACGATATTCTTCAGTTAATGATAATGATATAAATTTCCAGCTAAAAGTTTGTGTTAAACCTAATAAAAATTTAGGAGTTGTTTGCCCAGCGTAAACCAAATTAGGGTTTGTTGATGGCATACCGGTAGTACCGTCAACAATTACCCTACCTTGTGGGTCTCTGTTAACGTCGGTAGCATACATTGCTGTATATGGCTTGCCTACAACAGCTTCTGTTGCAACACGACCATAGTTACCTACAACTAATTGTTGTGTTTGGCCAAATAAAGAAAGAACTTTTGAATCTTGTATTGTAACGTTTGCACCTAAATCAACCCCAAAACCGTTTTTAGCTTTTGTTAAAGGTTGCAAATCAAATTTAATTTCATAACCGGTATTTTGAGTTTCACCAATATTTAAAATGGTACTTAAATAACCTGTTGTTGGGGTTGTTGAAATTGGCAAGGTTTGGTTTTTAGTATGTGTATTGTAATAAGTTGCACTTACATTAATAGCACCATTTAAGAAACCTAAATCAACACCAAACTCTAGCTCATTACTTAATTCAGGTTTAATACCTGCATTATTCAAGTTGGTGCTTAAACTTAAACCACCGGTATTACCATAAGGGAATCCTGAAGTAGCAGTATAAGTATTCTGTAAGCTATAAGGAGATACGTTGATATCACCAACCTGGCTATAAGAAGCTCTTAATTTTCCATAGTTAAATATTTTGTTGTTTTTTAAAGCACTAATGGCATTTGAAAACACAAATGATCCTTTAACAGATGGGTAATAGAAAGAACGATTACCAGAGGCAAGTCTTGAATCCCTGTCATTACGTAAAGTACCGTCAACAAATAAGAAATCTTTGAAACTTAATGATAAATCACCAAAGAAGGCTATTTGACGGATAGTGTAATTACCTTGGAATGCGCTTGGCTGACCTAAAATATAACCTATGTTATAAAAATTCTTGATCAACAGGTTGTTTGAAGCATCACCAACAACGTTTGCATATTCTTGCCAAACAGTATTACCTAATAATAAGTTGGTTTTAAAGGTATCAAAAAAGGTGTGGTGAAAGTTTACAAGTATATCTTGTTGTAAACGGGCATAACCTTGCGGACCTGCAAAACTAGCAAGAGCGTTCGGGTTGCTACCATCGCCATATAGTGTGTAGTTAGCTACTGTACCAGGGTTAACAGCGGCACCGTAACCCTGACCAACAGTACCATAACTTGCGCCATATGCGGCAGCAGTTGGGTCGCTTAATGCATAAGGTGTGTAATCAATTTCAGCTCTGGTATCTTGTTCTTGATAAGTACCTGAGTTGTCTGATAAACGCCAGCTGGCATCAAACCATTTTGTTGGTGTTAATGTAGCACCGATGCTACCGCTAAACACGTCTGATTGGGTTTTAGTTCTTGAGTTTATAAGGCTCCAGTATGGGTTAATACCATAAGAGTTAAAATAAGTACTAGGGTCAGAAAAAGGTTGAGTTGGGTCTTGGTAACGTTGTAATGGAATCCATCCCGGTGTATTAAACAAAGTGCTTAAAACGTCGCCATAGTTGCCATACTTATTAACATATTCTTGTGAAAAACTTGCTCTGGCTTCCAATTTTAAAATACCAAATGTTTTTCCACCTGCCAAACTCATTTGTGTACGATCATAAGCATCATAACGAATGATGTCTGTTTTATCTAAACGGTTGGCAGCAAAGTTAAAGAAGTCTTTGTCATCACCAACGCGGTAAGAAATGCTGTTTTGCTCACTATGACCTGATTGGAAGAATGCTCTTCTTGGATCAACAGCTGGAGCAGAATAAGGTGCGTACTGATAAGTACCATCTTGAAGTGGAATACCAACTTTTGAAATACTGCCGTCATAAGCAGGGCCATAAGATTGGTTTTCGAAAGGTGTGTTTAAAGTAAAACCGGTAATAGGATCCTGAAATGGAGGACCTTCACCACCGTAGCTACCAAACCTGTTTTGTAATGCAGGGAAGTAAGAAATAGTTTCTCCCTGATAAGTGTTTTGGTAAGTAATAACCGGTAAACCATTTGGACTTCCTTTTTTGGTTGTAATAACCAATGCACCGTTTGATGCTTCAGAACCATAAAGCGCAGCAGCACCTGAACCATTCAAAATGTCTACGTTTTCAATGTCATCCGGGTTAATGGAGTTAACTTCAGCAGGTGAAACCGGAACGCCGTTTAAAACAACCAATGCAAAGTTGTTACCCACAATGTGACGGTTACCACGTAAAGTAAAACGAGTATCAGGATTGATACCGTTGTTCACTGTACTGATTACCAAACCCGGAGCCTTTGCTGTTAAGCCGTTTGTAAAGTTTGTTGGGTGAGATTCTGTTAAAGATTTAGCAGAAATGTTAGTTGCTGCATAACCAAGTTCTTTGGCTTGGCGCTTAACACCCAACGCTCCCGTTACAACCACATCGCTAAGCTGTTGGCTTGCTGCGGTTAAAGCAACGTTTACAATAGCACCGCTGGCGCTAATTGAGGTTGTTTCGTAGCCAATGAAGGAAAATACCAACACTGCACCTGTAGCAGGCACATTGCTTATGGTATACTTACCGGCCGAGTTGGTTTGAACACCAATGGCGGTGCCCTTTACCTTTACAGTTACTCCCGGTAGGGGAAGGCCATCATCTTTGGCCGTAACCGTACCAGAAACGGTACGGTTTTGTGCAAATACCTGTGTTATGCAAAACATCAGGAAACACAAACTTACTAGTAGAAGTTTTTTCATGTTGTTAATACTAAGATCAGTTAATAGTTAATTATTGTTAAAAGTACGGTTCAATTATCAATTTGTCAAGTAAAAACATAAAAAACATCATTTTTTTTAAAAAAAAGTTCTATTTAACCGCTAATAGTGATAATTATAGTACTATGTATTGCATAATACAATTTAAAACATATATCTTTGCATCATGATGGTTGAGAACACACAAACCCAAATGCGAAAGGGAATACTGGAGTATTGCATCCTTTCAATTATTGCTAAAGGCGAGACCTACGCCTCTGATATTATTGCTGAATTAAAAAAAGCACAACTGCTGGTTGTGGAAGGTACCTTGTACCCACTATTAACGAGATTAAAGAATAACGGACTATTAACCTATAACTGGGTTGAATCAACTTCCGGCCCTCCCCGAAAGTATTATATCTTATCAGAAGAAGGTAGAGTGGTTTTGAAACAATTAGATAAAACCTGGGAAGAACTCCAGTTTGCCGTACAAACAGCTATTGGAGAAAGAAGAGGATAAGTGTTTAGAGTGAGCGGTGGGTGAAAGTCAGGAGGAAGGAAGGGTTGGAGGTTAATGAATTTAAAGAAGCGTTAAAAATAAAATGACGATTGACTAATGACTGCTCACCGATGACCATTGACTAATTACAAATTAATATAGACCAATAAAAATTAAATAAAATGAACAAGACGATTATAATAAATATAAACGGCACCGTATTCCATATTGAAGAGGATGCCTATGAAATACTGAAAAGCTATATGATGGAAGTAAAACGCCATTTTATGGATTCGGCAGATAGTTTAGAAATTACTACTGATATAGAAAACCGTATTGCAGAAATGTTTAATGAAATTCTTTCAAAAGATACTGAGGGATCTGGTTACAGACAAGTAATTGTTGAAGCTGATGTGAAGCTGGTTATAAATCAAATGGGGGATGTAGCAGATTTTGAACACCCGGATGAAGAACATCAGGCCTCCGGTGAACCACATTACTCAAAAAGAATTGCAAAGAGAAGACTTTTTAGAAATCCTGACGATCATTTAGTTGCAGGCGTTTGTGCCGGTATAGCCAACTACTTCGATATTGATGTAGTTTGGATTAGATTGGCCTTTGCCTTTGGGAGCATATTGGGTGGAAGCGGATTGATTTTGTATGCTATATTATGGCTAGTAGTACCAAAGGCCATCACCCGTGCCGATAGAATGGCCATGAAAGGAGAAAAGCAAGATCTAAAAGGATTTAAAAGAAATCTGGAAGAAGAATTGAATGCCATGAAAAATAATTTTTCGGAATTTGGAGTAGAGGCCAAGCCATTTGTATATAAAGCACGCGATTTTGTAGGCGATTTGACTCAACACCTATTGGCATTTATTGCCCTGTTAGGAAGTTTATTAATAAAGCTCTTAGGTGCATTTATTATTTTATGTTGTTTTGGATTCATGGTTTTTCTCCTGATAGCTTTTGTAACAGTAATAGGTTTTGGCAATATGAGCATATTTCCGGGTACGCCGTTTAATTTAGTTCACAGTCATAATTTAACCCCATTGGGTATTTCGGCACTTATTGTTGGCATGATTCCACTTATTACCATTGTGTTAATTACATTAAAAGGAATTTTTAAAACCGGTAGCGTAAATTTTATAACAGGTACATCGGCATTGATAATTTGGGTAATGTCCTTGGCATCATTGATATATTTTGTTTTGTCAATCGCTCAAAACTACAAGGTGGTAGCTAGTTATAGCAAAACCATTGCCTTATTACCCACTAAAAACAACACCTATTATTTAAAGTTGAACGATTTGAAATATTTTACAGCCAGAGATAGTGCACGTTTAAATTTGAAAAATATTTTTAAAAATGAAAATATAAGCTTAAAGGACATTGACGAAAACCGTGAATTACATAATGTTTTTTTGGATGTTGAAAAAAGCGACATCAATGCCCCTGTTTTGGTGGAAAACTATAAAGCCCGAGGCAAAAATTACGAAAACGCCTTATTTAATGTACGTAATAACATTTATATATACAGCCAAAAAGACACTACCTTAACTTTTGATTATAAACTAACCAACACCCACGATGAAGAATGGCATGATGAATCTGTACTTCTTACGCTAAAACTGCCCTTAAATGCAAAGGTTGTTGTTGATCGGGATATTGAAAAAATAATGAACGCTGCTGATGTATATGGCTGTAATGTTAACAACAAACGGGATGGTAACAAACTTAAGACGGCTACTTTTATCATGACTGATAATGGCTTACAATGTAAAATTGATACACCAATTGCTATAAAAGTGAATATTGTTGTAAAATAATAGGGTAAAATTATTAATGATTGCGTAAGGCAAAAGGGGCAACATTCAAATAATACAATCATGTTGCCCTCATTAAAAACAAAAAATAATTTTTTGTAACCTTTTTAGTATTTATAGCATCTCATAGAAAACATTATTGAAAAACTTAAAATATATACAAAAGAAAATAATTACATAAACAAGCGTTAACCTGTAGTAGCTGACCAACATCTTACCTGATAACAACCTACAAGTTAAACCTTAAATAAAAAAAATTTAATCAACAATTTTTAAAAAGAAGCCCATTCTTTAATGGGAAAACTATTGCCAAAAAAATGAAAACATCTACCTTAAAAATATTTGCAATTGCAGTGCTAATTATAATAAGCACCAAGTCAGTTTTTGCACAAAACAAAGCTCAAACAAAAATTTCCGGTCTTTTGATTGACGGTACGGGAAAACCATTGGATTTTGGTACCGTAAGTTTATTGAAAGCAACAGATTCGACAGTGGTAAAAGGAACTCTAAGTAATGAAAGCGGGCACTATACCTTCGACCTCATAAAACCAGGTTCTTATTTTGTTAAAGCTACCAATATAGGTTATCAAAATGCATTTAGCACTGTTTTTAAAATCGATTCCGTATCAACTGATTATACCCTACCCGATTTAAAACTCAACCAACAAAGCAGTACCTTAAAAACCGTAAATATTACCGCTACAAAACCATTGATTGAAAGAAAGGTTGATAAAACCGTAATGAATGTTGAAAATAGTGTATTAGCAGCCGGAAATTCGGCTATGGAGATTTTGCAACGTGCCCCTGGTGTTTCTGTTGATAAGGATGATAACATCAGTTTGAAAGGCAAGCAAGGTGTTACCGTTATGATTAATGATAAACTTACCTACCTAACAGCCGCCCAATTGGCTACCTTGCTTCGTTCAACTGATGGTACCACCATACAATCAATAGAAATTATTACCAATCCTTCGGCCAAGTATGATGCAGCCGGAAACTCAGGCATTATCAATATTAAACTAAAAAAGAACAAGCAAAGTGGTACCAACGGAAGCGTTACCCTTGGTGCCGGATATGGTACTTATGGAAAGGATAATGAAACACTCATTTTAAACCACAAAGAAGGCGGTTTAAATATATATGGGTCTTTTAGTCATAATGACAATAAGCGCAGTGGCGATATTTATTTAAAACGTATAGTTGCAGACACTACCTTTTTTAACCAACATACCAGCATGCCCCAAATTAGCAATAATAATAGTTATAGATTGGGTGCCGATTATGACATTTCATCAAAAAACACCATCGGCCTTTTATTCAGCGGATATTTTAGCGGAGAAAATGATGATAACTTCAACAATACCAATATAGGTAAATCATTTATGGAAATTGATTCTTCTTTGCAAACAATTTCAACCATACATCAAACATACAATAGCGTGGCCTTTAATTTAAACGACAGCTATAAAATTGATACTGCCGGACAAGAATTAAATGCCGATTTTGATTATTCGAAATTTAAAAACAATAGTACTTCTAATTATAACACTTCATTCTTTTTGCCAAATGGCCATATTCAACACCCAGCCGATTTTTTAGGAAACATAACGCCTTCTGTTATTAATATCATAACCGGAAAGGTTGATTATACTAAACCTATTTCAAAAGATGTTAAATTAGAAACAGGTATTAAATACAGTGATGTTAAAACAGACAATAATTTAAATCAAACAACAAGCACAAGCATCGCCTATCAAAGTGTAAATCATTTTATTTACGATGAAAAAATAAGTGCTGCCTATGCCAACTTAAGCAAATCGTACAAAAAATTTTCAATACAGTTAGGCTTGCGAGCGGAATATACCAGTTCGGTAGCCAATGGCGATTCGGTTAATGTATCACAAATTATTAGCAGAGATTACCTTGATCTTTTTCCAAGTGCATTTATTAATCAAACTATCAACGACAAAAACTCTTTAAGCTTCTCCTATAGCCGCAGAGTTGATAGACCGCAATATGATAACCTTAATCCGTTCTTTTATCATCTGGACCCATATACTTACCAAAAGGGCAACCCATACTTAAAACCACAATACACCAATAATTTTGAGTTTAATTATACCTACAATAATAGCATTAATTTAAGCTTAGGTTATAGCCGTACTAC
Source organism: uncultured Mucilaginibacter sp. (assembly GCA_903927645.1). Classification (GTDB taxonomy): domain Bacteria; phylum Bacteroidota; class Bacteroidia; order Sphingobacteriales; family Sphingobacteriaceae; genus Mucilaginibacter. The sequence goes on from CAIYNX010000184.1 coordinate 15,434, forward strand.
CGATGTAATAGCAGAAATAACCGGAACAGATAACGCCACAAAAGCCACCTATGTAACCCAACAGAACCTTCAAATTCAAAACAGTTATAGTGTTAACTTATACAGTCCGTATACTATTACTAAATGGTGGACCGGAGATATCAACGCAACTGGCTTTTATTTAGGTTTTAAATCGAACGGTTTGGAAGGAGCCAACCTTGACAATGGAAAATTAGCTTACCAATTAAGGGCTAATGAAACCTTTTTGCCATTTAGCGGTTATAAAGCGGAGTTATCCGGCAATTATCAAAGTGCTTTAACTTATGCCTTATTTAATGTAAAACCACAATACTCAATTGATGCCGGTGTGAGTCATTCATTCGCAAGTAAAAAAGCAAATGTAAAATTCTCGGTAAGCGATATATTTAATACCCGGACCAATGATGTAAGCACAGTTTACGCCAACACAAATTTGGAAATCCATCAAAAACATGAAAGCAGAGTTGCCCGCATAACCTTTACCTACAACTTTGGAAACAATAAAATAAAGGTAAGGGAACACCAATCAGGCGCTGATAGTGAAAAAAACAGGGTGAAGGGTGGTAATTAAATTATAGCAAATCAGGATACATAAGTAATTTTTAATAATAGTGTTTTTAAATTAAGATGGTGCAATTTTGCTTAAACAAGCTTGCACCATCTTAATTTATCTTTGTTTAACATTTTTTTACAAAAACTGTACGATACTATCTTTATTTTTACGGAAAATTGTAAAAATGCGCCTAAAGTTTTTGTTCATCCTTACTATAATTCTTTGCATTACAGCAAAAATAATGGCGCAACAAACCTTTATTTTAAAAGGGGTTATTTCAAAAAAACTTACTGTTGAGCGCGTTGCCCAGGCACTGGTAACCAATTTGCACAGCAAAGACATTATGATGAGCGACGAGCTGGGGTGGTTCAGTATAAAAGCAGCAATTGGCGACACCATTTTATTTAGTAAGGTTGATTATTCTGAACAAAAAATTGTAGTTACCGGCACTTCAGATATCGGTGTAAGTATGCAACCAATCATTAATTTAACAGAAGTGGTTGTTAAAGGGCAAACCAAAAAGCAGGAAATTAACGATGTGATGGGGCAATACCGCAGTCAGGGTACCTATTATAACGGAAAACCTCCTGTAAGTACCTTTTTAACATCGCCGTTAACAGGTTTATACGAACTTTTTGGTAAAACACCAAAGGATGCCAAACGCTTTGCAGCCTATTCAAAAACAGAATTAGAATATGCCGAAGTTAGGAAAAGGTATAATGCAAAGTTTATTGTGCGGGTATGCAACACAACCGATAGCCTTGCAAAAAAGTTCATGGAATATTATACCCCAAGCTATGACGATATTAAGGCATGGAATGATTATGAATTGGTCAAAGAAGTTCAAAAATCGTTTGATTTTTATATCAAAAACAAAGACACCATCGACCTTGAATCTATCAATACCCCAAGTTTAATAAAGAAAGATACCATAAAAAAGAATTGAAATTCTAAAAAATGAATTGTTAGGGTAAATTATGCTTTGCTTGCAAAAGCAATGGTCTAACACGCCAATAAGCTTTAATAAAAATTCAGGAGCTTTAGCTATTATTAATAATTCCATAACAATTTACTTCTCGTTTTAACCCTTAAAGATTTCTCCCAAAATACGGTTTCACAACGCCCAGACTAAAGGTTAAAAAAATATACTGTTTTATTTGTTTTTAAAACAATAAAGAAATAACTTTAATTATTAAAAATAAGCCTAAGCATCCTATTTGCTATCATTAAAAAATTAATTTAATATTTAATGTATGAAGCCTAAACTCTCTGTACTTACTAGCATCCTAATGCTTTTTAACCTTACAATAATTTATGCGCAAACTGATAGTGCCTTTATAATGAGGGCTATAAGTTTAATGAACACAAATGAAACCAAAATCCCTGTTGAAAAAGTACATATTCATTTTGATAAACCTTATTATGTAGCAGGAGATGATATATGGTTTAAAGCCTATGTAACAGTAGGAAGCTTGCACCAATTATCGGCACTAAGTGGTGTTTTAAATGTGGAACTGGTGAATTTCAAAGATTCTATTATACAAAATTTAAAACTTGCTTTATTAAATGGCATTGCTTGGGGCGATTTATTATTACCTGATTCATTAGCGAGCGGACGCTACCACGTTAGGGCTTACACCAATTGGATGCGCAATGCTGGCGAGGAATACTTTTTTAACCAAATTATTAATATTGGAAGTACTAGTCAGTCATTACCCTATCCCAATATTCTTCAAAAACATCCCAAGCCAATCGCATTAACAAATCATAAAAGTATTCCGCTGTCCCGGAAAACTGATGTGCAATTTTTTCCTGAAGGGGGGAATTTAGTTTACGGTATTGAATCAAAAATTGCCTTTAAAGCTATAGGTGATAACGGCCTTGGAAGGGAGGTATCGGGCAAAATAGTGGATGGGCAAAACCATGAAATTACTAAAATCAATACCAGGCACCTAGGCATGGGCGAATTCAATTTTTTACCTGAAAAAGGAATGGAATATTTAGCTATTATTACCTTTGCCGATGGATCGGAAAAATCATATAAATTGCCGTTACCATCCTTTAATGGTTATGCTTTACATGTAGACCAAAGCGATCCATTCAATCTTTATGTTTCCGTAAAATCAGGATCAACAATTAAAGATAGTGCTGATTTCATTCATTTAATTGCCACCAACGGTAGCAAGGTGTATTATGCAGTAAAAGCAAAATCGGCCAATTCAAGTTTTAACATTACTATTCCTAAAAACAAATTTCCAACAGGATTGCTGAGATTAACTCTTTTTTCATCCTCGGGCGAACCTTTAAATGAGCGATTGGTGTTTATACAAAATACACCACTGTTAAGTTTATTGGTTCAGCCAAATGCTAATAATTTTAATCCTCGAGCGCAAATGAAATTCGAATTAAAAGCAATTAACGCTAAAAATGAACCTGTTTTAGGTAACTTTTCGGTCGCTGTTATTGATGAAAGCAAAGTGCCGGTTGAAGAGGCAGATGAAACATCCATTTTTTCGAACTTGTTGCTGACATCCGAAATTAAAGGGTATATAGAAAAACCGAATTATTATTTCATGAGGAATGATGAACAAACCAAGGCTGATTTAGATTTGTTAATGCTTACACAAGGTTACCATATGTTTGAATGGAAAGATATTTTAAATAACAAACCTGTAGCACCAGTTTATGAACCTGAAAATTCCTTACAAATTTCGGGTAGGGTAACAACATTGCATGATAAGCCTGTATCGAATAGTAAGGTATCAATGATCAGTTCGAGTAAGGGCTTTTTCATGATTGATACCATAACTGATCAAAATGGTATTTTTAGGTTCAAGAACCTGATGTTTAATGACAGTACCAAATTTATCATACAATCAAAAACCATTAAGGACAAAAAAAACATAAAACTTGAAATAGATCAACAAGGCCCC
>CAIYNX010000185.1 GCA_903927645.1 uncultured Mucilaginibacter sp.
AAGGCCAGCATTACGGGTTATTGCATTAAATTTAAAAGCATAAAGGATATTAACACAGCCGTACTTTTAGATGCTATACAATATGGGGTTGGGGAAACGAGTAGAAATTAAATTACCTAGATCAGGTTATAAATAAAGCCATATTCCTAACAGTATAATTTGCCTAAAACAATCTTACTCAAAACATATGCTTGTTTTATTAATTAAACGCCATTAAATTGATTCCATTTGAAAGCCGTTTAAAGCAATAAAACGCCAAAAGTTATACTAATAACACTATTCTTTATATGGTCGGATGGGAATAAGGTATTGTTCGAAATATTCTTTAAACCAAAACCATACTGTAACCCAATTGATGCTCGTTTAAAAAGTTGCATTTCTCCTAAGAAATTTATGCCATAATCAAGGCTTTTAAAACTATTTATTGGTGCTTGAGGTGCATCAAAACTAATTTGCTGACTATCAGTTAAGGTTGAATTGGTAATTGAGGTGCCATGAGCCAGATAAGGCCCTCCACCCAATTTAAAAACCATATCTTTATCAATGGGTACATGGTAAAGTAAATTCATAGCCACTTCAATATATTCAAATTTATTGTTGCTTTCAGCCACATTATAATCAAATATTCCATCCGAAGCACTTTGTTGGTGTATAATCACACCTTTTGTGGTGTAAAATAAGCCAGGTTGAATTGTAAAACTTTGATATTCAATGTTAACAAATGTTCCTGCATGAAATCCAACCAAAAAGCCAGTATACAAAGAACTGGGAAAAGCATTATTGGGGTCGAAGTTTTGAGTCGAAATATTAAATCCTCCTTTAAAGCCAAAGTTGATATTTTGCGCAATAACGCTATTGGCTAACAATAAGGCGAGTATCAGAAAATAAATCTTTTTCATTGTAATGATTTAAGTTAAAAAAATCAGGTACTTATAATGGTAGCATAAGGCTATAAATTCAATAAATATTTAGCAAATAAATTATTAGTTTTAAAAAAGGGTTAATTAATATTGGTGGTCTGAAATCAAATCAATTTCAAAATCGAAATTGTCTGAACCAGAATTTGCACAATTATAGTATTTTCAGGATTAAGAAAACTCCAAATGTCTTGATACTTGATACTAGCTACTTGATACTAATAATCAAACTTTCCTATAAATATCCTTCAAATTCCTGCCCATTTCTTTATAGTCGAGGCCATAGCCTACAACAAAATCCTTTTCTATTTCAAAGCCCACGTATTTAAGCTCTTCCATTTTTGTTAAAAGAGCGGCAGGTTTTAATAAAAGCGAACAAACCCTAATGGAAAGCGGTTGTTTAAGCTTCAGTTTTTCGAGCAGGTAATGGGCGGTGTTGCCGGTATCAACAATGTCTTCAATTATAAGCACTTCACGCCCTGTAATGTCAACACTAAAATCAATATCGTCGCGTATTTTGAGGCTGCTGGTGGTGCCCCCATAATAGGATGCGAGTTTTGTAAAGGTAATTTCGCAAGGGATGTCAATTTGTTTTATTAAATCGGCAATAAACAAAAAACTGCCATTTAAAACTCCAATAAAAACAGGTATGCAGTGCTGATAATCGGCGTTTATTTGCTGACCCAATTCCTTAATGCGCTTGTCTAACGCATCCGCTTTAATCAATGGCTCAAACTCTAAATCAGCAATTTTTGTTTTCATGCCCCTAATTTAATAAAAAAGTGCAAAAAACTATTAAATCGGTTAACATATTGTATAGGAAATACATAATTTATGTAAACAAAACGTATAATTAAGCTTAGAATAATTGTAAAGCATGCTATTTACAGCATAATAATTTACCTTTACCATTCAATGATTGATTATCATCTGTATACCTTGCCCAATGGGATCAGGGTTTTATTTAAGCATATCCCTTCGGCCATTGCCCATTGTTGCTTTTTGGTGAATGCGGGCTCGCGCGATGAACCTGCAGGCAAGGAGGGGTTGGCACACTTTATTGAACATTTATTGTTTAAAGAAACCAACAGGCGCAATACCAATCAAATTTTAAACAGGTTGGAATTGGTTGGTGCCGATTTAAACGCCTATACTACTAAGGAATATACCTGTGTACATGCCTCGCTGCTAAAGCAATATTTAGAGCGAGCTATTGATTTATTTGAAGATATTCTATTTCATTCTACATTCCCTGAAGAGGAGATTGAAAAAGAGCGTGGTGTAATTTTAGATGAAATAGCCAGCTACCTTGACCAACCTGAAGAGGCTATTCAGGATGATTTCGAAGCCTTGCTGTTTAAGGATCAACCCATTGGCCAAAACATCTTAGGCACACCCGACAGTGTTGGTAAGCTAAATATAAATGATATCAAAGATTTTATTAGCCACAATTATAATACCCGAGAGATGGTTTTTGCCATAATGGGCGATTATGATTTTAGTAAAGTGATTAAACTTTCTGAAAAATATTTAGCTAGCATCCCGCTAAATAATCCTGTTAAAAAAAGGGTGGTTCCGGTAAAAAATAAATTAAGCAAAGAAGTATCACTTAAGCCAATTTCACAAACCCATTGTATTATAGGTAATCAAGCATATGCCAACAACCACAAGTATAAGAATGGTTTATTGCTTTTGAATAATTTACTGGGAGGTTTTGGCATGAGTAGCAGACTTAATTTGGAAATTAGAGAAAAATACGGAATAGCCTATACCATCGAATCAAACTACGGCGCGTTTTCTGATACTGGTATCTTCTCCATCTATTTTGGGACAGATAAAGAAAAATCAGATAAAGCCCTCAAATTAGTACATAAGGAACTAAAAAAACTTCGCGATAATAAATTGGGTACCTTGCAACTACAGCAAGCCAAACAAAAATTTATTGGTCAAATTGCGCTTGCTGAAGAAAACCGGATGGGTTTATTGATTGCATTGGCCAAAAACATCCTTGATTTTAATCATGCTGATAGTCTACCTCAGGTATTCGAAAAAATCAATGCCATTACAGCCAATGAGCTGCTGGAAATTAGCAATGAATTATTTGATGTTAATACAATGGTAACATTGCTATTTGAGCCTTTAAAATAATCACGTATTTTTGCAAAATGAAGTATCCTATTATAGCATACGGCGACCCTGTTTTAAAAAAGAAAGCTCCGGCAATTGAACCGGAAGAATATCCGCATATTAAAGAACTTGTTGCCAACATGTACGAAACCATGTATGCGGCTAAAGGTGTAGGTTTAGCCGCACCCCAAATTGGCATGAGCATACGGTTGTTTGTGATTGATGCTACCCCTTTTTCGGACGAGGATGAAGACCTTAAAGCATTTAAAAAGGTTTTTATAAACGCGCAAATTTTAGAGGAAACCGGCGAAGAATGGCCATTTAATGAAGGCTGTTTAAGTATTCCGGATATTAGGGAAGATGTTTACAGGAAACCGCATTTAAAATTATCATACTATGATGAAGCATGGGCGCATCATGAAGAAAGTTTTAATGGCATGGCTGCACGCATTATACAGCATGAATATGACCATATTGAAGGTAAGTTATTTACCGACAAACTTAGTCCGTTACGCAAACGCTTAATCGAAAAAAAGCTAACTGATATTTCAAAGGGGATTGTTGATGTGGAGTATAAAATGAAATTCCCGGCAGTTAAAAAAGGCCGTTAACATTTAACAACAAAATACCATTAGTTATTTGCAGGAGTAGTTGCAGATGGAGTCGTGGTTTGCTTTTCAGCATTGCGGCTTTTATCACCTTCGGCAATTTCTTTTATCAACATACCCCAATTAAACGGGTTCAATAAAGAGTTCACAGTTGAGTGCCCGTTAACTGCGCCGTAGTGAAAATCCTGAAAAGTCATACCCGATTCTAAACCATCTCTAGGTAACGTACGTAAAGAAGAACTTATATTGGCATTGCTTAAGTTTTTGCGTGCATTTTCTAAATCATCATCAGCCAATTTAGCAGAAAGAAATTCTTTAGTAAATTCTTCTTCATTAGCCCAAGGAAAATTCTTGTTTGCAGGCAAATCACTTATTTGTGCTTTTAATAATATTTGGCGGGTATAGCTTTTATTGGCTACTTTTTCTGGTATTTGAATAATAATTGGTGCATAGCCAACACACGAAAAACGGATGGTATCGTTTTCATGCACTACAAACGAAAAATAACCCTTATAATTTGAATAAATGGCGAAGTTTTTGTTCTTACTGTTAACGATACTTACATATGGTACAGGTACATTTGTACTGTCGGCATTGTAAATAATTCCGGTAAATTGCACCAAAGGAGCTTCCTGCTTTTGGGCAAAAGCAACCAAGGTTGTAAACAAAAAACAAATTAAGCCTAATCCCCTTTTCATCACCAAAATTTTTAATAGTTAACAAATAACGGAAAATATTTATTCAAAAATAGCTTTTAAACAAAAGCTGTTTTGCAATTTAACAAAACTTAACACTCCCTCATGTTTTCAGGCAGCACAGCATTAAGGTCATCAGCATCTGTTAGGTTAACAGCCTCAACGCCTGTAATTTCAGGTACCTCTTTCATAATTGCACCTTCAATACCAGCTTTTAAAGTCATAATGCTCATTGGGCACGAACCACATGATCCAAGTAAACGTAGTTTAACCACATAATCGTCGGTTATTTCATCAATTGATACATTTCCACCATCTGTTAACAGATAGGGCCTTATGGTATCAAGTGCTGCTTCTACTTTTTCCAATAAACTCATTGTAACCAATTTATAATAAGTAAAGTTATTAATTTTTTATTACAATTTAGCAAACGCGTTCGCATTCGAAATAGCAACCTGCTGCGCTACCTTTTTTGCCATCTCAATAAACACCTCAGCCACAGGGTTTTCTTCATTTAAAATTACTGGTCGCCCGGCATCGCCCGATTCGCTGATGCTTTTTACCAGTGGTAATTCGGCCAAAAATGGTACCTGCATCGTTTCAGCCAATCTCTTTCCACCACCTTCACCAAAAATATAATATTTATTATCAGGCAGTTCCATTGGAGTAAAGTACGACATGTTCTCCACTATCCCCAAAATAGGCACGTTAATGGCATTCATCATAAACATACCTATACCCTTTTTGGTATCG
>CAIYNX010000186.1 GCA_903927645.1 uncultured Mucilaginibacter sp.
ACATTAATTTATTTTATTCAGCGAAGACGCTGAAAATTGTAAGCTTTCAGGCGGCGGAGGCTCGTAATGGCGAGGGGTAACTGTTACACATAACTAACACAATAAATAAAATCAACCTCTCACCAACACACCTCCCGATAGAAATCGGGACAACCACTCACCCATTCACTAACTCACCTCCCGATAGCTATCGGGACACTAACTCACCACTCACACCGTCTTTGGCTTGATATTATAATTGCTCACCTTGCGGAAAACAGCTTCCAATACCTCACCTTTTAAATATTGTTTAATATTGCCACTTAAAATAGCCTCTTTTACTATTGGCAGTACTTCGCGATAAGCAGAAAGGGTATAATTAATATCTTCATCACTATGGCTGTAGCACATATTGTGGAAGCCAGCCCAAAGTACTCCTCTTTTTATCATTTCTTGCTGCATCAAAGTTTTTACCTCCAGGCCATTCCCGGCTTCTGGTGTAAAGGTTACCATTGAGCGGCAATTATAGCCTATACAACGGGTATAAATATCCATGCCTGTTTCAATGGCTATTTGGTTATAACCATCTTTCATCAAAGCACCTTTTTCATCCAGATATTGAGGAACATTTTTTTCTCTTAATTCATGAATGGTGGCAATACAAGCAGCTAATGAGAGCGCCTCGCCACCAAATGTGGTATAGCTAAATACTTCCGAATTAAATAGCTCCATCACGTCTGCTCTGCCGGTTAATAAGGCAATTGGCATACCATTGGCACAAGCCTTTGAATAAACAGCCAAATCGGGCTTCACATCAAAATATTCTTGCGCGCCACCTATGGCAATGCGGAAGCCGGTCCACATTTCGTCAAAAATTAATAGCGTTCCGTTTGCTTTACAAACCTCAGCAAGTTCCTTCAGGAAGCCTGGTTTTGGTGCTTCAAAAATAAATGGCTCCAATATTAAGGCAGCAACGGTTTCATCCAATGCAGCTTTGATTGATTCAATATCGTTATACTCGAAAGTATAGGTCATGTTTTGTATTGCTTCCGGAATACCCGCGTTACGACTGGTTATGCCTATATACCAATCGTGCCAGCCGTGGTAGCCACAGCAAAATATTTTTTCCCTTTTGGTAAATGCACGTGCCACCCTAACCGCAGCCGAACAAACATCGGCACCTGTTTTTGAAATTTTAACCGCCTCGGCATTTGGAACAACTTCTTGTATCAGTTCTGATAATTCAACCTCTAAAGGGTGCATTAAGGAGAATGTAATACCATCTTCCAATTGTTTTTTAATGGCATTATCAACAGCCGGATAGGCATATCCTAAAGAGATAGGGCCAATTGCAGAGTTAAAATCAATGTATTCGTTGCCATCAACATCCCATACATGCGAGCCTTTTGCTTTTTGTATGTATTTAGGGGCAACACCCTTGGTAAACTGACCAGGACCTTTGGCCAAAGTTTGGGTAACTGGTTTTTGCACTTTTAAAGCACGCTCGTATAGCTCGTTGGATTTGGTTATAACCGGATAATCGGCATTTGATTTTATAGTATTTGGCATATCGATTCGATTCTTAAATTATTCAGAGAATTGTGGTGTTAAAATTTCGGGCTGTACCGACTGGGTATTATAACCCAATATTTTTTCGGCTATTTGCTTTCCGGTAAACCCTTCGTATTCCAATACATTTGGTAGTAAGGATGGTTTAAACCATCTTTCGTTTAGTGCGAAAGGTAATACCTTGGCGGTTAGCTGATACTTTAATAATGTTTCGGCTACGATGGTATACAAACCTCCGGTTTGGAAGTGGTCTTCCAAGGTAACTACCAATTTACTGGTTTGAGAGGATTCTACTATCGCTTTTTCATCAACGGGCTTAAGGCTACGCATATTAATAAGACCTACTGATAAGCCTTCATTTTTTAATATCTCAACCGCAATTAAGGCTTGTTCAAACAACAATCCGTATGTTAATATTGTAATATCGGTTCCTTTAGCTACAACTTCGGCTTTACCTAATTCAAACGGACTATGGTTATAATCTGTTTTTCGGGTATTGATCCTAACGTATGATGGATTTGGATGCGCCCAAATTTGTGGAAGCATATTTATCAAATCCTGCTCATCAGCTGGGGCAAAAACCGTCATGTTAGGTATGCCGCGCATTAGGGCAATATCTTCAACAGCCTGGTGGGTTGGACCATTACCATCCGACAAAAAGCCGGGTATAAAACTGCTCAATTTAACCGGTAAATTAGGTATTCCGGCATCGGTGCGTACAAATTCAAAAGCCCGCATGGTTAAAAATGAAGCCAAAGCATGTACAACAGGAATGCGCCCTCTAAGAGCTAAACCAGCGGCAGCGCCTATCATGGTTTGTTCGGTAATGCCGGTATCAATAAAACGATTGCCAAGTTTGCCTGGAATATTCCGTACCAGGGCACGGTTTTCGGCAGTCATCACTATATAACGATCGTTGGCTAAGGCTGTTTCGGTAAGTAATTCTTCGTAGGTCATATATAATATACTATCTAACTACTAAGGTTTCTGAAGTTAATTGGGTAATACGTTCGCCATGCAATTCTTTTAACAAGTCTTTTACTTCGGCGGCATTGAAATTGCAAAACCATCTGTCGGCCCTGCGCTCAATACTAGGTAAGCCTTTTCCACGCACGGTATCGGCAATTACAACGTTTAATTTCCCGGTTTGGAATGGGTAAGCCGAGAAAGCTTCGTGCAAGGCATCAAAGCTATGACCGTTTATTCTTTTTACAGCTGCGCCAAAGGCGGTAAATTTATCGTGCAAGGGCTCCAGCGGAATCAAATCCTCGGTGGCCATATTGGCTTGAAACTGGTTGCGGTCAATTACAAATATCAAGTTATCCAGCTTATAGGCGTTTGCAACTAAAACAGCTTCCCAGCAGGTACCTTCATTTAATTCGCCATCGCCAATAATACAAATAACCTTGTTATTGCCACCCCTAATTTTAATATCTAGAGCTACTCCAATTGCAACTGATGGCAAATGACCTAAAGAGCCGGAGTGAAATTCAATGCCCGGGATATGGGTATTTGGATGCCAATAAATATGGTCGGATGTTGAAAGATGATTTTTTAACCTTTCGGGATCTAATAAGCCAAGCTCGGCAAAAGTTCCATATAAGGCCGGAACATCATGCCCTTTTGATAAAAATAAATAATCGCGGTTTGGGTCGTCCAGATTATTGGCGTTAATATTCAAGAACTCGGCATATAAATAAACAATCAGATCTGTTGCTGATAAAGATGCTCCAACAAAGCAACCGCCATCTGTAGACATCCTGATGATATGTTCTCTCACCTTTAAAGCAATTGCTTCGAGATCAGAAAAATTTGTTTTTAAACTTTGCATTAATCAGTTTATTATAAAAAAATTAAAATTAGGCACTACAAAGGTATATAATGTTAGCCAAAAGTCACTTTTGTTTGTTCCGAAGAAATTGTTTTTAATTCGTTTAAATGGTTACGGTACCAATTTACGCCTGCATATTTGTTGTTAATTTGATATATATCAGGCTTTTCTTCCAACAAATTCAAAATATCATCACAAGAAAAATCATGCTTTTTTGGATATAATTCTTCAAAAACTCTTTTTATAAACAAATAATCGGCCTCATAATCAATGGTAAACCTGTGCGACATGGAATAATCTTTACCCGTTTCCCAAGCTACGTTAGCGATTTTAAATTTTTCGGGGTTTTCCCAAATATACGGTGTTGTATGTTCAAGCTCTAAGGGTCTGGTGGCCTCTTTCCAGTTTTTTTCGAGGCAAGCCATGCTCATAATTTCAACATCATTGCCATCCGGATAGGTGGCAGGGTGCAGGTTACTCACATAATCATATTCGCCCGGATTTTTAAAATAAAAATCAAGTATCCTGTCGATTATTCTAGGGTCAATCAAGGGGCAATCAGAAGGTATTTTTAAAACGGTAGTGGCTTGCGTAATTTTAGCGGCTTGGTAATGCCTATCTAATACATTGTTTAAATTGCCACGGTAGCAATATAAACCCATACCTTTGGCTTCCGCTTCAATAAGATCATCTGCGGTATCTTCAGAAGCGGCTATAACTATTTGAACAGGTGTTTTTACCATTTGCAGGCGCTCCACCATGCGGTAAAGAAGGCTCTTGCCTAAAATTGGCATCATTACTTTGCCCGGCAATCGGCTTGATGACATTCTTGACTGTACAACTATGATTGTTTTTTCTGCCATATTTAAGTTATACTCTGAATAGATTAAGCGTATTTTACTTTTGGGTAGTGCAAAGCCTCGGGTTGGAATTTAAATTGACTTAAGAATTCTTCTTTATGACCTTCAAAATTAATGTAGCTGCTACATATTTGAGCTATGTTTTTTGCCGAGACTCCCCCGTTTTGAATAGGTGCTAATTTTTTTAAATCATCCAGATTAAAATAAGAGTGCACTTTTTTGCCCAGTGCTATGCCTACATAAACAACGGTTGAATATTGGGTTATTAATTCGCTGCAATTGGCTATCATTTGATTGGTATTGCCACTTGTAAATATCAGCGTTCCGGCAGGAGCATATTTTTTTATTTCGGCCTCGGCCCTATCCATTTTTTCGTTGGGGTGAAGCTTAAAAAGCATTTGCCTGCCATTGGCAATTTTTACCGCCTTTTTTATAAATGCCGGCCTGTTTTCAAACCTGAATGTTTCGCGCATATCAGTTGTGGCAACCATTACATAGTTATGATGCGGAAAATCATTGTCTAAAAATTCGCGGTGGTTATCAAAGTTTGGAATACCTGTCACGATCAATTTGCGTGCGTCGGTACCTTGTTTTATCAAATATTTACGGTAGCCTTCAGAAGCGCAACAATAAATATCGCAAATATTTGACGACCCATTTAATGAAGTATCGGCAGTGAAGTATGGAGGTAAGCCAACTGCTTTTACCAAACCTGTAAGCACTGTACGCTTATCAATCATGCCTTCCTGAACCCAAACAGTTTTTGTACGCTTAAATTTCTCCGGAATCACCATATCGCTACAAAAAACCACCAAGTCATATTGGTTTTTACAGCCTTTATCGTCTATTTGAAGTCCGTGTTGGTTTAAATATGCTTCGGCCCTAACTTTAAAATGATTGGCCAGTACAGAACCATCAGCAAAATTAGTATGCTTCAATACCGCCTTAAGTAGGGCATCCTCCGTAAAAATTTGGCTAAAAAAACAATCGAAATCACCCAGGTGTTTCGAAATTTGGTGCATCTGTGAGGTTTGATTTAAAGAACCGGTAATGAACAATATCTTTTTCCTCATTTGGACGACATAAAATTATAAAAATACAAAAGTACAAAAATCATACTGCTAATTGCTTTTGCAATATAAAATTAACATATAGCTAACTTAAACTTTATATGTTAAGCTGTTGTAAGCAGTTGTTTGGATTAATTGGTTGAATAAAGTTACAGTATTTTTTATAAAATCTAGTATTAATTAGTTAAGTTGTTAATTAATTGCAAACTTATCATTGTTAAATTTACTTAAGCTATTGAAAATTAGGAATTTATAAAATTGTAGTATTTTAATTACTTTTAATGAAAAAATGAAAACATATTTGTTAATAATAAAATCTAGAAAATATTAAAAACAAAAGCCATAAGCATTGAAAGTAAAAAAGATACGTCCAATACAACTTATTCCAATCATTTTTTTTACAGTGTCGGGTGGGCCTTTTGGGCTCGAACCCTTGTTAAGTTATGCCGGAGACCATGCCGCCTTATTGTTATTGCTTATAACCCCATTATTTTGGGATGTGCCTGCCATTTTTACTGTTTTGGAGTTAAATGGTATGATGCCTGTTAATGGGGGTTATTATAAATGGGTAAAAACAGCTCTTGGTACCAGATGGGGTTTTTATGAAGGTTGGTGGACATGGCTATATACTTTTGTTGATTTAGCCATCTATCCGGGTTTATTTGTGTTATATGCATCATTCTTTTTTCCCGATTTGCTCAATTACAAGCTGCCCATTTGTTTAATTATTGTATGGCTTTCGGCAGGTTTAAATATTTTAGGGATCGTACCTGTTGGTAAAACATCCGTAATTTTAGGAGTGGTAGTTTTAACCCCATTTTTAATTTTATTTGCTATATTCTTTTTTCATCATACTCATACGCCTACCATCGTAAACCCATCTCTACACGGACTTTCATTTTCATCCTTTAGCATGGCATTATACACTGTAATGTGGAATTGCCTAGGCTGGGATAATGTAACTACTTATGCAGAAGAAGTTGAAAAACCAACCCGGTCATACCTGGTATCTATTTTTACTTCGTTTGTGTTGGTAATTGTGCTATATTTTTTAATTATTTTTATTACTCAGCACTCAGGCATTTCGCCTAATAATTTACAGTTAAAGGGCTTTCCGGGAGTTGGAACCATCATTGGCGGCAATTGGTTGGGGGCCTTAATAGCTATTGCTGGTATGGGCAGTAGTTTAGGTATTTATGCTGCGGTATTATTATCTGTATCGAGGGTGCCAAAAGTAATGGCCGATGATAACTTGCTTCCATCCAAACTAAATGCACTTCACCCTAAATTTAATACGCCTTTTATTTCTATTGTAGTTTGCTCAATTGTAGTAAGTTTTATGATTTTATGGTCCTTCGCAGATTTATTGATTATTGATGTAACTGTTTATGGAGCAGGGTTATCATTAGAATACATTTCATTAATTAAACTCCGGATTCAAAAGCCGGATTCTACCCGACCTTTTAAAATTCCATTAAATGTATTTGGACTTTGCTTAATGACTTTGCTACCACTTAGCGTTTATTTTATTGCACTTGCCGGTGCGTTTTCATCAACTGATAAAGCTATCTGGGCAGCTGTTTTTGCTATTTTGGTATTGAGTAGCGCCGAATTAATATGGAGGCTCATAATATGGAAAAAACCTTTTTTATTGGAAGCGTAATGGTGAAAAGCATCATCCAAGCAAGCCACATTTTTTTGGCTTTTAAAAGTATTAAACCGGATTTAATCTCTTTACAATATCCTGAATTAAACATTCGTTAAAAAACCGTATTTTTGTACGTTTTTTGTAAGTCCTTTTTAAACCTGGATTTTTGCAATTAAATTTCGGAATTTTATATGTTAGAGAAATTAGAAGCCATCTACCAACGTTGGAAAAATGTTGAAACTGAATTAAGCAGCCCTGATGCCATGGCTGATATGAAACGTTTTGCCCAATTAAATAAAGAATATAAAGACCTTGCCAAAATTGTTGACGAATACAACATATATAAAAATATAATAAGCAATATTGAAAGCAATAAAGAAATTTTGGCCACCGAGAAGGACGAAGAGTTTAGGGAAATGGCAAAAGGCGAATTGGACGAATTGCTAACCAAACAAGATGAAATGGAAGAAGCCATTAGGTTGATGCTGATTCCAAAAGATCCTGAAGATTCAAAAAATGCCATTATTGAAATTCGGGGTGGTACCGGTGGCGACGAAGCTGCATTATTTGCCGGCGACCTTTACAGAATGTACATGCGCTATTGCGAAAGGCGAGGTTGGAAAACCGAATTGGTAGATTATACTGAAGGAACCAGCGGTGGGTATAAAGAAATTGTGTTTAACATAAATGCCGAAGATGCCTACGGAAATTTAAAATACGAATCGGGTGTACATAGGGTACAACGTGTACCGGATACGGAAACACAAGGAAGGGTACATACTTCGGCAGCTACCGTAGTTGTTTTGCCTGAGGTTGATGAGTTTGATATTGATTTGCAGGTAAGTGATATTCGTAAGGATTTGTTTTGCGCTTCCGGACCGGGCGGGCAATCTGTAAATACCACCTATTCGGCTGTACGTTTAACCCACTTGCCAACAGGCATTGTAGCCCAATGCCAGGATCAGAAATCGCAGCTAAAAAATTACGATAAAGCATTACAGGTTTTACGTTCGCGAGTATACGAAATGGAGTTGCAAAAACACCTCGAAATAACTTCCAAAAAAAGGAAGACCATGGTTTCTACCGGTGATAGGTCGGCAAAGGTTCGCACCTATAATTACCCTCAAGGTAGGTTAACTGAACATAGAATTGGCTTAACTATTTATAACCTTTCGGGCGTAATGAATGGTGATTTGCAGGAAATTATGGAAGCTTTGCAATTTGCCGAAAACGCCGAAAAATTGAAAGAAGGTACGATAGCCTAATTTCTCCGAATATTAAAGCGTCCGAAATAAAATACCCATTCCCAGGTAATCTGCAGCTTGTTTGTTGGTATATTGTTTTATTTGAAACGCAAACTTTTGTGATACATAATACCTGAAACCTGGGTTAAGGTAAAACTTAACATGGTTATTTAGTGTATGAGCTTTAGCATCTGTTGAGATAAAAACATTATCAAAATATAAATTATAGCCATAATCTGTAAATACACCCAAACGCCCCAAGCGCGCTTCGCCTCCAATGCTTAATCCCAATCGCCAATGCGATAGTGAACTTGCATAATTTTCGTTGGTGGGCCCCCAGTTATATGGGTCGAAAGTGGTGAAATAATGACCAAGATCTAAGCCGGTTTCTAAACTAAAAACAGAATTTATCGTTCGGCTATAACCCACAAATAAACCATTTCTTACATATTCATTTTTTGATTGATATTGCCCTCTAAAACCAATATCAATGGTTGTAAAAAATGAATTTAATCCGGTATATATAAAAGGATTATTTGGAGTTGTTGGTCCGCTAATGTTTAGGTTTTGAATGAGGCCTAATGTATAATTTATGGTATTGATTCCATTGTTGGGGGTTCTTTCGCCACTATTTGAATAATGAAGAAAATCTGTTCCTAAAACTATTCCTGTTGATGGGCTGATATTGGTAACCAACTTTAAACCCGCCTGACTTGTTAAATTAAGCTTACTGCCAACTATTGGATTGTTATTAGAAAAATAACTAACTGTTGAATAGGTAAAACCAAAACCAGGTGTAAAATAAAATTTGAATGGTCCTGTTTGTAATAATTGAATATCTAACCTGCCAATAAAACTATAAGCATCACCAAGTAAGCCTTTTGACGTTGGGTCATGGTTAATGATCAATGATTGAAGACTGCGATAAGAGCCGGCAAAATCAATGTATTTTATATTAAGGGCTTTTAAATAACCCAGAGTGCTATTTTGCATATTTAAGTGGTAAACCAATTCGCCCCCATGTATTTGACCTTGCACCGTAAAATCCGGACAAAAGGTATTTGCTCCATAAATTCCCGAAAATTCAATTTGGTTACTATTTGTTTGCGCTTGTAAGCTTTTTGAAAAGGTAATTAACAAAATAAAAATCAACCCTTTTTTTAAATTATGTGTAGCTGTTAACATCATCAAGCAAATGTAAAATATTAATAGGTTTTATTTCTCATCGAATTAAACTCCATAAGATGAAATTGATCAAAGTTTATTATACTGAATTAGTATTCAAATAAAGTGTAAAACCCAATTAGGTTAATTGGACGAATAAAAATATAATTTAACTGTAACTATTATTCAATTAAAATAATGGCAAATCACATTTCATCTTATTTTCATAATCCACTTTTACTTTAGTATTATCCAATGGTGCTAATACTTAGAATTAGGATCAATTTGAAGATTTTTAAATTTTTTAACAATTAATTTATCCATATATGTTAGCTGTAAAAACTATTCCTCATAATTTAATGGTGTTAAAACGCGAAGTACTTTTAATGGGTATTAAGTTTGAGTTTTCGGTAGTAGGAAATGATTCTAATTGGGCCGAAGAAAGAATAAATGAAGCAATTATTGAAATTAATCGTGTTGAAAAATTGATCAGCGCATTTAGCGACGAAAGCTCGGTAAATGAAATTAACCGTAATGCCGGTATTAAACCTGTAAAAACCAATGCCGAAATTTTTAGATTAATAAGCAGATCGCTCGAAATTTCAGAATTAACACACGGCTCATTTAATATCATTTACTATACAGATGATACAATAGCAAGTAAAAAAGTAGCTTCAAATAAAAAAAGCGAAAAAAAATACCATAACATTGTTTTAGATGCCCGCAACCAAACTGTTTTTTTGAAAGACAAAAATATGCGGATAGGTTTTGGGTCAAATAGTTTGGGTTATGCTACCGATAGGGCAAAATACATATTGCAAATGAATGGTGTTAGCAGTGGTGTTATAAATGCCAATGGCGATTTATTAACTTGGGGCTTACAGCCTGATAATTCCCCTTGGACACTTTCAACTGCCGATGCAACACA
The DNA here is from genome assembly GCA_903927645.1 of uncultured Mucilaginibacter sp. GTDB lineage: Bacteria > Bacteroidota > Bacteroidia > Sphingobacteriales > Sphingobacteriaceae > Mucilaginibacter. The sequence goes on from CAIYNX010000186.1 coordinate 10,294, forward strand.
AGCCAACAATCCTTTTTCTGATTATGTAATTGGTAATATGGCCATTGCTACTGCTATTAACAACGTTAAGTACGCAAGTACCATTGATAAAGTAACCCCAAAGCAAATTAATGCAAAATTAGGTTTTCCGGTTAGTGGTATTAAAAGTGTAAGTATACTAAGTACCAGTGCAGAACTTGCTGATTCATTATCAGCTTCAATATTACAAATGGGTATAAATGCAGGCTTGTATTTAATTAACCAATTAAACCAAATTGGTTGTATAATTATTGACGACCATGACCGTGTATATACTTCAAAAGGAATTAATTTAACTAATTGATTTTCAATTAATAATAATTGAATAATTAATTTATATATATCTCCTAAATCTATTGTGTAGCTTCATTTAAAAAGTATTTCCAGTAGGTATTTTTAAAATAGTGTTATTAATTTTGATGTTATTGAATAATGTCCGGTTTTTAAAACTTATTTTTAATTTACCTCAATACGTCAGTCTGATTTTCATCCATAAGTAAAATTAACCAAACAAATAAAAGAAACATACCTTAATTCATCAATGATAAAGCGGTTTGCATATATTGTATTGTTATTGATATTTGCACCTTTTATAGCATTGGGTATAAATTTACACAACCATTTTTATAAATTGCGCATCCAAAGGGTGGTAGTGTGCAGTATTGATTTAACCGATACCACTACAAAAAACAATAAAAAACAAGTGGTTGATGATAAGGGTAAAATAAAGGAAGTTACAAAAACAAAAAAACAACCTAAGCCCGAAAAGGTAGAGGTTGCTGATAATACTAATACAGCAAAGCAAAGGCCCAAACGCGTTCGACGCCCGGAAGGTCTTGAACGACCACCGGAAATACCCAGAAGAAATGGTAACTAATTGGTTTATATAATTTTACAAAATATTAATGAAATATTATTTTGTTTTAATTTTACTTTTATTCTGTTTTACTTTTTCATTTTTAAATGCATTTGCATTGAAAAATTGGAAAGGTTACAGCATGAATATAAATACTACCTCCGATTCAGATTCAACCGTGTTTAGAAAGCGGTCGATAACTGCTGGGGTAAATTTCGGGAGTGATTTTCAATTTTTTGGGCGAACAGGGCCTATTACTTATCCATACCTAAGCACCGACGCAATTTATAATTTTAAATCCGGCTTCTTTTTATATGGCTCAGGCGTAAAAGTACTTGGCTACAAACCTTTAGTTGACGAACTAGATGTAGGGGGAGGCTATTTTTTTACTTATCTAAAAAAAATATCAGGATCGATAAGTTATACCAGGTTTATATTTAATAAGGATGCTGCTGATGTTATAAAATCGGCATCATCAAATGATATTAACTTAAAAAGTACATTTAACTGGAAATTTGCCAAATCAAGCGTTACTTTTGATTATCTATTTGGCAAAGCAAACGATTATTTTATTACCATTAATACTTCAAAATACATTGAAACTGATTGGAGTATTTTTGACGATAAGGATTACTTAACCTTTAACCCAACAATTAGCGGCATTTTTGGTACTCAAAACTTTGTAGGCAATTATGCCTCAAATTATTCATTTTTTTTGAATAATAACCCCCCGCCCGCACCAGGTACCAAGGACCTTGAAGCAAACAAGTATAATAATGGCCGTTTCACCGCATTAAATTATAGTTTTAAATTACCAATTGCTTATAACCGCCCTCATTATACAATTGAAGCATCATGGAAGTATTCTATTCCTGTTGATGTTGAAGGGATACTTAAAAATAGGCACGAATTATTTTTTAATTTAACTTTTTACTACGTATTCTTTTAAAAAAGTTTATGAATGTTTTAATCATTGAAGACGAAATTGCACTGGCCGGTGAACTGGAGATATTTTTAACCAACCATAATTATATTTGCGAGGTTTGTTATAACGGGGCATCTGGTTCTGAAAAAATTGCGGTAAACCTGTATGATTTTATCTTAATTGATTTGGGTTTACCAGATTATGATGGTTTGGATTTGTTAAAAGAAGCAAAGAAATATAACCCCGAAGCCATTTGCATCATTTTAACGGCAAGGGCCGAAGTTTTTGATCGGGTTAAAGGATTGGATTTGGGTGCTGATGATTATTTACCAAAGCCGTTTTCATTATTGGAGTTACAAAGCCGGATGCAGGCAATAACCCGCCGGCGATTTGGTTTAAAACAACAAATTATAGAATTGGGCGATTTTTTAATTAACTTGACCGATAGGACAATAGGCTTTAAAAACACCGAGATAAACAGCATCACCAAAAAGGAATTTGATTTAATAGCCTATCTTATTTTACATAAAAACCGAACACTTACGCGCTCGCAACTAAGTGAACATATTTGGGGCAGTATAATAAATGACGACTATGACTCAAATTATATTGATGCCCACATTAAAAACATCCGTAAGAAATTAAATGTTTACAGCTCGCCCGATTGGTTAGAGACTGTAAGAGGCTTAGGTTATAAAATTAAATTAAACAGCTAATTTATTGAAGCTTAAAACCAAACTAACATTATTTAATGCCCTATCTAAATTGGTTATTGTAACCATTTTTGTGCTTCTTTTACCCGTAATTATCAAAACCATTAACCAAAATTTTACCGATAATAAACTTAT
>CAIYNX010000187.1 GCA_903927645.1 uncultured Mucilaginibacter sp.
ATATCTTGTTTTACAGAACAATATATAAATTATCTTATTCATTTTACTACTACTTATAATAAATATTTATTGCCTCTTTACTTTAATCCTGCTATTTCATTGTTTAAGTTTTATAAAATATTTAAACAATCATTTGTTACGGCTACCTCAAATGATAGAAATCATTTTTTAAACTTTAAACCACTTATACTTTCGTAAGTGTTTTGGGTTAATAAAAATTTCGCTATCCCAATATTCAACAAAGTTTTGAGAATAATTTTATGTGGGATACAAAACAAAATGGAGAATTCACGCCATTTTCAATATTTATTTGGAGAGTAATACAACTAATAGTTTGGTTAATAGGTGCTGTTATTTTATGGTTTTTGTTTTTTTGTCCTCGCTTAGGCGAAATTTTATTTTGGGATATTTTAATTCCTGTTGCCCCTATACTGCTTGTATTAGGCCCAGGTATTTGGAGAAATATTTGTCCATTGGCCACTACCAATTTATTGCCACGTCATTTAAATTTATCAAAAAAGGCAAAACTAAACTTTAAACAAATTGGAAGGCTTAATTTAATTGGTGTAATTCTTTTATACCTAATAGTACCATTAAGGCATGCTATTTTTAATAATAATGGTGTTGCTACAGGGTATTTAATTATTTCGATGGTTTTAATAGGAACCATTGCGGGTTTTTTTTACGAATGGAAAAGTGTTTGGTGTTCCGGTTTATGTCCAATTCATCCTGTGGAAAAACTATACGGCGAAAATGTATTATTAACCGTTATAAATGCACATTGTGATAGTTGCATGAATTGTGTTACTCCCTGTCCGGATTCAACCCCTAATATCAAAGCTACATCAACTATCAAAACAAATAGTCATAAACTGGCGGCTATCCTTATTACCGGAGGTCTACCAGGGTTTATCTGGGGGTGGTTCCAAGTACCAGATTTTCATTATGTTGCAAGTTTTTATCAAATTTTAAAGGTATTTATTTGGCCCTTTTCGGGCTTGGCCATTTCATTTATAATTTATAATATAACTGAAAGAATTATAAAAAACTTAAAAGATAAAACAAGCATACAAATTTATTCAAAAAAGCTTACTGCAATTTTTGCGGCCTTAGCAGTTTCATGTTATTATTGGTACCGAATCCCTTCATTGTTTGGTTATGGTTATTTTAAAAAGGATGGTGTGCTTATTAACCTACAACCAAAACTTCATAGTTGGCCTTTTTCGTTAATTACTATCTTATTGGTAATTTTCTTTTTCTATTGGTTTGTTTTTAGAAAGGCTAATAAAAAAAGTTGGACAATCCGCCCACAATTCGCTTCAAAAAAAATACTGGTATCGCAAAAAAATATGCCCGATTAATTATAATGCAGGTGAAATTTTAAGCCATTTATTCCTCACTAAAATTTGATGTGCACTTGGCTCGGTTATAGGTTCAATTTTTAATTTTAATTTGGTATTTCTAAGTAAGTTTACTTTTAATTCTAAAGGTAAACCATCACGGTTAATAGCTAAATTAATGGTATCACCAACTTTTTTACTTTTTAAAAACCCTGCTATGTCAATAACAGGTTTACCATCAATGGCAGTTATTTCATCGCCAACATTTATTCCATCAATCCAACCTGGTCCGTCCCTAAAAACAGCAGTAACAAAGCTTTTATCACTATTAGTTGAAATATTGATCCCTAAAGTTGGGTCATTACTACTTTCAAGTTCATCTGTCAATTTATACCCAGCGTACCCTAAATATTTATTAAAATCTATTGGGGTTAAACCATTAATATAATTACTATAAAATTCATCCAATGGCTTTTTTGCGAACTTTTCAAATCCGCTTTTAAATTCTGCATCTGTATATCCACGTTTCTTATTTTTATAATAAACATGATACATATGTTTCATCACATCATTTAATGAATTCTTTCCATTTGTGTTATTGATAATTTCTAAATCAAGCAATAACCCAATAATTGCACCTTTATCATAATAGGAGATATTGGTATTTGATGAATTTTCATTTGGGCGATATGCTTTTATCCATGCATCAAAACTTGATTCGGCTAGGGTTTGAATTTTAGCACCCGGAGTAGCCATTACAGTATTTATTTGCCCCGCTAATGATGACAGAAAGGATTCCGGCTGATACAAATTGGCATGACGTAAAATCAAATTTTGATAATAAGCTGTAAATCCCTCAGCAATCCACAAATTGGTGGTATAATTCTCGTTTTCATAATCAAAAGGGCCAAGCGCAATTGGCCTTAATCGTTTTACATTCCATAAATGAAAATGTTCATGGGCTACTAAACTTAAAAAATTTTGATACCCTGCTTCATTTGTATAAATATCACGTGAGGCCCCCAGAGTTGTTGAACTCAAATGCTCAAGCCCTCCGCCCGCCCTTACAGAATTGTGGACTATAAAAAGGTAATATTTATTAGGATTTTCACCAAAAACTGAAGTCTCTTCTTCAATAATTTTGGTCATATCCTTTTTCAAACGTTCCTTATCATAATTACCTCCGCCACACATCGCTACCTCATATTTAACCCCAGAAGCAACGAAACCAAATACATCCTGATTACCAATTTCTATTGGCGAATCAAATAATATATCATAATTAGGGGCTCTCTTAACTAAAGGATTACCATTTACACTTTCGAGACTTGTTGAAACTGTAGCCCAACCTTTATACGGTTCAATATTAATTACCGAAGGTTGTTTCAACATATTGGTTGGATATAAAAATACGCCGGTATTGCATAAAAAAGCATGTGAAGCATTTACATAACTGGTCCGTACCGACATTTCATAACAATATACTTTATACTTGATGGTAATTGAATTTAAACCGTTTGTATTTACCTTCCAAGTATTTTTATTCACCTTTTGCCAATGCACAACTTTACCATCCGAATAAACATTCAATGACTCAATGTTTTTTGAAAACTCCCTAACTAAATAAGAGCCTGGAGTCCATACAGGCATTTTTACTTCAATAAATTTTTGGTTAAGCCCCGAAATATTCATTTCAATATTTGTATAATGGGCAACAGCTTCGGGAAATGAAACCACATACGAAATTTGAACCTTATTTGCTGATTTAGCTAAGGATGAGTGCATAAATATAATAATGATTAAAGGGGTAATTATTAGCTTTTTTTTCATTTAAGTAGTTAGAGTTGATGATATTTGTATCATGTTGTTTTAATATAACACCTATTAAACAGGCACAAAATAGGAAAAATTTAATGCTTAAAATAAGTAAATCGAATAAAACAGGTAACCATTAGGAGATTTAAAAAAATATTTGCCTTATTTCGAAAACACAAAAAAACAAAAGTCATAAAAATAAAACACCCAAGTTTTAACAAGTTTCCTTCTTTTAATTATTTTTGAGTTAAAACTTTAATAAAATTAATAAAATATTATTCTTTAATTTGGGACAATAAATTATTATTGAGATTATGGCAGTATGTAAAACATGTTTATTAATAGATGATAATTATATTGATAATTTTGTCACTAAAAAAATTATTGAAAACAGCAATTTTGTCGAAAATATAATTTTGGCTCGCTCGGCCAATGAGGCAATTGATATGGTGAAAAATGGCACCATATACCCGGATGTAATATTTTTGGATGTGAGAATGCCCGTTATGGGCGGTTTTGAATTTTTAGAAGAATTCAATAAAATTGAAATTGATAAAGAAAATATTAGGATTTTCATGCTTTCCTCTTCGCTTGATCCTATTGATTTAAAAAAATCAACAGGTAATAAATATATCACTCAATTTATTCTTAAACCGCTAACACAAAAAACCCTAGAAGATATTTTTAAATGATTTTAGTTGCTGATAGCGGGTCGTCAAAAACTGATTGGTTACTTTTTCTTGATAATCAGGAATTAAAACAATTCAGGACATCCGGACTCAATCCTTATTTTTTAAACGAAAAGGAGATCGTAAAAATATTGTATGATCAGGCGCAAGATTTAATAACTTTTGCTCCTGAAATAAAAGAAATTTACTTTTTTGGGGCGGGTTGTTCAAGCCCCGATAGGCATGAAATAATTTCAAATGCGCTTAGTGTTTTTTTTACAAAATCATATATAAGTGTTGATATTGATTTATTAGGTTATGCATTTGCAACCTGCGGACATCAAAAAGGGTTATGTTGCGTTTTGGCTACAGGCTCCAATATTTCATTTTTTGATGGCGATAATATTCATGATGGGCAACATGGTCTTGGTTTTGTATTAGGGGATGAAGGTGCTGGTACCTGGTTTGGAAAAAAGCTGATTACCGATTTTTTATATGGTAATATGCCTGCCGATATTAGTAAAAGTTTTGATGCTAATTTTAATTTAACAAAAGAACAAGTAATAAAAAATGTATACCAAAAACCTGACCCTAATAGCTATTTAGCTTCATTTAGTAAGTTTTTAAGCAGTATTAGAGAATCAAAATATGGTTCAGATTTATTAAAAAAAGGCCTCTTAGAATTTATAAATACCAATATCAAATCTTTCCCAGAGTATCATAACTATAAATGCCATTTTGTTGGCTCAATAGCTTTTACATTTGCCAATGAATTAACTTCCTTGTGTAATGAAAATGATATAAGTGTTGGAAAAATCATATTAGAACCCATACATGATCTAATGGCCTTTGTTTTAAGTGGAGGTTTGGAAAAAGCCTATTAAATCTGGTTATCTAATTTCTTCCTTTTCATAATATTCATTGCGGTAAGTAACAATATGAACATAATTGCTATAATACTTATAGTCTTTGCAATAAAGTCGCCGTGAAGGGTATAAAAGGTAAGATCTGAATTAAGATTGATATTTTGTTTGATAGCAGTTTTTACCCACCATTTAGTTTTCGTAACTACATCTCCACGTTGGTTTATAAAAGCCGAAATCCCGGTATTTGCCGATTGGCATACCCAGCGCCTATTTTCTATTGCGCGTAATTTGGCGTAATCAAGGTGCTGGTCCTTTCCTGAAGTATTTTCCCACCATCCGTCATTGGTAATAATGGCTATAAACTGGGCTCCTTTATGTACCGCATCTGCAATCCAGTCGCCATAAATAGTTTCGTAACAAATAACCGGAACTACGCCAATACCACTTTGAGAATAGAATACACCTGGACTTTTTTGAGTACCATAGGCCCCCGTGGCACCCCCTAAATGTTCGAAAACTGGTTTTAAAAATGAAAGTGCCTCGCCAAAGGGTAAAGCCTCTGCCCCGGGTACCAACTTTGACTTATGATAAAATTGAACCTGGGCCGAATTTTCAATATTTAGGGCCGAATTAAAAGAATCGAAAAAAATTGTTCCTTCCGGATTAAATTTACTTGCCGTTTCCGTTGCTCTGGTATTATAAAGTTTATAGGTCGAAATTCCGGTAATAATATTCCCGTTTTTAAATTTGCTTAAAAAATGTTGGGCCTGCAAAAAAGAGGCATCTGTTCTAACATTTTCTTCACTTATAAAGTTTGGCATGGCGCTTTCGGGCCAAATAAAAAACTCCGTGTTATGCTGCCCTAATGAATCTGACAATTTGGTCAAAATAGCTACTTGCTTATCAACCGGTATGGAGCTTACCTTGGCATATGGATCAATATTGGGTTGAGCTATTACTATATTGGCCGGATTTACAAATTCTTGATAAGTATTATATCTATAAAGTGAATAGGTTATTGGCAATACCAACACAGCTGAACAAGCTAAAGCTAGTTTTAACTTTATCTCTTTTTGTTTCTTTTCTTTGAAGCTTATATAAGTTAAAAATGTTAAAATATTTACAACTAAAATCCAAACACTACCTCCGTAAATCCCAGTAAATTCATACCATTGAATCCAGTTTTGTACCATTGCAAATCCATTTCCTAGGTTCATCCACGGAAACTTCAAATCCCAACATTGATTAAGGTATTCATACCCAATCCAAAATATACCAAAAGCAATTAAGGCTAGGCTACGGTTCATAATCAATCGGGCGCGGTAATATAACCAACATACAAATGCCATTAAAATAGGCCCCAATGAATAAGGAATCAACGTGACGGGTATTGCAACCAATTCGCCATCTGATTTTAAAGCATTATATACCCAATATACTGATAGCGTATTCCATATAAAAAAACCTAAAAATGCTGTCCAAAAAACTTTACGCCCTTTTCGTTTAAGCTCTGATTGTATGATATTTTCAAAAGCAACAAATAATGGCACCATAGCAATAAACAAAATAAAGGTTGTGTTATTTGCAGGTGGCCAAGCAACCCATAAAAGGAGTCCGGATATTATTGAAAGCAGGATATTTTTTTTCATTAAATTAATAGGCGCAGGCAAGTAAAGCCCGTTTATTTTTATAATAAATTTTCAATATAAAACTACTGATTTATACTATGGTATCAATTTAAATTAGGTATAAATTGAAAAGATTGAATTAACAATGACTGATATTTTAAACCGGACTAATACAAATAACAAATTCACCTTTAACAGCATGTGTTTCAAAATAGGTTTTTACTTCCACTATTGTACCTCTTACTGTTTCCTCAAAAAACTTGGTAAGCTCGCGAGAAACAGAAATTTGCCTTTCGGTTCCAAAATAGATAATAAATTCTTCCAATGTTTTTAATAAACGATGTGGCGATTCGTAAAGTATAATGGTTCGTTCTTCCAAGGCTAATATTTTATATCGGGTTTGTCGTCCTTTTTTTAAAGGTAAAAATCCTTCAAAGCAAAAACGATCTGTTGGGAAGCCTGAATTAACCAAGGCAGGTACAAAAGCAGTAGCACCTGGTAAACATTCAACCGCTATATCATGCTTTAATGCTTCGCGCACTAAATAAAATCCAGGGTCGGAAATAGCAGGCGTACCCGCATCCGAAATTAAGGCAATATTTTTGCCCTCTTTTAAAAATTTAATAATTTCATTAGAGGATTGATGTTCATTGTGCTGATGGTGTGAAAATACCTTTTGATGTATATCAAAATGCTTTAATAATGGGGCCGAATTACGTGTATCTTCTGCTAAAATTAAATCAACCTCCTTTAATATTCGGATTGCCCTAAGCGTAATATCCTCCAGGTTACCTATTGGTGTGGGGACTAAATAAAGTTTACCAGTGGGATGCATATTGCAATGATAATATTATTTTGAATTAAACACAGGCTTTTTAACCAAGAAATAGTAACTTAGTTTATAGAATTCGCTGAAAATCAAGCTAACAAAAAATAAGTTATTAAAATAATGAAAAAACTTAATCTTGATAAACAGGATAGTGAGGCTATAAACAATGCCATTAACCATTGGGAAAAAGATGGTTTATTAAATGCAGAACAAGCCCAAAACCTACGCCTTTCAATAACCATTAAGGGCTTTGATTGGATGCGATTGGCCAAATATTCATTTTGGATAGCCTTGTTTTGCGGTATAGTTGCACTCGTATCATTATTAATTAATGAATCAATCATTACTTTACTAAAACAATTATACAAAATCCCCGATTCGGTATTTTGCTTAACCAGCACGTTATTTGCATTTTTATCTTTTTACTATGGTCAATACCGGACCAAGAAACATCCCGAGAAGGTATTTAGCAACCAAACAATGATCTTTTTTGGTGTTTTATTTACCTCAATAGCCATCCTATTTTTAGGTAAAACTTTTAATGATCATTTAGGGCATTTTTCAATTTTAATTTTATTGGCAACCTTTGTTTATGGTTTTTTAGCTTTTTATCTTCAATCGCGCCTTATTTGGTTTTTTGCATTATTGGCTTTAGGTTGTTGGTTTGGTACAGAAACCGGTTATCAAACCAATTGGGATTATTACTTTTTAGGAATGAATTATCCCTTACGTTTTTTTGTTTTTGGATTTTTAATTGTGCTATCTTATTTTTTAATAGCGAATAAAAGTTGGTTCAGAAATTTTGGTGATTTAACCTACATAGCCGGTCTTTCTTACCTTTTTATATCATTATGGGTTTTGAGCCTTATTGGTAATTTAAATAATCTGGATACCTGGTGGCATGTAAAACAAATAAATTTAATATACTGGAGCATTTTTACCTTAATTATTGGGATAGGTTGGCTGCTTTATGGATTAAAAAATGCTGATGCTATTGCCAGAGAATTCGGCATTACTTTTATTTTAATATTTTTTTATACTAAATATTTCGAGCTTTTTTGGACACATTCAAATAAAACTATATTCTTCTCAATTTTAGCACTCTCATTTTGGTTAATTGGCCGAAGAGCAGAAAAAATTTGGAATATTAAGAAATAACTATTTTTTGTTTATCAAAAATTAAGCCCTCAAAAGATAGATTTCTTTGAAAATATGATAAGCAGAAAATGCAAAAAATAATACGGCTATTCCAATGTTAATGGCTCTGTTGCTTAATTCAAATTTCTGTTGTATATACTTCGCAAATTTTGCAAATAAAAACAAAGCCAAAAACGCCCCGCAAGCCGAACCTAAACTAAATATTATCAATGCTAACCTACCTACTAATATCCAATGATGTGAAATTAAATAGGTGCCGGTAATCATCCAAAATGGAATTTGTACCGGGTTTAAAAACCCTAAAAGTATGCCATATTTAATACTACTTCGATTTGAATAGTTTTTTTTTGGCGCTTTGTTCCTATTTATCCAGGTTATCGTACCAAGTATAAAGAATAAAACCACCATTACCCAATCAATAATTGTATCAAGTTTTACTTGTTGCGATAGCCATTCGGCAGCATGCATAATAAAGAATGTAAAAAAAAACTCAACGCATGAAAAAGCAATTATAAAATGGACTGCTTGTTTAAGCCCCCTGTTAATGGTAATTTGTACTAATGTTAGGTTTATGTTTCCCGGTGGTAAATAACCAATAAAATTGGCAAGTACACCAAGAAAAAAAGTTAGAAAAATCATTTTCAAAAGTAATGTGTTTATTTTAAATTTTACTACCCTTGGTTGTAATGAACATAAAAATTAGGTAATGAATTAAATGAAGAAATAATAAGCATTTATTTAAAACCCTATTTATATATTAAATACCCCATTCTAAGAACAATTAATTCAATTTAAATAAGTGCTGAATCAGAATTTGCAAATCAATTTAGATCCAGTTCTGAAGGAAACAGACAGGTTCGGTTTAAATTTCGAAAAATATATTATTTAATTTTCTGGTCAAATTAAGATTTAACTTTAAAAAATATAGCTAAAAATGAATTTCAAACGCTAATAAAATGGCCTTTTATACGATTCTGATATATAAATATGTAAAATTTTCATTTTAATTGTAAATAATACATTAATTCTTAAATATTTTTTTAAATTTGAAATTTCATAGGCAAGTATTCTACTTGCCCAATTGTGATAAGGTTTAGGTTGAAGCCTCCAAACAGCGAGTGTAAGGAGGCTTTATTTATTTTAACCTTTTAGTTTTAAATGTATTTAAAGTGCATTAAGCTTGCAACCCTTTTTTTAAAAACTCTTTGTAGTTTACTATGTTTTCAATCAAATTTCATGAATTAATACAAATGTTATAAAGCTAGGTAATACAAGAAACTTCAACTTACTAAATGAGTTCAAAGTTTTTTATTCTAAAACCACGATATTTGATTATTTTTAATTGTAATTTTCGGTTTGAATTTGCGTCTAAACCAGAACACCCAAGGTAAAAAATTTATTAATAAGCTTAGTTAATATTTAAAGGTAAAGAATATGGCAGTTTTTAGTGATGCTGAAAAGCTTAAAATTCAGAAGACCATTGAAGCGGCAGAAAAATTTACAGATGGACAAATAAGGGTTTGTATTGAAAAAACTTGTAATGAAAACGTATTGGATAGAGCTACCAAATATTTTTACCAGTTAAACATGCACAAAACCAAATTGCGTCATGGTGTTTTAATTTATGTTGCTACTGTTGATAGAAAATTTGCCATAATTGGTGATGCAGGTATTAACAAAGTGGTAGAAGAATCTTTTTGGGATGATACCAAAACCAAAATGCTACAACATTTTAAATTTGGAGAGATAGTAAATGGCATTGTAAGTGGCATAGAAAGCGCAGGGCATCAACTCCAAAAATTTTTTCCAAGTAACGTTAATAGCAATGAGCTAACAAACGAAATTGCATTTATGCACGGTAAATAAATAAAAATTATGAAGATAAAACACTTTTTATCATTTGTTGCATTTATCCTTTGTAATGCATGCTTGTTTGCTCAAGAAATACCTGCAAAGTCAAATACCTTAGTTACTGATTATACCAATACGCTAACACGAGATGAAGCCCAACAACTGGAAAGTAAACTAGTAAGTTTTGATGATTCAACCTCTACACAAATTGCTGTTGTTATATTAAAGAGCGTTGGAGGATATGACATAAAACAATATGCCGATTCGTTAGGACGCGCATGGGGAATTGGTCAAAAAGATAAAAACAATGGTATTTTAATTCTTGTTGCCTTAGACGATCATAAAGTTGCAATAAGAACAGGATACGGCGCCGAAGCAGCTGTTACCGATATAGCAGCTAATGAAATCATAAAAAATGATATTATCCCTAACTTTAAACTTGGGAATTATTATGATGGTTTAAACGCCGCTACTGAGGATTTAATGAATTACATGAAAGGCGAATACCATCAAACAAATACTGCTGCAACAAATGATGGTGTTAATTGGTGGGGTATCATAATAACCTTAGCAATTTTAGCTTTAGTGATACTATTAATTTTAAAAAACAAAGGGGGCGGTGGGGGCCGACAAATTATTGATAGCCGAGGAAGCGCAAGCACATTCTGGTGGTTTTCAACTTCACAAATTTGGAGCGGAAGTGATAGCAATTCAAGCGATGGTAGCAATTCAGGTGATTTTGGAGAGTTTGGAGGTGGAGATTTTGGAGGCGGTGGATCTGACGGAAGCTGGTAATAAACAATTACAAGATTTGATTGTTGAACATTAAAAAAAGGAATCATAAAATGGATTATAAAAACCTAATCTGGAAAACAATTTCATCCTCTTATATTCATAAAGGGCCATGGGCCACACTTCGTACAGATAAATGCATGATGCCAAATGGACACGTGGTGGAAGATTATTATGTATTAGAATATCCTAATTGGGTTAATGCTGTAGCAATAACTGAGGATAATAGGATATTATTGGTGCATCAATATCGACATGCCGCTGGTATCGTATCGCTTGAAATTCCCGGTGGTGTAATTGATGAAGGGGAAGAGCCATTACAAGCTATTAAAAGAGAACTTCTGGAAGAAACGGGGCATGCTTTTGATAATTTTGAACCACTCTGTACCATTTATGCAAACCCATCAACCGCAAATAATCAAACATTTTGTTATTTGGCCAAAGGAGGGAAAAAAGTACAAGCCCAACATTTGGATGAACAAGAAGATATTATAGTTGAGAGCTATTCAATTAGTGAGGTTGAAAATTTACTTTCAGAAAATAAAATAAAACAGGCACTGCACTGCACCGGATTATTCTATGCTTTACAAAAATTAAAAAACAGCTAATTTTATTGAACTTGGTTTGAAATAACTAATTTACGAATACAATTATTACCTCTATCAGCAATATAAATATTTCCGTTGCCATCAACAGCAATACCAATTGGTTGGTTAAATGTTGCTAAAGTTCCAATACCGTTTACATTTCCAGCATTTGTGGAACTACCCGCTAATACATACAATATATTATTTGTGGTGTATTCTAGTATTCTTCCACTTTCATCAACAATAAACAGATTACCGGTTTTATCAATTACCAATCCTGTTGGGGTATTCAATATGGATGATTGAGTTGGCCCACCTGCCACTGTAGTTACAACACCAGCCGGAGTGACCTTTCTTATTGCACTATTTCCTTGGTCAGCCACAAAAATATTACCACTCGCATCAATAGCAATGGCATTAGGTTGCCTGAAAGCTGCTGAAATCCCGGTTGCGTCAACATAACCTGGTGACCCATTCGCTGAACCTGCAATTGTACTATCAAGTCCTGATACGGTTATCTTACGAATTACGTTGTTCGACTTATCCGCAATATACATATCCCCCTTTGCATTGAATGCCATAGAAGATGGACTTTTAAAATAAGAGAATAATGGACCAGATCCATCATGGAATCCGGCTAAACCATTTGCATTTCCTGCAAAGGTACTTACGTTTCCGCTCGGCGTTATTTTACGAATCACATTATTACCTGCATCAGCAACATACAAATTGGCACTGGCATCAAAAGCCAAGCCTAGCGGTGCGTAAAATTGAGCACTGGTTGCGGCACCATTTATAAAGCCAATAGTACCTGTTCCGGCAACTAAGCTAGTAACTCCTTGTGGTGTTATTTTACGAATAATATTATTATAGGTATCTGATACGTAAATATTACCACTGGCATCTGTTAAAATTCCTTGAGGATTATTAAACATAGCCCCAGTTCCGGAACCCTCAGCGTAACCGGGTGTTCCACTTCCTGCTAACGTTGATACAGTTGTATTTACCGCCAACAAGTTAGAGGATGTGGTGAATTTAATAACAGCACCATATCCTGTACCTGAAGAGCTGGTAGCATATGCACGAACGTAATAAGTTGTGTTTGGCGCCAAACCCGACAAATTGCTTACGTAGGATGATGTTGTAATCCCGTAATTCAAAATAGGGTCGGACGTTTTTGAATCTGTAAGTGTAGGAGTTTGATTTGTTGCACTATAGCAAACTCCGTTTGCTGTTAAAATTTGGCCTCCATCACTGGTAATTGTGCCACCGCTCTGAGCTGTTGTAGAGGTAACATTCAAAATCACGTTATTAGTTACAACACTTGGTGCAGTATTACTTGTATTGGTGGTTGTTTTTGAACAACTACTAAACAGCATGATAGAAGATATAGTAAAAGCAATTATTTTTATGTAGGTGTCCTTCATTGTAACTATATAAATGGGGGTATTTTTAAGCTAAAATATTAAATTATATAATAAAAAAATCCATGCCAATATTAGCTTTTATAATGTAGTAGTTAAAGTAATTTAACAAATATTAACATGTAAACCTTTTATTCAGTCTCAATTCAATTAAATGCAAAAGTATGATATTAAATGAGGTAATAATAAATACTTAAAAACACTTGGTTATTCATCATCATTAGTGGCAGTTACCTAGTGTTAAAGGTTTAATGCTACCTACTTAAATACATCGATTTTTCTTTGTACAAATGCCTGAAATAAGGATCCTGCAGGTTAGGTATGAAACGTATTGCTTCACCTGTTGATTTCATTTCGGGCCCTAATTCCTTACTTACTTCCGGAAATTTATCAAACGAAAAAATGGGTTCTTTAATTGCGTAACCCCATAACTTTGGTTCAATATTAAAATCTTTCAGCTTGTTTACTCCTAACATTACTTTTGCAGCTATATTTATATAAGCAACATCATAGGCCTTTGCAATAAATGGCACAGTACGTGATGCACGCGGATTTGCCTCAATAACATATACCTTATCATTTTTAATAGCAAATTGTATATTGAGTAATCCTATTACATTCAAAGCCTTCGCTATTTTTTCTGTATATTCCTTTATTTTGCTGATTGCATTGTCTGATAGATCGAACGGAGGCAAAACGGCAAAAGAATCCCCTGAGTGTACACCGGCAGGCTCTATATGCTCCATCATACCAATAATGTGCACATCTTCTCCATCGCATATTGAATCTGATTCGGCCTCAGTTGCTCGATCCAGAAAATGGTCAATCAACACACGGTTGCCGGGCAAGTTTCTCAATAAGCTTACCACCGCTTTTTCAAGGTCTTCATCGTTTATTACAATGCTCATCCCTTGTCCGCCCAAAACATAACTAGGCCTTACCAGTACCGGGTAGCCAACTTTATGAGCTACTTCTATGGCTTCTTCTGCACTTTCTGCCACACCATATAATGGATATGGTATATCAAGTTCTTTTAACAAATCAGAGAAACGACCACGATCCTCAGCAATATCCATATCATTAAATGATGTTCCTATAATGCGGATACCATGTTCATGCATTTTTTCGGCCATTTTTAAGGCTGTTTGTCCACCCAGTTGTACTATTACGCCGTATGGTTTTTCAAGCTCTATAATTTCGCGTACATGTTCCCAATACACAGGCTCAAAATATAGCTTGTCGGCCATATTAAAATCTGTAGAAACTGTTTCCGGATTACAATTCACCATGATGGCTTCAAAACCAGCCTCTTTGGCTGCTAATAAACCGTGAACGCAACTGTAATCAAACTCTATACCCTGCCCAATTCGGTTAGGACCAGAGCCTAGTACAATTATTTTTTTCTTATCTGATACGATGGATTCGTTTTCACCTTCATAAGTTGAGTAATAATAAGGTGTTTTTGCCGGAAACTCGGCTGCGCAGGTATCTACCATTTTGTAAACTCGGCGAATGCCTAAGCTTTTACGTCGTTGATATACATCTTCCTCAGTAACTACCCCTAAAACATGGGCTATTTGATTATCAGAAAATCCTTTTTGTTTCAGGTTGAAGAAAAATTCCTCTGGTATATTATTTAAGGAGTATCGGCGCAATTCGTTTTCAAGGTTTACCACCTCCATTATTTGGTTTAAAAACCAACGGTCAATCTTGGTGGCCTTGCGTACCGATTCAATAGGTACACCTAAACTCAGGGCATCGTATATATGGAAAAGCCTGTCCCAACTTGGGTTTTCGAGGCTGTGCATAATTTCTTCCAGATTGCGGTTTTGACGGCCATCGGCACCTAAGCCCGCTCTACCAATCTCCAAACTCTGACAAGCCTTCTGTAAGGCTTCAATAAAACTACGCCCAATACCCATTACTTCCCCAACCGACTTCATTTGCAAGCCCAGTAGTTTATTAGCGCCTTTAAATTTATCAAAGTTCCAGCGTGGAATTTTTACAATTACATAATCCAGGGTAGGCTCAAAATATGCGGAGGTAGTTTTGGTAATCTGATTTTCAATCTCATCCAAATTATAGCCTATAGCCAATTTGGCGGCAATTTTAGCAATTGGATATCCGGTTGCTTTTGATGCCAAAGCGGATGAACGTGAAACTCTTGGGTTTATTTCGATGGCTATGATGGCTTCATCTGCCGGATTAACCGAAAACTGCACATTACAACCCCCGGCAAAATTACCTATGGCGCGCATCATTTTAATGGCTTGGTTGCGCATTTCCTGATAGCAACGGTCGCTCAAGGTCATAGGTGGCGCTACGGTAATGGAATCCCCGGTATGGATACCCATTGGGTCGAAGTTTTCGATGGCGCAAATAATAATCACATTGTCGTTATTATCACGCAATAGCTCCAACTCAAATTCTTTCCAGCCAATAACAGCTTGCTCAACCAATACCTCGTGTGTTGGCGATGCTTGCAAGCCTTTACTAAGCGCGGCATCAAATTCTTCTTTTTTATGTACAAACCCTGCACCTTTGCCACCCAAAGTATAGCTGGGCCTAATAACAAGCGGGAAGCCTATGGTTTGCGCGGCTTCTTTTCCTTCTAAAAAGGAGTTGGCAATTTTTGAGGTGGCTACGCCCACACCTATATCAACCATCAATTGGCGAAACTCTTCCCGATTTTCTGTTTTTTCAATCGCGGCAAGATCGACCCCAACAATTTTTACCCCATATTTTTCCCAAATGCCACGCTCGGCTACGCTTATACAGAGGTTAAGCGCGGTTTGACCGCCCATGGTAGGCAATACCGCGTCAATTTGTTGTTCTTTTAATATCTTCTCAATACTTTCGGGTTCAAGCGGCAATAGGTACACATGGTCGGCAATTACCTTATCCGTCATGATGGTTGCCGGGTTGCTATTGATGATGGATACCGATATCCCTTCCTCTTTTAAAGAAAGCGCGGCTTGTGAACCTGCATAATCAAATTCGCAGGCCTGACCAATAATAATGGGACCTGAACCGATAATTAAAACTGATTTTATGGAAGTATCTAATGGCATGGGCTTTATGTTTGAAGAAAGCTGCCTTATGCGGAAATACCGGCCTAAAATTTCCGTAATTGTTTCCGCAATCCGGTATCTTCTTGTCGGGGTGCAAAGATAGGAAAATATGCCTATGGGGCATTTAATTTTTTAAAATAATTGTGCTTAATACTCTAATAATAGTTAATTAGAATTGATTAAACAAAAAAAGTAAATATAAATCTCATTTTATTAACTCATTTTTACAAAACTTGATGTGTCTTTTTCACACTTAAATGATAAAATTTACTACAATTTCCGTATTTTTGCCACCTCTAAAAACAGGGGTAAAAAACGCAGATGTATAAGGAATATAAGCAGTTAAACTTATCGCAAACAGGCAAAGATGTACTTGATTTCTGGCAACAGAACCACATTTTTGAAAAAAGCATTAGCACCCGTGCGGCCAACAATCCTTATACTTTTTATGAGGGGCCGCCATCGGCAAATGGCATGCCTGGTATACACCATGTAATGGCCAGGGCCATTAAAGATATTTTTTGTCGCTACAAAACGCTAAAAGGCTATCAGGTAAAACGCAAAGGCGG
>CAIYNX010000188.1 GCA_903927645.1 uncultured Mucilaginibacter sp.
AAATCAAAAAATCAAAAACTAAAAAAATCATGGCAAAACAAGTTAAATATAATGTAGAAGCACGCGACGCCCTGAAACGCGGCGTTGATATTTTAGCCAATGCGGTTAAAGTAACTTTAGGTCCTAAAGGTCGTAACGTAATTATCGACAAAAAATTTGGTTCACCAATCATCACAAAAGATGGTGTTACTGTTGCTAAAGAAATTGAATTGAAAGATGCTTTAGAAAACATGGGTGCCCAAATGGTAAAAGAAGTAGCTTCAAAAACTGCCGACATTGCTGGTGATGGTACTACCACCGCTACTGTTTTAGCGCAAGCTATTGTTACTGCCGGTATTAAAAACGTTGCCGCTGGTGCAAACCCTATGGATTTGAAACGCGGTATTGATAAAGCTGTTTTCGCGGTAGTGGAAGATTTGAAAAAACAATCGCAAACTGTTGGTGAAGACAATAACAAAATTAAACAAGTAGCTTCTATCTCAGCTAACAACGATGAAGTAATTGGTTCTTTGATAGCTGAAGCAATGGCTAAAGTTGGAAAAGACGGAGTTATTACTGTTGAAGAAGCTAAAGGTACCGAAACCGAAGTTAAAACTGTTGAAGGTATGCAGTTTGACCGTGGTTACCTTTCTCCATACTTTGTTACCAATGCCGACAAAATGGAAGTTGAGTTGGAAAATCCTTTTATCTTGATTTATGATAAAAAGATTTCATCAATGAAAGAATTGTTGCCAATATTGGAAAAACAAGTTCAAACCGGAAAACCATTATTAATCATCTCTGAAGATTTAGATGGCGAAGCATTGGCTACCTTGGTAGTTAACAAAATCCGTGGCTCATTAAAAGTAGCCGCTGTTAAAGCTCCGGGCTTTGGCGATCGTAGAAAAGCAATGTTAGAAGATATTGCCATTTTAACCGGTGGTACTGTAATATCAGAAGAAAGAGGTTACAAGCTTGAAAATGCCGACCTTACTTACCTTGGTACTGCCGAAAAAATCATCATCGACAAAGACAATACTACCATTATTAATGGTGCCGGTAAATCAGAAGAAATTAAATCTCGTGTAAGCCAGATTAAATCTCAAATTGAGTCAACTACTTCTGATTATGACCGCGAAAAATTACAAGAGCGTTTAGCTAAATTATCAGGCGGTGTTGCTGTACTTTATGTAGGTGCCGCTACTGAGGTTGAAATGAAAGAAAAGAAAGACCGTGTTGATGACGCTTTACACGCAACCCGTGCCGCTGTTGAAGAAGGTATTGTTGCCGGTGGTGGTGTTGCCTTTATCCGTGCTGTTGAAGCCTTGGCTAACCTTAAAGGTGCCAATGAAGACGAAAATACAGGTATCCAAATAATCCGCAGAGCCATTGAAGAGCCATTGCGTCAAATTTGCGAAAACGCTGGTATTGAAGGTTCAATCGTGGTACAAAAAGTAAAAGAAGGTAAAGCTGATTTTGGTTACAACGCGCGTACCGATAAATACGAAAACTTGATTGGCGCAGGTGTTATCGACCCAACTAAGGTTGGTCGTGTAGCTTTAGAAAACGCTGCTTCAATTGCAGCCATGCTATTAACTACCGAAGTAGTATTGGCTGATGATCCTGAAGATGCTCCTGCTGGTCCTCCAATGGGTGGTGGCGGTGGCATGGGTGGCATGATGTAATTCATCCTCCCTTAAGCCAAAAGTTTTATTAATAAACATGAAAGGCTTAAGTCATTATATACAAACAATCCCTGCCTGCTAAAACAGGCGGGGGTTTGTTTTTTATAGCTCCCCTATTGATGTAGCCAACACAATTGTAATAAACAAGTAATGAAATTGAATAATTTTGTAATGCCATTAAACCCGAGCAGTTTTTTACCATCAAACAATACAGAAAGTGATAAGAAAGATAAAATTGCTACTTTATGAAAAACCTGCTCGAAAACTCAAAACCCCTACGCAGCCAATTGGTTGACTGGCTATATATTAAAGGCCCGGTATTGTTTTTAACTATTTATGGGAAATAGTCACTGTTAAGATGTTAACAAAAAATTAATTTCAAATTTATAATTTCTTTTAGAAATCAATTCCAAAACTCAGCATAAAAGCAAGCCAATAATAATCTTATTACAGTAAGTTTTTCAGTCTGCTCTCGTTTCATAAATCTTCATTGGGTTAAAACCTAAAAATTATAGTTATCAAATTGCAAAGCAACTTGATAGTTTATAACAAAGTGCTTTCTTAAATCAATGCTGTTGCATTATTTTATATAAGTCTATTAATAACTTTTTAAATTTAAAGCCAATGTTATAATAGCAATTCCAAATAGTTAATAAATTATACTAAAAATAGCCTTGGATATCTTAAAAAAACGCTAGATTGGGAAAAATAATTTAATATTTACTGTACTATTCGATCGGAATAATTTGGTTACTATTTCAATTCCATTTTCTAAATTTATGTTTAAAAATTTACTAACCATTTTATTTTTTAATATTCTTTTCTATTCCTATTCATTTGCTCAGAATTTAAAAAAAGACACCAATGATGTATCTAACAGTATTTCTGTTTCTGGCTCAGAGGGTTTATTAATTTTTGCAGCTAAAGGCAATTCTATTGGTGGTAATTTTTGGGGCACAGAAGTTGCTTATAATATAAATTTGAAAAACAATTCATCTGATTGGGTTAGGTTACTTAAGGTGAAAAATGCAAGTATTATATGGACTTATTTTAATTTAAACAACCTTTATTTAAAAAAAGATCCAAATACAAAGGGCTTTCTAGGTAATGATTATTCTATTTTGGGCGGATTAGCATTATCTGTTTTTCAATATAATAAAGTCGATTTACTTTTAACTCCGGGATTAGGACTCACTTATGCTTCAAAAACATATCAAACTAATTATAACCCGTTTGTAGGAAGCCACATTAACCTTGCTGCACAGATTGGTTTAAAACTAGAGGTACCTTTTTTAACAACTACAAAAATCCAGTTTGGCTTTAACGTATTTCATTATTCAAACGCAGCTTTTAAATTACCCAACGACGGGGTTAATAACCTTTATTTATCATTAGGCATTGTAAATGATATTAATTATAAAACATTTCCACGAATTGTGGAGGCGTATAATATGAAAAACAAAAATGCTTTAGAGTTTGGGTTTGGGTTTGGACACCGTGGTCTGGTACAAGTTAATAGAGGATTACTTTCTGCGACAGATTCAATACAACACGCACATGAAATATGACGGTTAAATAATGCGGGTTTCTATACAGGTTATAACTATCGTTTAAATTCATTATTGAGCTTAAGAGCCGGTACAGATATTATTTACTATTCCGTTACCTACAATGTATTAAATTCACTGAGTACATCGCAAGGATATGGTACTTCTCTTGATAAGTTTAGTGTGGGTACAAGTGTAGGTACCGATTTATGGCTAGGCCGATTTGTGTTTGCTACCGACTACGGGTATTATTTACATTTAAAATATGCCTTAACCCCTATTAATACCTATTGGAAATTCGGAGCAAAATACTATCTCACCAAATTTTTAGCACTTGAAGCAAAAGAATACCTGCATGGAACTGAAGCTCACTATGCAAATTTTGGATTATTGTTTCATGTATTTTAATTAACTCACTGCTCCAGCAAGGGTCTCCTTTTTGGCTTCATTCAAAGTAGCTATTAACCTAAACTTATAAAGAGGACTAATCAACTAAAACCAGCTGTCAATAGATTCCGACTGCGAATTACTATGCTTGGAGCCTGTGTCTCCATAAAACAATTGCATTGTAAAACCCCCGCTGTCCGATTTCTTTGACTTCGGACCACTATGCCTGGAGACTGTGTTTCTTTAAAACAATTATCTAGTAAAACCAACAAACGTTGAGGCTCAAAGTTTCATAACTTTGAAAAGCGGGTGGATTTTAGAGGTTAGGGAATTAGTGAAGACACAGTTTCGAAGCTTAAGGGTTCGAAGTTTCAAACTTCCAACAGTGGAGGATAATCATATATTCTTTAACATTTATTTTACATCACCTTACCGGTATAAGCAAATGCTAAAACCAAAGTAACCCCACTAATTTCGTATATACCGCCCCAAATTAAAATATGATGCCACACAGTTCTTTTTTTATACTTAAATGCTTTGTTGTATGCCGCCACTCGGAATGTTTTTACATATATAGAATCTATTAATAAAGTAGTGTCTGAAGTAGAGTTTTTTGAGGCTTAAATAAATCTGAATTCGCATTCTTATTTTCCGCAATAAACTTATATCTCTGCGAATGATTTAGTTCTAATTTTCTACCATGTGATTTTGCAGTCCTAATTATTTTAGCCACTCTTTTCGACGAGTCATTCAAAATCGAATCTTTTACGGTACGCTGGGCATAAAGTATATTAGGGGTAATACAAAATATTATTATCCCTAATATGATTAGAGTATTAAATTTTTGATTAGCGTCCATTGGTTTCAATTTTAAAGATTAATTGTAAATTGTTTACAATTAATAGTGATTAGAACTTTAAAGAATGTGATAATATTTACATACGAATATGCAACTTGTACTTTACATTACAAACGCTTAAATTGATTAATTATTTATCTTAGAGGGTTTTAATGCGACCCTTAGCTCAATTGTTATCTTTGCATAGTTAAGTGCTTTAGTTTATAATTATTTACGGTATTAACCTTAATTTTCTACAATTCCTTGTCGGTTAAAATTGTTTATTGACAGATAGAATTCAATTAGTTGTCGAACTCTGTTTGTATTCAAAAAATGAATACCTACGTTTGTTTTATAAATATTGGTAATTGTATCAATTAAACACTAATGAAAATATATAATTTAAAATTGATGGCCTTTTTGCTTGCCTTTTTTGCAGGCAATATAATACATGCCCAAGGTGTTTATAGTCTGGCATTTAACCCCGATCATTACACTGAGCAAAGTTTAACGCTAAACGGGAAAACCTTTAAAGTGCGTGCTTACGAAAAAGTTGTTTATGTACAAAAGCCGGTTGATACCAGCTATGAGGTAATGAATATCTACATTCCGGTTGAATATTTTAACGGCAAGCGCATTAATGGATATACCGCCGCTACTGCTCCCATATTTTTTCCGAATAAAGTAGGTGGCTATATGCCTGCCAAACCGGCAAACATCAGCAATAATGGCCCTATGGCCGATATGCCCCCACTAAATGGCCGACCACCAGAAGGCGCATTTCCACCGGGACCACCGCCTAATGGGCTAATGCCGGGCGGGCCGATGGGGCAGGGACCAAAGCAATCGGCTGTATTGGTGGCTTTGTACAAGGGTTATGTGGTAGCCTCGGCTGGTGCAAGAGGGCGTACAACAAAGGATAAGGATGGTGTTTTTACCGGTAAGGCTCCGGCTGCTTTGGTTGATTTGAAAGCTGCCATTCGCTACCTTAAATTTAACGACGCGGTTATGCCGGGCGATGCCAATAAAATTATCTCGAACGGAACAAGTGCGGGAGGCGCCATGTCTACCTTGTTAGGAGCTACCGGTAATAACCCCGATTATTTGCCTTACCTCAATGCTATCGGTGCGGCCGGTACTTCCGATGATATATTCGCGGTATCGGCCTATTGCCCTATTATTAACCTGGATCATGCCGATATGGCTTACGAATGGCAATTTTATGGCATCAATACCTATGTGAGTGGCGGTCCGCCAATGCCTGGTAATAATAATACTGAGCCCAATAACCTAACCGAAGACCAGATTAAAATATCCAAAGCCTTAAAAGTGCAGTTTCCGGCTTATTTAAATAGTTTGCAA
>CAIYNX010000189.1 GCA_903927645.1 uncultured Mucilaginibacter sp.
GTACTGACGCGTAAATCAATATTTACTATGGCGGTGAGTGTGCTATCCAAAGCAACCGGTAATTCATCGGTAAAATGGATAATCAAACCGTTTTCCTTTTTGGTATCTGTAACGGCAATAATCTCGCCATCGGTGAAAACCAGTTCACCTTGGTCGCCTACCTGACCGCCACTTTCGGCGTAGAAAGGTGTTTTATCCAATACTATTTGATATTGCTCCTTCCCTTTGGCGGCCACCTTGCGGTATTTTAAAATATGGGCGATGGTTTCAGTTTCGTCATAGCCGGTAAACTCCACGTTCTCCTCATCCCGCAAAACCACCCAATCGCCTGTATTAATGGCAGTAGCGGCACGGGAACGGTTTTTTTGTTCTTGAAGGGCTTGATTAAAATCATCCATATTTACATAACCTCCCTTTTCACGGGTCATCAATTCAGTTAAGTCAATAGGAAACCCATATGTATCTAATAATTTAAAAGCTTCTAAACCAGGAAGTATTACTTCAATGTTTTGGCTAATATTTTCATGGAATCCACTCTCTATTCCGCTTTTCCTTGCTTTTTCATAATAGGCCTCAAAATAATTAATACCATTTTCCAAAGTCCTCAAAAACGAAGTTTCCTCTTCCAAAACCACCTTCTGTACAAAATCTGCTTGGTTATATAGTTCCGGGAATACAGTTTTAAATTGCTCTGCTAATAAAGGCACCAATTGGTTCAAAAAAGGCGTGGTAAAGCCTAAATACTGGTATTGATACCTCACCGCACGGCGTAAAATACGGCGTATTACATAACCAGCTTTATTGTTGGATGGCAGCTGCCCATCTATGATGGCAAAACTGATAGCCCTAATATGGTCTGCCAATACACGCATCGCTATGTCTAGCTTGGTATCATTTCCATATTTTAAAGGGTAGTTTAAGGCATTTGGTTGGGATGCTTTCTCTGCAATAAACTGTATTAAAGGTTGAAAAATATCTGAATCGTAATTGGAACTCTTTTTTTGCACCACCCTTACAAGTCGTTCAAAACCCATCCCGGTATCAATATGTTTATTTGGCAACTCCAAAAGAGAGGTATACAGATAAAGATTATCTCTTTTCCAATTTTTTATGTCGGAGGTATCTGTATTAGCTAAAAATTCATTGGTTCCGCCATTTTTCCCACCCCAAACACGGTTAAATTGCATGAACACATTATTCCATATCTCAATTACCTGGTCGTGGTCGGCATTTACTAAGCCTGCTCCATTTACTAATTTTCTTTCAGCATCCGGGCGACCATCATAATGTATTTCGGAGCAAGGCCCGCATGGTCCTGTTTCACCCATTTCCCAAAAATTATCTCTTTTATTGCCGGGTATTATATGGTCTTCATCAACATATTGCTTCCATAAATTGATAGTCTCGGTATCTTTTTCCAAACCTTCCTTTTCATCACCTTCAAAATAGGTAACGTATAGGCGGTCTTTTTCAAGCTTATATACTTCGGTAAGCAGCTCCCAACTCCAGGTAATGGCTTCTTTTTTAAAATAATCGCCAAAGCTCCAGTTGCCCAACATCTCGAACATGGTATGATGGTAGGTATCAATACCCACTTCTTCCAAATCATCATGTTTGCCCGATACCCTTAGGCAGCGTTGGGTATCGACCACACGACTATTTTTGGTGGTTTCTTCACCTAAAAAAATGGGTTTAAACTGGTTCATACCCGCGTTGGTAAACATAAGTGCAGGGTCGTTTTTTATTACAATAGGAGCCGATGAAACAATAATGTGTCCTTTACTTACAAAAAAATCAAAAAAAGCCTGGCGTATTTGGTTAGCAGTCATAATGGGCAAAGTTAATTAATAACCCGAAAGTGGGGAAACACTTAAAGCTAATTTTGATTTGATAATTATCACCTTTTTAAAAGCAGTGTAAACTTTACTTTTTTAACTCCCAACAAATAAACTTAATTTTGTACATGCCCTATAAAGAACGCGAAATAAGTAAAATGTATTACTCCATGGGTGAGGTTGCTAAGCTCTTTGAGGTAAACCAATCATTATTGCGCTTTTACGAAAAAGAGTTTGAGGTATTGCAGCCTAAAAAAAACAAAAAAGGCAACCGCTACTTTACCCCTGAAGATATAGAACACCTTAAAATAATTTTCCACCTGATAAAAGATAAAGGTTATACCATAGGTGGAGCCAAAGAATATTTAAAAAACAACCTTACCGAGAGTAAAGACAATGTAAAAGTGATTAATGCCCTTGAAAGTATTAAGCATTTTTTAATTGAAGTGCGTGATAATTTATAATTTTTAATTATAACTTTACCATATAAGCAAGCTATTTAACCAATATAGCCTTTTTGCTTTTATGGATCATGATTGCAGCGCATAAAGGTGAAATTCCCTTTGTTTTATTGCTCTTACCCTTTATAGCCGGTATTGGCTGTGCGCTCATTTTTCCGATATTTACAAACTCCAAACCTGTATTTTGGACTTTCCTATTTTTATCGGGCTTATTTATTATCCTGAACGCTTTTTATCAGCCCCTACATATCTATAAGGCCCGATGGGTAGGCGGACTATTAGTTTTTGGGATATTATATGTTTTGGGAGTTTACAGCATTATACAAAACAAGGAAATTAACCAAAGCAATCATTTTTCTAAAACAACCTCGCAATTTTTGTTGATAAAAATAAGCAACGAACCTGTTTGGAGAAATAAAATAGTACACTTTGCTGCTGAAGTAATTGCAGGAATTAACCACAATAGAACTACAACTTTAAGTGGTACCTTGTTGGTTGCTGTAAACGATACCAATGCGCAAAAATTGTACTATGGTGATGAGCTTTTAATACCTGCAAGATATAACCCCATTAACCCGCCACAGGTGCCGGCAGCGTTGAACTACAAAGGCTATTTGGCTAATCAAAATATTTATTATCAGGCTTTTTTTTATGGCAAACAATATACTATTGTGCAAAAAAACAAAGGCAATGCTTTGATAACCTATGCTTTGAGACAAAGACAGCGTTTGGTTAACAAAATAAAAAATAGCTTAAAAGATACAGATGCCATTGCCGTAGCCTCAACGCTGATTTTAGGTTATAAAGCCGATTTAAGCAAGGATGTTTTACAAGCTTACTCAAAAACAGGAACCATACATGTATTATCAGTTTCTGGGGCACATGTGGCTATTATTTATGTGTTGCTGGCCTTTTTACTAGGCTTTTTAGATAAGTTTAAACACGGGAAAATTATAAAAGCGGTATTGATTATTTTAATCATTTGGTATTATTCTTTGCTATCGGGGTTTTCGCCGGCAGTTTGTAGGGCCGCGGTGATGATTAGCATGGTTATAATTGGCAAAACCTTTAACCGCTATATCAATACACTCAATATTTTGGCAGTGTCGGCCTTTATATTACTATTGTACAATCCTCTTCTAATTACCGATGTTGGCTTTCAATTATCCTACCTGGCAGTTTTTGGTTTGGTTGTTTTGCAACCTGTTGTTTATAAATTATTTACCATAAAAAATAAATTAGGCGATAAACTTTGGGCATTATGCGCTGTATCCATAGCCGCACAACTTATTACCTTTCCGTTAAGTGCCTATTATTTTCATCAGTTTCCGGTTTACTTTTTAATAAGTAATCTTTTTATCATGATTCCATCGGCTATCATCATGTATGCTGGTTTGTTGTTTTTGCTAATGCCAAAAATTCCGTTTATATCATCAGGTTTAGCTTTTTTGTTGGAGAAATCAATTTTATTAATGAACAAGGGCTTACAAATTATTGAGCATAGTCCATATGCAAGTTTTAATAAAATTTGGATTAGTGTACCAGAATGTATTTTGATGATGGTGATCATCACCTGTATTTTTTATTTTCTGTTTAAACCCAGTTATAAAGTTGCCATTGCAAGCTTATGCTTTACACTAGTGTTATGTATCAGTTTAAGTTTGAAAAGCATTGGGCTTTCAACATCAAACCAAATGGTATGGTTGAGTATCAATAAACATTCGGGCATTGTTTGCAGAAAAGGAAATAGCGCTTTGGTTATAACTGATTTACAGCCTATTGAAACCGCATATCAATACAATATTCAACCATATTTGGATAGCTGCGGGGTAAAAAATCAAAGTATTATCAATTTTAATACCGATTACCAATCAAACTGGGTGATTAAAAAACAAAGTATTATTCAATTTTTAAACAATCGGGCTTTGCTTTTGGATGGCAAGTCGAAGAGTAATTTTGACTTAGAAACCCTACAACCACAATTTTTTTATTTGGCTAATAGCCCTTATCCTATTTTTTGGCAAATAAATCATAATTTGAGCGACAAAATATTTATTATTGATGGAACTAATAGCGACCGGTTTATTAGTAATTTTAAACAGCTAGCCAAGCAAAATAAAATCAAATATTTATTACTGAAACGTAACAAATCGTACCTTACTTCATCTTAATCAAAAAATAAAAAAATAGCCAATAAATAAAAAACTAAAAACAATGAATACAAAATTTTTTAATGTTGCCCTGGGCATAGTGCTTGCAGCAACCACTTTAACTGCCAGCGCACAAAAAAGTTATACAGAAGGGGTAATTTCATTTCCTACTGAAATGAGAGGCAACCCTGCGGAAGTAAAGGAATATTTTAGAGCAGATTCTATCTCAATTATAATAAGTTTCGGGGCGGGAACCGTAAAACAATTATCTACGGCAAAACATGATTATCTTGCTGTTATATTAGATATACCAGTTATGACACTAAAAAAAGCTGCTGTTGCTACCCCTGCAGAAATTGAAGAAGCAATGGCAACATTACCTACATTTTCGTTTTCCAATACAACTGAAACAAAACAAATTTCAGGTTTTAATTGTACAAAAGTTATTGCAAAGGAAAATAAAAGTGGTAAAACATATGACATTTGGATAACCAAAGATGTAACAGTTCCAGAAATTGCAATGCCATATTATTACAGAACAATTGGAGGTTTCCCGGTTCAATTTACCATGTTTCAACAAGGTCAGGAAGTAAGTGTAACTATTAAAGGTATCTCTGGAGACAAAGCTCCTGCAGGCACCTATAGTTTTTCAAAAGACTTTGAAAAAGTTAATTCACTAGCTGAACTTAACCCAGGAAATTAATCTTTTTTCAAAACAGATGTAAGGGTCATTTGAGAATTTCGAATGACCCTTATTTGTTTAATTAAATAAATTTAACTTATTTTAGGCAAGCTTTAAGCTTCCTTCCAAAGCCTCTACCCATTCTCCAAACAACCTTGTCTCCAATTCCACAGCCCTCTCTGCGTGTTTTTCCCAAATTGACGAAAATTGTTTCAACTGGTTTAGCATCTCCTCCAAATGGCCTTCTTCTTCCAAAATTATTGATTTTACATTAACCTTGCTACCCGCGTTTTCGAGGCAGGTCTGGTATATGGGGTACAATTCATCGGCTCTTACTTCAATGGCATAGGTTACCAATAGGTAGGCGGCAAACTTTAGTGCGCGTCCGCTTAGTGCTAATTCGTTTTTAAGGTATCGGCAAACTTCAATATCTAATTGGTTTAGATAATATCTGCTTTGGGCTGGGGCTAATAAATATTGAGGCGAGTAGGTAGGCAGCTCTTCCCCGGTTTTTTCAATTTGTTTTTTTAAAAAAAAGGCATGCCTGTGCTCTTCTGCGGCATGTTTCAAAATAATATAGGTAACCGTTAAAGGGTCTTCACTTGCTGATATTTTGCGCGCGCCTGTATTTTCCATTAACGATAAGGTATTCAACCATTTGGCATGCAATACATCATCTTTAATAATATGGGGTAATAGGGTATTTAATTCCATGATGGCATTTTAAAAATTGGTTTTTTGATTAACTAGAATTGGCGCTAAACTTCCGCCAAAGCATCTTCGATTTTAGCGTAAATGTAGTTCAGTTCCTGGTTTGTTATGCAATAAGGAGGTAAAATGTAAATAATGTTGCCAAGGGGTCGTAAAATGATCCCTGCTGCCAAAAAGTAATTGTACAACCTATCTCGTAATGAATTAAAATAGGAGGTATTATCCAAGGTTTGCCATTCCATGGCTAAAATTGTCCCGCATTGACGAATGGTTTTTATTTTAGAATGATGGGCGATTTTTTCTGCAAAATGATGATGTGCCTCCACGATGCGATGGATATTTTCGAATGTTTCGGATGCTAAAAATAAATCCAAGCTTGCCAATGCAGCAGCGCAAGCCACAGGGTTTGCGGTAAATGAATGACCATGAAAAAGCGTTTTTAACTTATCATCCGACAAAAAAGCTTCATAAATTACTGCCGTACAGGTTGTTAAACCCAAAGCCATGGTTCCCCCGGTTAAGCCTTTCGAAAAACACATAATGTCTGGCTGCTGGCTCAAGTGGTTACTAGCAAAAGGCTTACCAGTGCGTCCGAAACCGGTAAAAACCTCATCAGCAATCAATAAAATTCCCTCATTATGGCAATGCGCCATTAGTTCGCTCAACATTTCAGCATCATACATCAACATGCCTCCCGCACCTTGTACCAGTGGTTCAAAAATAAAACAGGCTAGTTGAGATTTGAGTTTTGAGATTTGAGATTTGAGATCAGAAAGATTAAATTCATTCGGCAAATCAATAAATTCAACCTCGAACAATAAATTATCAAAAGCGGCGGTAAAGGCACTTCGTCCGCTCACAGCCATTGCGCCAAAAGTATCACCATGATAAGCGTTTTTAAAGGCGAGTATTTTGGTTTTACTTTGTCCTTGGTTATGCCAATATTGCAAACACATTTTAATAGCCACCTCCACCGCGGTTGAGCCATTGTCGGAATAAAATGCTTTTTTTTGCTTATCGGGTAATATTTGTAGTAAGCGTTCGGCCAATTCAATAGCACCTTCATGGGTAAAGCCGGCAAAAATTACATGTTCCAGTTTTTTAAGTTGCAAGGCTACTTTTTCGGCAATGTAGGGGTGCGCATGGCCATGAATATTTACCCACCAGGACGATATAGCATCTATGTATTTTGTACCATCTTCGGCAAATAAGCAAGCGCCTTCGCCCCTAACGATTGGTATAGGTGGCAAAGCCGTTTTCATTTGGGTATACGGATGCCAAATAACACTTAAATCTCTTTCAACTAAACTCATAGGCTGCCCAATAATAGTTTAACTACGTGCCGATCGGTCTCAAAGGTAAAGTCCTCCACTTTCAAATCATTCAATTTTACCCATCTAAAGGCTTGCAGCACATCACCTTCCCCATCAAAATCAAATACTTTTTGCTTAAAAACCAGGTTTAACGGGGTCAAGTTCTTTATTTTATAATACACGCTTATTACCTGCGAATTGTTAAAGGCAGAGATCACAAAAAAATCGGTGGTGTAAAAGTGACTTAAAACCTCAACCTCAACTTGGCATTCTTCTAAAAATTCACGTTTAAGTCCGTCAATCAGACCCTCCCCCAATTCAAGGCCACCACCCGGAAATTTGGTAAATCGCATGCCATATTCCTGCTCATCGCTAATTAATAATTCATTGTGTTCATTTATTAATAAACCGTAAACTCTTACGTTAAATTTAGGCATTATTCAAAATGTTTTTTGTTACGTATTACTATATCAAGTGTCCAGTTAATCTGTTCAGTTTTTGGACTGGTTCTAATTTTACAATTTTCAACACTACAATAATGGCAACAATCGGGTAAGCAAGGGTCGGTATGGATAAACAATTCGGTGTGTGGAACGCTTTCGTTTATTAAAAAATCAACCAGTTTTACCTCCTTATGTACCTTATTAAGGTCGAAATAATTTGGTAAAGTTAAATGGCAATCAATGTGCAGCTCATTACCGTATTTCTGCGCTCGAAAATTATGGATATCAATCCATTCCTTTCTTCTCTTTTGATTTAACAAACTAACCACTTCGTTAACCACTGTAAAATCAGCTTCATCCATCAAGCCGGAAACCGATTCGCGGATTAATTTATAACCATTGTAAATAATATAAAAAGCAACTAAAATTGCCAATACACTATCCAGCCATATAATTTTTGTAAATTCAATAAGCAACAAGCCAAGCACTAAACCAATACTCGTAACCATATCGGCCATTAAATGCTTACCATCAGCCGATAAGGTAATTGATTTTAAAACCTTACCCCTTTTTACCATATAAAAGCCCAAGGCACCATTAATGATGCCGGTAACACCAATTATGGTAGCACCTGTTAATAGGTCCTTTATTTGGTTGGGGTAAATGATGCCATAAATTGATTTAACAATTACCGTTACCGCTGCAACGCAAATTAATACCCCTTCAATAAAAACGGAAAAGTATTCAACCTTACCATGACCATAAGGATGGTTTTGATCGCGAGGTTGTGAAGCCAGGTAAATACTAAAATAAGCAAAGGAACTTGCCAAAACATTTACGATGCTTTCGGCGGCATCGGTAAGTACAAAATTTGATCCGGTAATAAAATAGGCGCTAAACTTTGCTCCCATTAATAAAAAGCCGGTAAGCAATGCTAATATTATAATGCGCTCCTGATCTTTCAAATTCCTTTTTTTGAGCAACAAATTTATAAAAATTATAGCGCCAATTGAATATAATTCATCTTCTTGGGATAACAAGTTTATAGTTTAGTAATTTGAAACTTAGCATTAGGTATATAATGTAAACTTTATAGCTATCAGCATATTTTATATATTTGCCGCAATTACAAGATATAATATGAGCACATTAAGTAACAGGATTAACAACCTGTCAGAATCGGCCACTATAAAAATGGCCAAAATGGGTCGCGAGCTTGCGGCAAAAGGAGTTGATGTTATCAGCTTAAGCTTTGGTGAACCTGATTTTCATACACCTGAGCATATCAAAGAAGCTGCCAAACAGGCCATGGATAAAAACTTTACCTATTATACCCCCGTATCAGGTTATCCTGATTTAAGGAAAGCAATTACAGTAAAGTTAAAAAATGAAAATAACCTTGATTATGATTTTAGTCAGATAGTTGTTTCAACAGGCGCCAAGCAAGCCATTGCAAACGCGGTACTTTGTTTGGTAAATCCTGGCGAGGAAGTGATAATACCAACCCCATATTGGGTATCCTATTCGGAAGTGGTTAAACTTGCGGATGGTGTTAGTGTATTTATAGATGCCCCGGTTGAACAGGATTTTAAAATTACACCAGCTCAATTAGAAGCGGCCATTACGCCTAAAACCAAGTTATTTATGTTTTCATCGCCTTGTAACCCTACAGGTAGTGTTTACAGTAAAAGCGAACTAGAAGGGCTAGCAAAAGTATTTGAAAAACACCCACAGATATACATATTATCTGATGAGATATACGAACATATCAACTTTGTTGATAAGCATGAATCCATCGCCCAATTTGAATCAATCAAAGATCGAGTAATTATCATCAATGGTTTCTCGAAAGCATTTGCCATGACTGGCTGGAGGATTGGTTATACCGCATCAAACAAAGAAATTGCCAATGCATGCGATAAAATGCAAGGTCAGATAACTTCCGGTACCTGCTCAATAACCCAAAAAGCAGGTGTTGCCGCCTTAGAAGGTGGATTAGAAAGTGTACTTGAAATGCGCGCACAATTTAGAAAACGACGTGATTTGGTATATAGTTTACTAAAAGAAATTGACGGCATAAAAGTAAACCTTCCTGAAGGTGCGTTTTACTTCTTCCCTGATGTAACTGCCTTTTTTGGAAAAAGCTATAACGGTAATGTTATTCATGATGCCGATGAATTGAGTATTTATTTATTAGAAGAAGCACATGTTGCAACAGTAGGCGGCGATTCTTTTGGTGATAAAAAATCTATCCGTATCTCCTACGCTGCAGCCGAAGATAAATTGATTGAAGCTGTAAAAAGAATTAAAACAGCTTTGGGTAAATTAGTTTAATCAAAAAAATGGCTAGGAAATTAAAAAATATTTCCTAGCCATTTTGTCGCAATTAAAAAATAAAAACATTCCTAAATAAACCAGCAATTGTTCTATTTATTCCATATTACCACCTTAAAACTTTTCTATAACAATAAAGTCTTTCTTCAAATCAGGTCATAAATAAAGATTTTTTAAGAATTTTCATTTCTTAAATAACCAAATTCAGTTTACTTTAACAAAAATTTATACCTTTCGTATAATAATTACTATATTTAAAAATAAACTAACTTGAATAGTGTTAGTAGTTATCTTAACTGAATATTTTTCATGGTTTTGCCATTTTTAAATCTAAATGACATAAAATCATATTTTATATTTAGAAAAATTAATTAATTTGTTTTTTGTTGTTTGTTTATTGTTAATCCAGTAACATAACAACCTATTTAAAATATTATTAACCCCCTTATGATGGTATTTATTCACAAAAAATTAAGTTTAATTAATACATATGGTCAAAAAATTAAATGAAAGAATTGCCCAATTCCAGGATGCAAATAATGTACGGGAAATGGGACTTTATCCCTATTTCAGACCAATTGAATCTGCTCAGGATACCGAAGTAAAAATAGGAAACAAACGTGTTTTAATGTTTGGATCAAATTCATACCTAGGCTTAACCAATCATCCTAAAATAAAAGAAGCCTCCAAAAAAGCTATTGATAAATATGGCACTGGTTGTGCAGGCTCAAGATTTTTGAACGGAACGCTTGACATACATATTGAGTTAGAACGCCGACTTTCGAAATTTGTTGGTAAAGAGGCTGCAGTTTTATTCAGTACAGGGTTTCAGGTAAACCTTGGTGTACTTTCGAGCTTAACTGGTAGAAATGATTACTTGATTTTAGATGAATATGACCATGCATCATTGATTGATGGTAGCAGGTTATCATTTTCAAAGGTTATTAAGTTCGCCCATAATAACATGGAGGATTTAAGACGTAAACTAAGCATTTTGCCCGAGGAAGCAGCCAAACTTATTGCTGTTGATGGCATATTTAGCATGGAAGGCGATATTGTAAAACTACCTGAACTTGTAAAGGTTGCAGATGAATTTGGTGCGAACATCATGGTTGACGATG
Organism: uncultured Mucilaginibacter sp.; assembly: GCA_903927645.1. GTDB lineage: Bacteria > Bacteroidota > Bacteroidia > Sphingobacteriales > Sphingobacteriaceae > Mucilaginibacter. The sequence goes on from CAIYNX010000189.1 coordinate 11,051, forward strand.
CACATAGCTTGGGCGTAATTGGTAAAAATGGTGCCGGAGCAGCTTCACATTTTGGCTTAACTCAAGATGTAGATTTGATTATGGGTACCTTTAGTAAATCATTAGCATCGTTGGGAGGCTTTATTGCAAGTGATGCGGCTACAATAGATTATTTAAAACACAAAGCCCGTTCGCTCATTTTTAGCGCCAGCATGACTCCCGGATCTGTTGCAAGCGTTATTGCAGCATTGGATATTATAGAATCAGAACCAGAATTAATAGAAAAGCTTTGGGCAAATACCCATTATGCCACCAAATTACTGCTTGAAGAAGGATTTGATTTAGGGCATACTGAAAGCCCTATTTTGCCAATTTATATCCGCGATAATTTAAAAACTTTTCAGGTTACAAAATATTTGCAAGATGAAGGTATTTTTGTTAACCCGGTTGTTTCTCCTGCCGTTCCTGCAGAAAGTTCTTTATTACGTTTCTCATTAATGGCCAGCCATACTTTTGCACAAATTGAAGAAGCAGTTGAAAAAATCACCAAAGTTTGTAAAGAAGTTGGCGTAACATCCATTAAAGAAAGAATTTAAATTATTATCAGATTAATTTTTGTTTAAAATTATTTTATTCAAAAATTATTGAACCCAAATTATGATAACAATAAAGCAGGTAAGCACAAAGAAAGAACTTTCACGTTTTATAGATTTCCCCCACGAATTATATAAAAACGACCCCAATTATGTGCCTGAATTATTTATAGCACAAAAAGACCTTTTAACTACACACCCATTTCATAAACATTCATCCCTACAAACCTTTTTAGCATTTGATGAAGGTATAGTGGTTGGAAGAATTGCAGCTATATTAAATAATAACCATAATATATTTAACAAAGTAAATGATGGCTTTTTTGGTTTTTTTGATTGA
>CAIYNX010000190.1 GCA_903927645.1 uncultured Mucilaginibacter sp.
AATTTCTTTTAAAATCATATACCATTCGGATTTTGAACACCAATAAAACTTAGATAACCATTTATGTGCAGGGTTTATAACCAAATAGGCTCATTAACTGCTATTCAATCCCATTTGCGCTTACATAATATTAATGATTATAGTTCAACCAAGGATTTAATTTATTTTAGGAATAATTTTCAGGCATATCGTCAAAATATACTTTTGGAACACAGGGTTTTGATAGAGGAAGAAAAAACTAATCTGAATGCTGAACTCATACAATTGGATAATTTAATAAAAGCAAAGAAAAAAGAATTACTACAACAATTGATTAGTAAAATTAAAAAAACTAAACTTCGATTGAATAATTTAAATTTTACTTCATCTAATAAGATTCAGGTACTTATTAATTGCTTACTGAAAATTATTTTTAAGCTAGTAATACGGTTAAAAAAACTAATTTATTTTTATCAGGTTAGATTTACATTTAAGAAATTAAAAGAAAATTACCAACAGAAATACAATCATTACCTATACATCACATCCAATTTTGAAGAGGTGGTTAAAGAAAGTAGCTCTAAACAAATACAAGAACTTGATATAAAAAAAGAAATCATTGACCAAATTAACAATTCAATTTACGGAGCTATTGGTGAACAAAAAGTAGTGAGAGAATTAGAAAAGTTACCCGACAATCATATTTTAATAAATGATTTTTCATGTTGGTTTGAGCCACCTATTTATAATCAACAAGAAAACGACTACATAAAGTCTATCCAAATTGACCATATTTTAATAGCTCCGTCAGGAGTGTTTCTAATTGAAACAAAAAACTGGAGTCAAGAATCGCAGCAAAATATAAGGTTATTTTCCCCGGTACAACAAATCAAACGCGCCAATTTTGCGTTATTTAAAATTTTGAACGGAGGAATTTCAAAGAGTAAATTAATTATTAAAAACCATCATTGGGGTATGAAAAAAATTCCAATAAAAAATTTAATTGTTTTTGTAAATCATAAACCAAATGAAGAGTTTCAATATGTAAAAATTTTAGCGCTTAATGAATTACTAGGCTATTTAAAATATTTTCAGCCTTGCTTTACGGATAGAGAGACAGAAAAAATTGCAAATCATTTACGCTATTTTAGATAAAAGTAAAAACTGATATAGAAGTAAGTCATTTTATAAGGCTTCATAGGTGTAATTCATCACCACGCCTTCTCCCCTACCAATGGCACAAACCTAAAGGTATCGAGCACAATTTTTTCGTAATCATTTTCGGCAGTTTTTAGGATGGTGACCATTTTTTGAGCGGTTTCATCGCCTACCGGTATTACCAGTATGCCGCCAATATTTAATTGCCCTAGTAAAATTTCGGGTATGGTGGGTGCACCTGCGGTCACTATTATTTTATCGTAAGGGGCATGGTTGGCAATGCCTTTTGAGCCATCGCCCAAAAAAAATTTCGGTTTATAGCCCATATAGGGTAAAACTTGTATGGTGCGTTCGTATAGTTTTTCTTGGCGTTCAATAGTGTATACTTTTGCGCCAAGCTCCATTAAAATACAAGTTTGGTAGCCACAGCCGGTGCCAATTTCCAGCACTTTATCGCCCTTTTTTATGTGTAAGAGTTCTGTTTGGTAGGCCACGGTATAAGGTTGCGAGATGGTTTGCCCCTCGCCTATTGGGAAAGCGATGTCTTTATAAGCCTGGTTCCAAAAGGTTTCATCAAAAAAGTAATGGCGGGGTACTTTGCCAATGGCTGCGAGCACGGCTTGGTCGGCTATGCCTTTTTGTTTTAATAATTCAACCAACTGCTTCCTTGCGCCCTGTTCCCGGTAATTATCAATAAATTTATACGCCATGCTGGTACAAATATATTTATTTAGCTGCCTTTAGGAATATAAAATTTGATAATTGCTCCTTCATTTTAAAGCTCTCTCTCTCGATAGCTATCGGGATGGAGAGGGTTGGGTGAGGCTAAAGCGCTGAGACTTTAATACGGATCCACATCCGCCTGCACCACACTACCCTTGCTTAGCTTGGTAGTTTGAAAATGGGTAATCACCTCCCTGATAATAGCCTTTGCTTTGTTGATAGAAAGGTTATCCTTCTCAAACTTGAGCATAATAGTTTTAATATAGTAATTCCTGATTCTCCCCACCAATGGAAATTCCGGACCAATCACCCGCTCGGCAAAATGCTTACGCAGCTCGTTGGCTAAATAAGTGGCCTGGTTGTTTACGGCTTCGGGGTGTTTGTGTTTGATGTCGAGGTTAATGATGCGGTAAAACGGAGGATATTTGAAGCTTTTGCGCTCCTCCATTTCGGTAAAGTATAAATCGGGGTAGTTGTTTTCAATTACTTGTTTAATCACACGGTGCATAGGGTCGTAGGTTTGGATAATTACCTTGCCCTGCTTGCCCCTACGCCCTGCCCTGCCACTTACTTGCGACAACATTTGAAAACTCCGTTCATTGGCCCTAAAATCAGGAAAGCGGAGCAGACTATCAGCAATGATGATACCAATTAGCGTAACATCCGAAAAATCCAAACCTTTGGCCACCATTTGGGTGCCTACCAAAATATCTATTTTCTTCTCCTCCAAATCGTTCAACAGGTTTTGCAAGGCATTGCGCGAACGGGTGGTGTCTAAATCCATACGGGCAATGCGTGCCTCAGGCAATAGTATTGATAGCTCATCCTCTATTTTCTCGGTACCAAAACCCTTGTATTCCAAATGGGTAGAGCCGCAAGCCGGACAAATACTGGGCACATCCTCCTTATATCCACAATAATGGCAGTGCAGCTTACTACTGCTTTTATGGAAGGTAAGACTTACATCGCAATTAATACATTTTGGGGTATAAGCGCATATTTTACACATTAAAACCGGTGCATAGCCCCTGCGGTTTTGGAAAAGTATAACCTGCTCCTTTTTTGATAAGGCCTCTTTTATCCCTGCCATTAACACACTGGTAAAGTGCGATTGCATGGTTTTGTTCTTGGTCTCCTCCGTGATGCTTACCACCTCAATATCAGGTAGTTTTACCCCTCCAAAGCGTTCAGTTAATTCGGCAAAGCCATATTTTTGCAAGCGGGCATTGTAATAACTCTCAAAACAGGGCGTAGCCGAACCCAGTAAAACCTTGGCCTTAAACATATTGGCCAAAAATATGGCTGCATCACGGGCATTGTAGCGCGGTGCGGGGTCATATTGTTTGTAGGAGGTTTCGTGCTCTTCATCAACAATTATCAAACCCAAATCCTGAAAAGGCAAAAAAACTGAGGAGCGTGCGCCTAAAACTACCTTATACTCATTGCCCAAAACCTTTTGCCACACCTCAACCCGCTCGTTATCATTAAAACGCGAATGGTATACCCCAATATTGGCCCCAAAGTAAAGTCGCAAGCGTTCAATAATATGGGTGGTGAGGGCAATTTCGGGCAATAAATACAATACTTGTTTACCAGAGGCAATCATTTCTTCAATCAGCCTTACATAAATATTTGTTTTGCCCGATGAGGTTACACCATGCAGTAAAACCACCTCCTTTTGTTCAAATTCGGTATTTATTTGGTTGATGGTAATTTGTTGCTGTTCGCTTAGTTCAAAAGTATCATAGTCTTCATTTTCGTCATGGTACAACCTCGATACACTTACTTCCTCTACCAAAAACACTTCCTTATCAATCAAGGCTTTGATGGAGCTTGCCCCTGCCCCACTCTCTTCAATCAATTCATTTTTGGTAATGTGTTTATTGGTTTGGTTGCGCAGCAATTTTATAAAGGCTAAAACCGCATCTGCTTGCTTGGGTGCCTTTTTCTCGAGGATACTGAATAGTTCCTTCAGATTCTCCTGATCATGGTAAAACGGACTTAAACTGATAAAAGCCCTCGTTCGGGGTTTGTAACCTCCTCTCACTTCTTCGGATAGGTGAATGATATTTTTCTCGAACATGGATTTTAAAACCGGCATCACCGTTTTTTGCCCGAGTAGTTTGGCAATATCGCTCACCGTTAGTTCAGGTTGAATATCCAACGCCTCAACAATCAAAAATTCCTTGTCGTTTAGTAGGGTGCGGTCGAACGGATAATCGTTTTGTATCCTTATTTTGGTTTCGCTAGCCAGTTTTAAGGCCGATGGTAGGGCGGCGTTCATTACTTCGCCAATGTTACACATATAATAGTCGGCCAGCCATTGCCAAAATTTTAGTTGCTGCAGGGTAATAATAGGCTGCTCATCCAAAATATCAATGATGTATTTAGCTTCGTATTTCTCAGGAGCTAGCTTGCTGATGGCTATCACCACAGCCGTGTACAGCTTGCTTTTGCCAAACTGTACCACCACCCTTTTACCCACAGCTACCTGAGCATTCAATTGGAAAGGCACACGATAGGTATAATTAATAGAGATGGCTAATGGTAGCACCACCTCAACAAAAAGAGTTTCACGGTCGGTATAGGCAACTTCAGCTAATTCAAGCATAAATTAGGCCTTTTTTAATGCTGCCAAAGCCATCATCATCCAACCTAAAATAAAAAGCAAGCCTCCTATTGGAGTGATAGGCCCCATAACAACCAGCCAATCCCAATGCAACAATTCGCGACAAGCCAAAAGGTATATCGAACCCGAAAACAGAACAATGCCTATGCTAAAAAAGTAATAGCTCAATAAGGCATAACGGTTTTCCTCTTTAAAAAAGGTAGCCAAAAACAAAAGCGCGAAAGCATGGTAAAACTGGTATTGTACTGCTGTATGCCAAATTTCGAGATTGGTTGCTGTAAGATGTGCCTTTAAAGCATGCGCGCCAAAGGCACCACAAATAACTGCCAATAAACCAAAAATACAAGCGGTAAGTATTACTTTGTTTTTCATAATTATTTAATAAGCTAAGGTATGGATTTTGCTTAGCAATGGTAGTGCGTATTTGTCATATTGTTAGTAATGACGGGCAATTTTTATACAATTAAGGCCTTTACTTTTTAAAACCAGTATCAATTCAAATAAACATTGTTAAGTAATGAATTAAGTATTTAACTTACCTTTGTAACAACTATAAAAATGAAAAAGCAAATTATTATTACTGTAATTTTATTAATTGCTACCATAGCTGTTACAGTTTATTATTTTGCCAACTTAAACCCGCCGGGTTTTCAAAACAACCAGGTGGTGCAAGCCATACCCGAAAATGCCCCCTTTATTATTGAGTTTAATAACGAAAAAAGTTTTTACGATGTTTTTAAGGATAATAACTTATTTTCCGTATTGGCCGGCAAACAAACCCTTGAGGATTTAGCCACTATTCAAAAGCAAATTTTACTTGATCCGTTAGTTGAGCAGTATTTTACCGGGCAAAATGTTTTTATCTCCTTACATCCGATTGATAGCAATCAGGTTGCCTTGCTTGTTACCCTTGCACCTATAAAAGGTTTTGAAAACCCTGTTTTTGAAAATTTGGCCAAACAAGCACAACCAGGCCTTAACATAACTACCTATACTTTTGCTAAAAAGTTGATATACAACATCAACGTTAAGGCCATCAATAAAAGCTTTTACCTTACCATTGGCGAAAACCATATTATATCGGGTAGTTTTTCAAAACAATTGCTTGAGCAGGTGGCTACCCGAAAAACCAAGGGCTATAAGCCGGGTTTTATTATCCCGTCCGACCAGCAAGCGGCTAATTCATTGGCATACTTGTATATCAATTATAGTCAGCTAAATCCTCTTTTTATTCAATTGTTTAAGAATAAGACCGACGATATTTTGGAAACCTTCCGCCATACAACAGGCTATGCTACCTTGAGCTTTAATTACCGAAGCGATGCCATGATGTTTAACGGACTATCGAAAATTGAAAACAGTAAGCAACAGGGGTATCTGGCAATTTTTAACCACCAAAAAACGGTTGCCAACCATTTAAAGGATATTTTGCCCTCATCAACCGCTTATTGCACTAGCTTCGCGGTATCAGACCCAAAACTTTTTGAGGCAGACTTGGCCGAGTACCAAAACCAAAAAGGAATAAAAGCCGAAAAGGACCAACTATTTTTAAAAATAAAGGCCGAAACGGGTATTAAGCTAAAAACAGAGTTTAGCAATTTATTGGGTAATGAGTTTGCCATTTTAACCACCAAGTATTTTGAGAAGTTTGCCATAGTAGCGGTAAAAAACGGAAACAAGTTAAAAACCTTGCTATCGGGCATAAGCAAAATGAGCAGCGAGAACGCGGGCTCGGTGGAGTATGAGAAACTACCCTACTTTTTATTGGGAGATGCCTTTGGCAGTTTTAAGCATATCAACTTTATGGTAATTGATAATTACCTGATTATTGCCAGCAGTAACACCGAACTGAAAAGCTTTAACGAGCTATACCTAAACCGTAAGTTTTTAAGCAAAAACGAAAAATACACCCAATTTGATAATTTACTGGCCGAAAAAAGCAATGTATCGTTTTTGTGTAATTTTAAAAACCTGTTACCCATTTTAAAACGCGACCTGTACGATAACCTTTACAACCGCATTGAGCAGAATGAAAAAGCCTACAATAACTTCTACGGCATCTCCTACCAGTTCTCAGCCTCCGATCAAAATTTTTACTCTAACTTTTGTCTGAAAATAAATAAGGATAGTAGTAATGTAAAAGTCGATACGGTGGGTAAGGGGTTGGGGGATAGGTAATGATAGTTATTTCTTTAACTTGATCTATTTCCCCTTATAAATAGGCTTACTTTATTTTTAAACAAAATTAAAAAGTTATTTATTTAGCAGCTAACTCTCAAGGAAAAGCCATGAAGGAGTTTGGAAATTAATCAACCGATTATTATTTATTAAGATTCTCTATAATTATTTTAAGAATATCGATCAAATTGAACATATCATTAGCAGCTATTAAGGTATTTTTTTTACCTG
>CAIYNX010000191.1 GCA_903927645.1 uncultured Mucilaginibacter sp.
AAAACTGTTTGGAGAGTATCTGCGCGTTGAAAATGTACTCCAAAACTATGATGAGTTTGCCGGGTTGAAAGATTTGCAACAAGTTGATTTAACCAATCCCGAAGAATTGGAAGCATTCAAAGCCAAACACTATCTGAGTGAGGAAGATATCACTAAAATGCAAGGAATTAAAATCCCGGGTGAGCGAGCCATACAGGATTACCGCTCAACGTATAATGATATTCGTGATTGGTTGCGCCATCAAAAGGCGGCCAATGAAAAGGAATCTTCCAACATTGATTGGGATGATGTAATATTTGAGGTTGATTTGCTTAAATCTCAGGAAATTAATTTGGATTATATTTTAGAATTAATTTTTGAAAATAACAAAAAAGTTAAAGACAAAACCGCTTTAGTAGAGGAAGCTCGCCGATTAATTCGTGCCAGCCTGGGCAATCGTGCCAAAGAAAGTTTATTGGTTGATTTTATTAACCAAACAAATTTAGACACAATCCTTGATAAGCCTGGCATTATTGATGCTTTCTTCACCTTCGCGCAAGCTGAACAAAAACGTGAAGCCGAAGAATTGATTAATGCCGAAGGTTTGAATGAAGAGGCAGCGAAACGTTATATATCAACCTCATTAAAAAGGGAATATGCCAGCGAAAATGGAACCGAGTTAAATGCAATTCTTCCTAAAATGAGTCCACTTAATCCACAATATTTAATTAAAAAACAAAGCGTATTTCAAAAGATAGCAGCTTTTGTTGAGAAGTTTAAAAGCGTGGGCGGAAAGATTTAAATTGTAGCCACATTGTAATTGAATTTCCTCCCGCTGTTTGATTTTCCAAACCTCAAACAACTATGCCTAGAGATTTCATCCCCATTACTATTTTGCCATTAAAAAACGAGGTGATGCCATTTAACGCAACCCCCTAATAAACTCACCCAAAAACCACCCACAACCCACAACCTCCAACCCAAAAACTGCACTTAATTTAACCGGGCGGTAAGAGTACTGTATTTTAATGTATTTGGATGAAAGGTGCTCCATGAGTGCCAAAACTCTTGGTAGCATTGTTCTGTTTTTAATTTTTGGCCTTTCATGGCACCATCAATGCAAAGTCCGTCGGCGTTCCAGGTGGAACGGGTGTTATTATCAGTAATAAGGCCATGATCAGCTTTGTTAAAAAACAAGGTCTGGTTATTTACCACCCGGTTAAACACATGGAAGGAGGCACCATCGTTTTCAACCGTTAATAAAATGGGCAAACTGGCTACCGCGTCGTTTATCACCTTAGCGTTTATTAGTTGGTTCCAATCATAAGCTTTTGCCGTGTTATGGTACAATACCCCAACAACCCACGATTTTGGCTTCCACGAGGCCGAATCCCTTTTCTCAAGGCTACTTTTTACGGTTCCATTGTCGTATTTGGCAAGGTCGCTATAATCCTTTTTAAAATCGGTATCCGGCTGCATCACTTCCGATGTTGGGTAGGCGCGTAACCAAGCACCTAAGCTAAGCTGCTGAAATGGAATTTGTGTAAATGACGCGCCTTTTAATGGCCCTGCAATGGCCTTGCCCGTAGCTTGCTGCCACCAAGTGCCTGTAGCCGCGTCTTCGAACATGGCGTTAAAATGATCCATCCCTACCAACCTAAAATTAGCTTTTTTACCATTAATTAACGGACTATATACCCGTCCGGTTCGGCAAACGGTACAGTAGGTTACCATTATGGGTGTTTTGGCTAAGGTATCCATTACCTGATGGTGGTAGCCTATTATTTGAATGGGATATGCCCTGGCAACACCATTTATTACAACGCCTATTACCAGTTTGTTTCTTTTGGTGGTATCGTCGGCCGCTATCATAAACCGCTTGTGTTTAGCTTGTAAAAACATTTTATCGGCCTCAAACCGGAAATTAAAAAAGAAGAAAACAACCGCGTATAGTACTAAGGTGCTGGCCAGTGCAGCCTTTTTCCAGATTTTAGCGTTTTTGAAAATACTGATGCAGGGTAAAATAATGAGCGCGATAGCTATTAACCTTAACCAAATAATGTTTTTACCAATCCAAAAGGCAAGCACTATGGTATTTGCATGCTGACTGCCCGGAAAAGGCATGATAAGATAAATTCGAAGTATCTCTAAAGCAAATAGCAGTATAAGCCCAATGGTAAGCATTGCACTTTTTATA
>CAIYNX010000192.1 GCA_903927645.1 uncultured Mucilaginibacter sp.
TAAAATTAGTTTAATTAATTTCTAACAACTCATTAAGCTTCCTTTTTTAGTAGCTAGTATCAAGTAAAAATGTTAAAGAAGAAAAATTAGACTCCCTTTTTTGGGTAGCTAGTATCAAGTATCTAGTAAAAATCTTTATGAAGAAAAATTAAGCTCCCTTCCGTTAGCCAACGGATGGGCGGGGGGAGAGGCTTAATTTATAATTAAGATAATTTTATTCACAACAACTCATTAAGCGTCCGCTTTTTTTAGTAGCTAGTATCTAGTAAAAATCTTAAAGAAGAAAAATTAAGCTCCCTCTCTACCGGAGAGGGCGGGGGGAGAGGCTTAATACCAAAATCTGTATTAAATTTTTACCAATTCCTCTCCAATCCTTAAAATATGAGTAAAGCAATATCCTGCATTAAACGATCGGCTTTGTGACGATAATTTGGCTAAAATTTGGAAAAAAGCTTACAATTTGGCCTCCAAAATGGAAGTTTCGTTACAATTTGCTGCGCATTAATGGTAGTTTGTGGAAGTTTGATGGAAGTTTCCGGAAGATTTTGGAAGTTTGATAATGCTTTTTGGGAAGTTTCAAAACCACAACAATTTATACCTTCGGGGAAATGAGGGACACCTACTTAAACCGCAAGTTAAAGCTGCCCTCAACCGTATAGGTGCCGGTGGCTTGGTTGCTATTTTGGGTTAAGTAAGTAACAAAGCTGCCTTTGGTAGCCAGGCTATCCTTTGTAAAAGTATCAAAATTTAAGCTTCCTAAGCTATTTTTTGGATTGGTGGCACTTAATGAATAGGCACTAACAGGCTGTTTATCAGATGCTAATATCAATAGCTGACTCCCCGCCACACCACTCCCCCCGCGCACATGCAAAACCCCCGCCGAGGTGATGCCAAAGCTAGCCGTATGCGCCTTGTTGATGGCACTTAGTCCGTAGTATTGTTGTTTGCCGGGGGTGGTTAGGTTAATGAGGGCGATAGAATCTGTACTGGCATCAAAACTCAACACAGTGCCGTTAACCCTTAACACCAATGTGCCAGAGGAAGCCAAATAATTGCCAGGGTTTGCCAAAAAACTGTTAATGGCAGTAGAATCGGTTTTGGTGTTGGTAGTGCTTGCCTGATTGTCGTCTTTACGGCAGGAGCTAAAAATTAGCATTACTGCTACAAAAATAATGGCACAGGTGTATATAAATTTGGTATGCATGCTATTTAAGATATCGGCTAACATAACGGTATAGGGTTAAAAAAATTGGGTGCCGGGTTTGTTTAGCACACCCATTTAACAATCTTTAACTTTAAAATGCAAAAAAGGTTTAAGCAGAGAAAAAATAAAAAATGATAGCTACCGGTTTCGGTAGCTATCATACAAAATTCGGAATAAAATGTAGGTGCCCGGAACGAGATTCGAACTCGTACATCCTTACGGAAGCCACCCCCTCAAGATGGTGCGTCTACCAATTTCGCCACCCGGGCTAAAAATATAAGTGTTTGATTTACAGGTTATTGATAATTAAATGTTACCAATAATTAATCAATAACCCAACCCATAACCCTTTGATTGCCAATTAAAAACAGCCTACAAATATAAATTTTTAAAGTAAATGCATGGTATTTTTTGTTAAAGTGAAGCTTAATTGTAAATTCGGGTTAAATTATAAACTATGCTCAAAAAATTCATAGGCGTTTTTTTATTATTAATGCCTTTATTTTCAATTACTTACGCTCAAAGTGCCGATGCTATTTTGGGTAGCTGGGTAAACCCGAGTGGCGAAGACCATATTTTGATATATAAAAAAGGGACCAAATTTTTTGGCAAGCTCGATTGGATAAAACATCCAAATGATGAGCATGGAAACCCAAAAACAGATTATAAGAACCCCGATAAGGCTTTACAAACACGGCCCGACCTCGGCCTAGAACTCCTTAAAGACTTTACTTACCAAGGCGAGGCCGTGTATGAGAATGGCACCATTTACGATCCCAAAAGCGGTAAAACGTATAGCTGTAAAATGACCCTCGAGGGCAATACCTTGCGGATAAGAGGATACATAGGCATTTCATTATTAGGACGTACCGAAATTTGGACCAGGTTAAAATGAAGAGATTATCACAGATACTAATAATTGCTTGTTTGCTATTGTTTATGGAGCAAACATTTGCACAAAAAATATTGTTAATTCCTCAAAATAAGGTAGTTAGCATTCGCGGACTATCAGTGGTGGATGATAGTGTTGCTTGGGTGAGTGGTACCAAAGGTAGTATTGCACGCACTAAAAACGGTGGCCTTACCTGGGATTGGAAACAAGTAAAAGGGAATGAAACTGCCGATTTTAGGGATATAGAAGCATTTAATGACAAAGAAGCCGTCATCATGGCGTCGGGGACGCCGGCCTTGGTATTAAAAACTACCGATGGCGGTGAACATTGGGATGTGAAATACAACAACCCGGATTCGGCATACTTTTTTGATGCAATGGATTTCTCCGATCGGAATACGCAAGAAGGCTGGATTATGGGTGATGCCATTAAAGGAAAGATTTTGCTGCTCCATACCATTGATGGTGGAAATAGCTGGCAATCAGCCACTAACGCCCCAGTTGCCCAACCTGGTGAGGGTGCCTTTGCCGCCAGTGGCACTTGCTTACGTACCATTAACAACCATGTTTACATGGTTACCGGAGGCTTCGCAACCAACTTTTTTGATTTGAAACTGCCTGATAATAAGTGGGTTATAACCCCTTTGCCCTTCCCAAAAAGCAAGGCCAGTCAGGGTGCGTTCTCTATTGCCTTGGGCAAACATGGCAAGTTAATAGTAGGCGGCGATTATAACAACGACCAGCGCTCCGACTCAACTGCCTGTTATTCAGCACTTAATGGTAATAATTGGCAACTTTCAAAGAAACCATTGGTTGGCTTTCAATCGTGTGTAGAGTTTTTGGGTGGCGATATTTTTTTGGCAACTGGTACACCCGGCAGTAATATAACCACCGATGGAGGTATTACATGGACAAAAATTAGTACCACAAGTTTTAACGTATGCCGCAAGGCCAAGCACGGAAAACTGGTATTATTGGCAGGTGCCGGGGGTAATATCGGTATTTTTAAAATGTAAAATATTCATTTTAAAGCACTTAAATAAAGTTAAAAATAAATTAAAATAAGCCTTGCAGGGCAAATTCAATAAGCGTATATTTGCACCACTTTAAACGAAAGGGTTTAAGGTTCGATTTCGTAGCTCAGCCGGTAGAGCATAACACTTTTAATGTTGGGGTCCTGGGTTCGAGTCCCAGCGGGATCACAAAATCGAAAACAAACA
>CAIYNX010000193.1 GCA_903927645.1 uncultured Mucilaginibacter sp.
GGTTCAGACTTTTATGTTTTGTGCCTCTTACAACACCTAACTTTTCACTTTCTAAATCCTGGAAATCGCTTCCAGCATTTTCTTTTTCCCTCAACCCCTCTCTCTACTTTCTTTCTCTCTGTTGCGGGGTGCAAAGGTAACAACCTTTTTTAACTTTGCAAACTTTATTTTTTATTTTTTTCCGCCTCCCTTTTCTCCTCCTTTCCTTTACCTCGTTTGCGGGTTGCAAAGGTAAGGAACTATCTTAATTTTGCAAACTTTATTTTAATTATTTTTAAAAGCTGATATTCTGACATTTACGTATGAAATTTTATAAACCTGATTAACTTGTGCCATTAACTTTATTGCGACGGTATTTTTTTCCGCCGTCATTTTACCCTAATAACTGATTTCTACGGGTTCGGTATATTTAAAATAGCTTATAAAACTTAAGGGAAGTGTATAAAAAAGCAACTACCGTATAAAAACGGAAGCCAAAACGACAAGTGGAACAGGTAGTAACTGGTTATTCATATATTACTCAAAGTTGAACAACACGACGATGTTTTGCTAAAAATGCATTTCAAAACCACTCGTGTAATTAACAAATTTATGCCCCAATAAAATCAGGTAAAGCAAAATTCGGTTCTAATGCCATATTAAAATACACCAGACAGTGCAAAATTATTATCGGATAGCCTTTAACAGGCTGGTAATTTTATTCACAATATTAACGACACTGCTAAAATCGTCTGGGCACCTAAATTATAATAACAAGAAAACAGGCATTAAATGGCAATTTTTATTGTTTAAGTAAACATCAGCACAAACCAATACCTGTGATCAACAAAAACCAAACTAAAGGCGGCAACTACTGGTCGAAGTATATTAGTGTCTCCGCAGCCAAACCCTAAGAATTCAATTGACGTAGTACCCTGTTTAATATTCCTAAATTGAATCATCCTGGTTCCAATTTTCAGCTGTATCTCCATCAGGCTTAACAATGAAAAGTTTACATATGCCGGATTCTATTCAACAAAAAAACAAACCAACGGCAACGCATCATGGTGCCTAAACGGCCGGACCTTTTAATAGCTTACGCTGCGCTACACCCCTATCCGTAATTTGGCGTACAAAATGCAAGGTTTCAACGAACTTAACCAATCTGGATGAATATTAGAGCACCCGCAGGAAACGAGAAAAGCACAACTCGTTAAAGCTTTTTATCTATCTGGAGCGATTATATAAAAACATGTCCGGTATCAACCATTTCACTATCAACATGGGTATAAACCTCTTCTCTGATGGAAATAGGAAAGTAACAGAAATTATAAAACCCATAGGCTATAAATATAGAATTCCCAATTCGGTAGGCAGCCATTCAGGCTTCAACGCATGGCCATGTGTACCGCGGACCACGCATGGCTTTAATTAAGGCTACTTTTGCTGAAGAATGATGGTTAATAGTGAAAATTATTGTTTCGGCAACAATGTTGTAACAATTTGAATTGCGTAAAACAAGTAAATACTTCCTCAACAGTACCAGGGATTTCTATTCATCTTGCATTTGGTTTAGTAAAATTTGCCCCTTGGCTCGAATCTGCTATTTTTGGCGACATTCCCCCTGTTAGCTATCGGGCAAGCCCTGGCGGGTTTGATATGTTCATGGTTTTAAGCTGATATTTCATTGCTTCATTAGCAGCAACCCTGAACCATTGCCTGCAAACCGCTCTCCCGCTATTTAGCAGGCGCGGTCCCGATAGCTATCAGGAGGGAAGAGGTGGACACCATCGCCAGTGCATACAATATTGCTCTAAAACAAAAAACCCCTCATCGCTGGATGAAGGGTTTTCCCGATAGTTATCGGGATTAAGATTTGGCACCGACCTAC
>CAIYNX010000194.1 GCA_903927645.1 uncultured Mucilaginibacter sp.
CTGGAGGATTTAAAATCATCGTTTTTTGGGTGCATGGCAGCTCTTTATGTTGATTTACTCCAACATTTTTTTCATCAAAATATCCTTTTGCCTATCATCGCCCAATAAAAAGTAATGGCTGCTAAATTCAACAAAACCATGGTGTTTATAAAAACCAATGGCTTTGTGGTTATATTCCCAAACACCCAGCCATACATAGCTAAAGTTTTTCTCTTTAGCAATATCAACCGCGAAGTTGATGAAGTGCTTGCCTAATTGTTTACCATGATGATTGCCAGTAACGTATATACGCTCAATTTCCAGCGCGTTTTTCTCTTTAAATTCGGTTTGGGCATCGTTATAGTTTAGTTTTATATAGCCAACAGGCTCATCCTTCCACATGGCAAAATAAAATTCTGAATCCGGGTTGTTTAATTGGGCAAGCATATTTTCGGGGGTAAAAGCCACTGCCGAATAAGCCTCCATATTTTCGGGCGTATTTAAGTGGGCAAAAAATTCATAAAAGGTATCTTTACTAATTTTCAGCAAAGTACCTAAATCATCCGCCTCCACTTTTTTGATGCTTACCATGAGTTTTATTATTTGGAATGCAAAAATAATAATC
This sequence comes from uncultured Mucilaginibacter sp., assembly GCA_903927645.1. Lineage (GTDB taxonomy): Bacteria > Bacteroidota > Bacteroidia > Sphingobacteriales > Sphingobacteriaceae > Mucilaginibacter. The sequence continues at coordinate 605 of CAIYNX010000194.1, forward strand.
TAAAATAGGTTTCAAATAAATTTATGAATGCTTAAACAATGTTAGATATTTATAAAAATATTGTGTTAAATTTGTTAAAACAGCATATTATGGATACCACCATCATCAGAAAAGAACTGGTTGATTACATTACATTGGCTAACGAAGAAAAAATAATTGCCATTTATGATTTAATTTTAGGAGGTTCAATCAATAATGCCAAATGGTTTGATGATAAAGGATTAATTAAAGAACTTGAAAAAAGGTCGGCTAATTTAACCTCAGGCATCGACCCCGGTTTAACGGTTGAAGAATCAAAACAAAGGATTGAAAGCTTATTGAAGTAGGAGTGACTTATAGCATTAAAATTTCCTCATTAGCTCAAATTGAATTTGAAGAATCTATCTTGTTTTATGATAAAAATTTAGTCGGTTTAGGATTACGATTCTCCGAAGATATATATGAGGCCTTTAATTCAATTGTCCGAAATCCTGAGGCTTATCCAATCAAAAAATCAAAATTTAGGGAGTATATTTTAGAAAAGTTCCCTTTCATTATAGTTTATGAAGTTGTAGTTCAGAACAAAACAATAAATATCCTCCATATTTTTCACACAAGTAGAAATCCTAAATTTAAATTCACAAAATCATAACTATAATTCCATTTCGCCTAATCAAACTGCTCCTGCAAACGTATTAGTCTGTCAATCATTAAGTTTAGCTTCTCTTCCTCATTCTTAAACATTTTTGGTTTCATGTAAAACGTGATGAAAACAAACCATACAATGATTAAACTATAAGTAGTGAGCTTAAAAAAGAAGTTCGCCAATTCCAATACCTCTATAAAATACAAAGCCAACCCAACGCTTATTAAAAATAGGTATATGTAGTAAAACCAGCCAATAATTTTGGCTCGGTTTTTTTGGTATTCTTTTAAAGTATTTAAATATTCGGTTGGGTTTTGGGTTAAATCATGCTTGTTTAGTATATGGTAGTGTCTTAACATGTACGATAGGTACATTACCATGGTTACCATAATAATCATAATACCTATGGTTGTAGCAGGCGATTTAAAGGCAAAAAAGAAAGTTATGATAAATGCAAAAACTATAAGGGCAATGATTGATACAATGCCCCAATACAATTTACTGGTGATGCCCCTAATTCCTTTTTTAACCTGCTTCAGCGCCTCATCCACCGAAAGCTGTTCGGGTGCGGGCTGTGCCTGCCATACCGACATTAAGTGTTCAAACTCTTTCATAGTGGTTGTATAATTCGGTTAATTTTTGTTTTATACGATGTATTTTCACCCTCAAGTTCCCTTCCGATATACCCGAAACGTCCGCAATTTCGGGGTAGGGTACTTCATCAAGTACCATGGTTATAATTATTCTTTCTGATTCTTCCAATTTCGATATACACTTGTAAAGCAAAGCTACTTGCTCATTTTTCTCCGAAAATTCTTCTATCTTATTTTCGGCTATAAAGGGGGTAAGTTCGTCTTTAGCCTGTCGCTTTTCCGACCGCAAATAGGTTAAACAAGTATTAACAGCTATTCTATAAATCCAGGTCGAAATCATTGCTTGGTTCCGAAATTTTTCTAAATTTTGCCAAACCTTTAAAAAAGTTTCCTGTAAAAGATCATTCGCAGCATCATCATCCCCCGTGTAACCATAGCACAAATGGTAGATTTTTTTCGAATTAGCTTTATATATTTGCTTAAAAGCAGCCTCTTTATCTATCACTTAGTTTACAGTTTTATAATTTAGATAGCCCATCATCATTTATGTTACAACAAAAAACCATCCTTATTAAACCATACGAATTTTTGCCCGGCTTCCAATAGCATTTCCTGATAGCTGTTATAAAAATCGAGGCTTACATCCTCATGCAGCTTATCCATCAAAACCATAATTTTTTGAATCTGCCGGGTCAAAATTAACCTTAATGGTTTATATGTAGTTTTTCTGTCTGTAAATTCAATATAATTTTTACAAAAGTTAAGCAGCAATTCAATCTCTGTCTCTTTTGTGGCCATAAATTTGGCATATTTTGAAATTAAACGCAAAATTTTCCGCTGACTTTTTGCCGCATTGTAACTATGTGAAGGCAGATTACTAAACATAAACCCAACTTCGGCTTTTATTTTTTCTATAAAGGCTTCCTTATTATTGGCATCAAAAAGTAAATAAGCTAAAAGCTCTTTATTTTCTTTTTTATAACGTGCAAGGCGCAGGCATAATTCGGCTATTTGCACTGCCGGTAAGTGTTGCAATTCTTTTTTTACATCCTGTAAGCCATATTCGGTTATACCCATAGCATTAAGCAGCGAAATGTACAAAAAATTAAGAGATGAGGCTTGGTTAGATTTGAGTATTGAGATTTTAGATGTGAGAAATAAAAATTTAGTACACCAAAAAAAGTAAAATTAAATAAGGAGCAATAATTATATTATCAACTCATCTAGCCCTTCTCCTTTGGAGAAGGGTTGGGATGAGGCAATAAAAGCCCTTCTCCTTTGGAGAAGGGTTGGGATGAGGCGTTTTTTAGATTTGAGTATTGAGATTTTAGATATGAGATAAAAAATACAACCTTTCCATGGAAGAATAAGTATGGAGCAGCATCTATATCCAACCCTTATCTAGCCCTTCACCTTTGGAGAAGGGTTGGGATGAGGCTTTTTTATCCACTTAATTTATTGTTTTTATACTTTAATTCAATATTATTGTATAACCAATTAGTTTTCCATTAAAATCAAATTTTTTAATTATGTCGTCAGATACCGTAAACGTGAATGGCAAGGCCAAGGCCGCCTATACTTATGATGCAATTGTAATAGGCTCGGGCATTAGTGGCGGTTGGGCCGCCAAAGAACTTACAGGTAGAGGTTTAAAAACCATTATGCTGGAACGTGGTCGTAATTTTGAACATTTAAAGGATTATAAAACAGCTGCCAAAGATCCCTGGGAATTTGAACACCGCGGGGTGGCTACCCAAGAGCAACGCAAAGAACGCCCGGTTATATCAAGAAACTGGGGTGCCAGCGAGCCTATTATGGACTATTGGGCCAACGAACAGGATGCTCCGTATGCCGAAGTAAAACCCTTTAACTGGTGGCGATCATACCAACTGGGCGGTCGTTCTATTTTATGGGGCAGGCAAAGTTACCGTTGGAGCGATTTTGATTTTGAAGCAAATTTAAAAGACGGTTGGGCGATTGACTGGCCAATTCGATACAAAGATATAGCGCCATGGTATGATCATGTTGAAAAATTTATTGGTGTAAGCGGATCGACCGAAGGTTTGGCGCAGCTGCCGGATGGGCATTTTATAAAGCCAATGGATTTGAAAATAGTGGAAAAGGATGTAGCCGAACGTATTAAAAAGAGTTATAATAATACGCGCCACCTCATTATTGGTCGCAGTGCCAATTTAACAGAGGCTATCCCTGACCGCCAGGCTTGCCATTTCCGTAACAGGTGTTGGGAGGGTTGCCCTTTTGGGGGATATTTCTCTACCCAGTCATCCACCTTGCCGGCTGCGGTTGCAACGGGAAATTTAACGGTCAGACCGTTTTCTATCGTTACTAAAATACTGTATAACAAAGATACCAAAAAGGCTACCGGGGTAGAGGTTTTGGATGCCGAAACGCTGCAAACTTATGAGTACCATGCAAAAGTGGTTTTTGTAAATGCCTCCTCCTTAAATAGTGCCTGGGTTTTAATGAATTCGGCTACGGATGTTTGGCACGATGGCCTAGGAAGTAGCAGTGGCGAATTGGGGCATAATATTATGGACCACCACTATAATTTGGGTGCATCGGGCACGGTTGAGGGATATGAGGATAAATATTATTTTGGTAGACGTCCGAATGGTTTTTATTTGGTTCGTTTTGCCAATTTGTTTAATGATAAACGCGATTATCTGCGTGGCTTTGGTTATCAAGGTGGTGCCAATAGGGACGGTTGGAGCAGAGAAATTGCAGAGCTAAGCATTGGGGCAGCCTATAAAGAAGCACTTACCGAACCCGGCCAGTGGACGATAGGTATGGGCGGTTTTGGCGAATTATTGCCTTATCATGAAAATAAAATAACCTTGCACCCAACCCGTAAAGACAAATGGGGCTTACCAATACTATCAATGGATGCCGAAATAAAGGACAATGAGAAAAAGATGCGTGTTGATATTATAAAGGAAGCCAAAGAAATGTTGGAAAGATCGGGCGTTAAAAGTGTGAAAACTTGGGACAATGGCCATAATGTTGGCGATGGTATACACGAAATGGGAACGGCACGTATGGGTCGCGACCCTAAAACCTCGGTATTGAACGGCAATAACCAAGTTTGGGATGCCAAAAATGTATTTGTAACCGATGGTGCAGCTATGACTTCCTCTGCTTGCCAAAACCCATCATTAACTTACATGGCCCTTACTGCCAGAGCCGCCAATTTTGCCGTAGATGAATTGAAAAAAGGAAATATATAAACCATAAAATGAAGTATTTAAAATCAATAATAATTGTATTGTTTCTTGGTGTTGGTGCCCTTTATGCTAAACCAAAAGTATTGGTGTTTTGTAAAACTGCAGCTTTCCATCATAACTCAATACCTGCTGGCGTGAAAGCCATATTTAAACTTGGCCGAAAAAATGATTTTGATGTGGATTCAACCACCGATGCCTCTAAATTCACGTTCGATAACCTGAAACAATATGCCGCGGTTATATTTTTGAGCACCACCGGCGATGTTTTGAACGATGCTCAACAAGCCGAATTTGAAAAATACATACGCAATGGCGGTGGTTTTGTAGGCGTACATGCCGCTACCGATACCGAATACGATTGGCAATGGTATGGCAACCTGGTAGGGGCTTATTTTAAAAGTCACCCGGCACAACAAATGGCAACCATTAAGGTAATAGATACCAATTTTATTGCCACCAAAGGTCTGCCAACCGAATGGAAACGATTTGACGAATGGTATAATTTTAAATGGATGGCTACTGATTTGCATATCCTGCTAAAAATTTACGAAACAAGCTATAATGGCGGCGAAATGGGCGACAACCACCCCATGAGCTGGTACCATGCGTACGATGGCGGTCGTGCTTTTTATACCGAATTGGGCCATACCGACGAATCGTACAAAGAACCGCTATACTTAACCCCTTTATTGGGTGGTATTAAGTATGCGATGGGGAAGTAGGGAATAGGAAAACTATTTTTAACAAAAAGCCTGATCAATCGATTTGGCTTTTTGTTTGTGGCAGGTCCTCTGTGCTATCAATATTTTATATTATACTTTAGTAATTTATAAAATTTCATTAAGTATTTAAATTATATTAAAAAGTTGGATTTTTTAAATCTAATAGGAAAAGCATAATTATTTAAATTGATGAATTATGGGATGGACAGTAATTTTAGAAGATGAAAGAAGAGAAAAAATAGATTCCTTGAATACTGAGTTTAAATCGGAAATTTTCGGTGATAAATCAACAAATGATCAATTTAAATTGATTAATTATTTGGACCCGTATGGAGATTTAGTTTTTAATCACTTACAAATGAATGATTTAATTTTCGATTTAGAAAAGTTAGAAAAAACCTTGCCTGATGATAACATTACGGCTATTATAAATTTGGCAATAAAATGTAAATCAATGCTGCACAGTTATTTAGTGTTTTATGGTGATTGATTTTTTTGCTAGTTTCCCTGCTATCCTTAGTTTTTAATTACGGATTACTATGCTTGTAGATTGCATCTTTATTAGTTGGGATTATGTATGCTATTGGGAAGTAAGGGTTATGTACTTTTATAGTGAGGCTTGTTATTTAATTGCCAGCCAATCAAAACTTTAGTACTGGTTAGAACTTTACTAAAGGATTTAGAGTAAATAAATTTTTTAAAAGTACTTTATGGATGAAACTTCTTTAAGGAGAATAATTCTTGACATTACTGATGAAATGAAGTTGGTGATTTCCGAAGTTTATAAAAGAAAGTTTTGGATTGAATGGTACGGCGCATTTTATATAAATCCTAGACACTTTGTGTTTTGGATATGTTTTGAAACATATGATTGTAAATTTAAGTTAAATTCAAATCTTGAACTAATTTTAAGACTGAAGAATCTACTTTATAAATATAATTATCCCAAAGAGGCAATAGATTCAGTGTTTATTGGCTTTGAATCGCAAGAAACGGTTGACAGAGAGTCGGGAGGAAATTGGTTTCAACATTTTAAATAGTTTTTAAAATTGTTGCTATAAACTATAGTAATCTGTAATTTAAACCCACGGATTACTATGTTTGGAGGTTGCCTCTCCCAGCGCTTTATTTTTAGATTATAGGCATAATCAAATAAGGTTGTAGGAATCGAACAGCGGTTAATGGTTTAGATAAACTACCTAGAATTGGGCCATACCGACAAATCGTACTCAGACCCACTTTATTTAAACCATTTATTGGGTGGTATTAAGTATGCGATGGGGAAGTAGGGGATAGTATGTTTTTGAGATTAGAAAGTTTGATGATAGGTTATTTATTATATATCATGAATTTCATTACTAAAATCTTAAAAATGGTAAAACGTTAAAATATATTACAGACAAATGGGTATTAAAAGGTCACTTTCAAATAAAAATTATCTAATACAATTGTAATATTATGATCCATAAATTCATTCAAATATTTATAGTTTTATCAATATCTACATTAAAATTTAATTGTAATAATCACACTGATGATAGCAAATATAAAATTGAATATTATTTAGACGGTACAAAAAAGTCAGAGGGTCTTATTAATAATGATTCTTTAAAAACAGGAATATGGAAGTTTTACTATCCGAACGGTAATATCAGCAACATAAGTCATTTTTTTAATGGAAAAAAGGATGGTAGTTCCATTCAATATTTTTCTAATGGTCAAATATCAGATTCTATAAACTATAAGAACGGTAAATTTTATGGAAATATTAAATTTTATTTTCCAAATGGTAAATTAAATCAAGAAGCATATCATGATGAAAATGGGTTGAGCCAAGGTGTCTTTAAAATATATTACCCTTCTGGAAAATTGCGGCAAATAGGCAAATGTAAAAATGGATTAATGGTAGGAGAATCAATTGAGTATTATAATAATGGAAATATTGAACATAATTTATATTATAATTTACTTGGCAAAAAGGATAGTATATGGGCTTATTATTCAATTTCGGGCATTGTATATAAAAAAGAATATTATAAATCAGATTCTTTATTACGGATATGGTTGCCAAATAACAAGCAAAATTAATTAGAAGGTTACTCCGCTATCCGTAGTTTCCAAGTACGGATTACTATGCTTGGAGATTGCGCCATTTATTAATAACATTGTTGGATCCAAACGGCGGAGTCAGAGTGGAAAATGGTACATGGAATAATTAAGATTGGGATTATGGGGGTGGTATTATAAGAAATTCATTGCTTTAACAAGAGAGGGTAAGGCAAGGGATTAATGATACGATGGGATTTCCTGTTTCAGTATATGGTACTGGCCGTTTAATTAAATAAGTTATGAAAGCAAAATTCTTAATTCTTTATTTCATTTTGTATATCACTTCCTGTTCTTCTTTAGATGTTTTGGGATATAAAAATTTAGGTAATCACTATTTTATTTGGGAAGGAGATCATTATAAATATTCGATTATTTGGACACCCGATGACAGCCATGCAAAAGTAGGAGGAACATTAGTTATTAGTGATGTTGTAAAATATGATTATAATAAAATCTTTATAATAACAAAGACGACAGAATATAAAACCTCTAAAGATTCGATTAATAAATTTTGGCTGATTAATAAAAGTAGAGTTATAGATTTTAATAAAAAAAACTGGGATGGCATCTTAATAGGTCCGCTTGATTCTCTTGGCTTAATTAAGCAAATGCAGCAAAATAAAATTGAATTGAAGTTAAAAGATGTACGTCCCACTAAATAACTGTTATTGGAGAAGGAATGGCTCGAGTTGAGGCAGCGGTAGCCAAAATACCAGGTGCCAGAATCCTTAATGATATGCCTGAATTTAAAGGTAAAGCGTGGGAAATAACTAGTAAAATGATGCAATATAATAGACAATGGATTTTGAACGAACTGAGAAGCGGACGTACTATTTTAGATATTGGATATGACGCAGAAAGAGCCAATCCTAGTATTTTCTATCAAAGGGAACAAAAAATGATAAAAAATTATTTAATTCTTCATCCTTTGTAAAATGATTGAGGGAAAAAATTTTATAGAAATAGCAAAAGAGTATTACTCTTTTCTTACTACTGAATTTAACCTAGTAATAGTTAATGAAAAGATTCGTGGAAATTATTTTTATGACCTGCAGTATGGGGATAGCGAGGAAGTCGTTAGTATTAACTACGAAAACATCGAAGATTATTTTCAAGTAATTATTTTTAAACTGCAAAATGGTCAAATGCCTGATTATGATGATAAAACAAAAACCTTGCATTTAAATAAACTTAGCCATGTTTTATTTTCGAAAGTTACTAAGAATAAAATTAAATTAAATAATGAATTTTTCAATAAGATTCAGGCTAAAGGTGAAATACAAAGGAAACTCTTAAAAGCCGCTAAAGAACTACGTTTATATTTATTTACTCGTTATTCGTAGGCAAAGCCTACGAATAAGCTATGCAGGTAGTTTGCAACCAAAGCAACCAAGCGCAAACCAAAACCTGCCCGTTAATAAATGGGTGGGCTTTGTTGGTTATAAGGTTGCAATATTGTTATTAAAGAAGTCCTTAAACTTCTTTTTGGTAAGCATGGTATCAATAATCTTAAAAACTACGGTACGGTCTTCTCCGCTATCCGTAGTTTCCAACTACGGATTACTATGCTTGGAGATTGCATCTCCGCTATCCGTAGTTTCCAACTACGGATTATTATGTTTGGAGATTGCATCTCCAGTACCTGTTTTTATAAACAACAAGCATATTCCTCCTAAATCAGCCACATTCATACAAATGCATTTTACAATCTAACTTTCTGTTTTCACCTTAAATTATTTTTTGTTTTTTAATATTTTATTATATTTAAAAATAATTTCAACCTTAATAACTTAACTCCAGCTTCACCATGAAAAAAACCTTGTTGCTCTTGTTTGCCCTTATGCAGGGCGCATTGCTATTTGCACAAACTCCACAACCTCGAAAATATCCAGATATTGATATTCCCTATAAAAAATTCGTACTAAAAAACGGATTGCGTTTAATTGTTCATGAGGACCATAAGGCACCTATCGCCTCCTTTAATGTTTGGTACCACGTGGGTTCAAAAAACGAAAAAATAGGAAAAACAGGCTTTGCCCACCTTTTTGAACATTTAATGTTTGAAGGTAGCGAACACCATAATGATGGCTATTTTAAGGTAATGGATGCCTTAGGTGCTACCGATATTAACGGAACTACCAATAACGACCGTACCAATTATTTCGAAAATTTCCCGGTTTCTGCCTTAGATAGGGTGCTTTGGATTGAAAGCGACCGTATGGGTTTTATGGTTGGTGTAATTGATAGCTCCAAACTGAATCAACAAAGAGGTGTTGTACAAAACGAAAAACGACAAGATGAAAACCAACCCTATGCCATTGCCGAAGAATTAACGGCCAAGGCCACCTATCCTGCTGGTCATCCTTATTCATGGACCGTTATAGGCTCTATGGATGATTTGAATGCAGCTTCTATACCAGATGTTAAAGATTGGTTTAAAAGTTATTACGGACCAAACAATGCTGTTTTATGTATTGCAGGCGATGTGAATGCTGATTCGGTATATAACAAGGTGAATAAGTATTTTGGCGATTTGCCAGCGGTTCCCCCAATTGCCAAACAAGCGGCATGGCCTGCAAAAATGACTGGCGTACACGAGGCAGTGGCTCAGGATAGGGTACCACAGGCCAGGTTACAAAAAACCTGGAACATTCCTGCATGGGGAACCAAGGAAATGACTTACCTAAACTTGTTAGGCGATGTACTTACCTCTGGAAAAACCTCCAGACTTTATAAAAAATTAGTGTATGATGATCAGATTGCTAGTTCGGTATATTTCTATACGGATGAAAAAGAAATAGGCGGTCAGTTTTATATCGTTGCCGATGCCAAACCGGGCATTTCGTTGGATTCATTGGATCATACCATTAACCGCGAATTGACAAAAGTTTTCACCCAAGGTGTTACCCTTGATGAGGTGGAACGTGCCAAAACCAATTATTTTTCGGGCTTTATAAAAGGCATGGAGAGGATAGGTGGCTTTGGAGGAAAATCGGATATCCTTGCACAAAATGAAACTTTTGGAGAAGATGCCGAACATTATAAAGTAGTTCAAAACTGGATTAAAAAGGCCCAGCCTCAAGATATAAAAAGCATTGCCGAAAAATGGCTATCAGACGGTGAATATAAATTAAAAATTTATCCTTACGGCGATTTTAGCACCACTGCTACGGTGATTGATCGTACCAAACAACCAAACCTGAATGGATCTACCGCGGTTAAATTCCCGGAGGTAAATGAGTTTACTTTAACCAACGGACTAAAAGTATCATTGGTTAAACGTTCATCTGTGCCAGTGGTTGAAATGTCGTTGGTGGTAAATGCCGGTTATGCGGCTGATATTTTTGCTGCGCCTGGTCTCGCTAAGATGACCCTTAGAATGATGAAGGAGGGTACTAAAAACAATACCTCCTTACAAATTTCAGATAAATTTGCCGATCTGGGTGCTTCTATGTACACCTATTCATCCTTAGATAAATCATTTTTGTACTTGAGTGCTTTAAAAGTAAATTTTGATGCTTCCCTCAATTTATTTGCTGATATATTATTAAATCCAACTTTTCCACCAAAGGACTTTGAAAGGGTACAAAAGCAACAATTATTAACCATTAAACAAGAGCAATTTGAACCTGTATCAATGGGTTTGCGTATTTTACCGCATTTATTGTACGGAAACGGGCATCCTTACAGTAACTCCTATACAGGCAGCGGAACCGAAGCTTCCATCGGGCAAATGAAACGTGCTGATTTGGATAAGTTTTATAATACTTGGTTTGCGCCAAACAATGCAATGCTAGTAGCAGTAGGCGATATTGATGCCACACAGTTAAAGGCAGCATTAGAGGCTAAATTAGCTGCTTGGAAAAATAAGGAGGTGCCTCAAAAAAATATTACCAATGTAGCGCTGCCTGCAAAACAAGTGGTTTATATTATTGATAAGCCACAAGCATTACAATCCATCATTTTTGCCGCAGAGGTGGGTCCATCTTCTGCCGATCCGAATTATAAGTCGAATGATATTATGAATCGTATTCTGGGTGGTGATTTTACGGCCCGTATGAACATGAATTTGCGTGAAGATAAGCATTGGGCTTATGGCGCATATTCTATTTTGCTGGAGGCTGAAGGACAAGGATTTTTGACAAGTTATGCCCCGGTGCAAACTGATAAAACCAAAGAATCAATCCAGGAAATTATGAAAGAACTAAACGGCATTATAACAACCAAACCAATTACAGATGTTGAATTTAAAAAAGTTCAAGGAAGTGCCGTATTGGAATTACCCGGAATTTGGGAAACCAACGGAGCTGTTTTGAATGATTTGCAATCGGCCATTATTTATAAAAGGGGCTTAGGTTATTTAAATAATTATTCAGAGATGTTGAAAAACCTTTCAATCAATGATGTTCAAAAAAGTGCAACAAGAATTATTCAACCCGATCATATTACATGGGTTATTGTTGGCGACCGCTCAAAAATTGAAAAAGGTATACGCGAATTAAATATTGGCGAAGTACAGATTATTGATTCGGAAGGAAATGCAGTAAAATAACGAAGGTTTTTTCTCGGTACAATTTATATTTTTTAAACACTACAGGCTAAACCTGTAGTGTTTTTCTTTTCTAAACTTTATTTAATAATTACTTCGGCTATATCCATTTAAAATGGTATTTAAAATATTGCATACATTTAAACCATCAAAAAATTAAAAATGGTAAACCTTCAATACCTCCTAAAATCTGGTTTTATACTTTTACTTATTTCAATTAGCCTTGTTGCCAATGCCCGGCAAAAAAACAAATTGCGCGTTTTGGTACTAACTGATATTGAGGCCGATCCGGATGATTCACAATCGCTCATCCGTTTTTTGACTTATAGCAACCAATGGGATGTAGAAGGTTTAGTGGCAGTAACCTCCATCCACCAAAAAACGAGGGTTGCCCCCGAAACCATACGAGCCATTTTATCGGCCTACAAAAAAGTACAACCAAATTTATTAAAACATGAGCCTGGTTTCCCTACGTTTGAGTTTCTGAGCACCAAAGTAAAAAAAGGACTACCTGTTTATGGCATGGAAGGGGTAGGGAAGGGCTTTGATTCTGAAGGGTCTGAATGGATTATTAAGGTATTGGAAAAACCTGATCCTCGTCCGCTTTGGGTATGCGATTGGGGAGGGGCCAATTGCCTTGCGCAAGCCCTCTGGAAGATTCAGCATACCAAAACACCTGCCCAAGCCAATGCCTTGATTAAAAAATTAAGGGTTTATACCATATCCGATCAGGACGATTCCGGCCCTTGGATACGCAATACTTTTCCTGATTTGTTTTTTATCTGTAGTCCGGGTTATACCTATGGTCATGCTACTTGGTTGGGTATTTCCTTTGGTATGCCGGGTTCAAACAAGGAGGTGGTAAGCGCCGAGTGGTTGGCAAAAAATATACAACAAGGGCATGGTCCTTTGGGTGCCGCTTATCCCGATGTAGCCTATGGCATGGAAGGCGATTCGCCTACTTTTTTGGGCCTAATTAGCAATGGCTTAAATGTGCCCGAACATCCCGATTTTGGCGGATGGGGTGGTAGGTATGAATTTTATAAACCCGACCTCTACAAAGGCCCCGACCCATTTGCACGACCAAACTGGCCGGAAACCCTGCCCGAAACCCGTCCGCTTTGGACGAATGCGGAAGATTCTGTTTATATAGCTATTGATAAGGCAGGCTACAAAAACATACAAGCCACCATTTGGCGTTGGCGCGAGGAATTTCAAAATGATTTTGCGGCTCGCATGGCTTGGACCACCAAAAGCTATAAACTATGCAACCATCCTCCGGTACCCAAACTAGCACATTCCGACCATTTCACCGTAAAATCGGGGCAGTTATTTCACCTCAGTGCAAAAGGCAGTTACGACCCGGATGGCGACTCCATGAGTTATCGATGGTTGCAATACCCTGAGGCTGGAACTTATAAAGGACTGATTAGCTTTGCTCCTTACTCCAGCAATCTAAACGATTTACCGGTAACCGCCCCGCAAGTAACAACCTCAAAAACCATTCATTTTATATTAAAAGTAACCGATAAAGGAACACCGGCCTTAACAAGGTATAAAAGAGTAATTGTAACGGTGGAACCTTAAGGAAATTACCATCTTAAAAACTAATTCTACCCAACCCTGCAGCTATTAATTGATCATTCAATTGCTTTAATTCAATAGTGGTGAGGTTGGTATATTTTGCATTAATAGCCATAAAAGCAGTATCCAATTTGGTAGCAGCTTCTGCCATTTGGGTGGTTACCTGCATATCACTTCCTTGTATTAGGTTATGTAAGCCAAAAAGTCTGCCCTTTAGGTTGCTAATATTGTCTGCATCCACGTTTTTTAGTTTTTCAATTTTAGCCAAGGTATTGGTAATATTTATGGTAATGAGAGGATTAGCACCTGTCAGCAATTTTTCGGCCTGGATTTTAATGCTGTTTATCTTATCAGCTTCAAGGCTTAGTTGTTGGTATTGCTGGTAACATTTTTCCGACAAATCATATTGTTTTTTTAATTCCAAAAGGGGAGTCTTTACCCTTGGATCCATCTTAACAACTATAGGTTGCGTATAGGATATTCCATCTACTGTTAATTTAGCCGTGTAAGTGCCGGGCATTACCCAAGGCGAAGTTGGGTCGGGTGCAGTTTGCCCGTATATGGCCGAAATACCATAGCTTGGCGGTATATTCAAAGGTTGCTCATGCAAATCCCAAATAAAACGATGCCCGCCTTTGGTGGCCGGTAAAATTTGCTGTGGCCTTATCCAATACAAGGGGATGTTTACATCCGGAATTTTATAAAGGGTATCGGCACTGGTATAGGTTCTTATTGTTTTACCGGTAGTGTCCTGTATCTCAAGTTTTACGGTAGCATTGGCATCCGCAGCCAAATTATAATCAATGATAGCCCCATCCGGCGGATTTTTTCCTGCAGGTTCTTCTTGTGGCAACGGTGTATCGGGGTACATGCTCCAGCGTACCCGATAAGCTTCGCCAGTTTGGTATAATTGGTTGTTATTTAAACTCTTAAGTTTTGCCATGTGCCGCAAAGCAGCTATATCATCCAATATCCAAAAAGATCTGCCATGGGTTGCTACCACCAAATCATTGTCTTTTATCACCAAATCGCGTATGGAGGTTGCTGGCATATTTAAGCGCAGTGGTTGCCAATCGGCGCCATCGTTAAAAGATACATATACGGCTGTTTCTGTTCCCGCAAACAATAGTCCTTTACATAAGGGGTCTTCTTTTACCGAATTTACAGGTGCCATTGGCAAGCCATTCACAATTTTTTGCCAAGTTTTACCGCCATCACGCGTTTTAAAGATGTAGGGGTTCATATCATCCAACCTAATCTTATTTATCGCGGCATAGGCCGTTAAATTGTCGGTATGCCCTACATCTAACATCGATACCTTGTTCCATGATGTAATTTCGGGTGGGGTAATGTCTTTCCAGGTTTTACCACCATCATTGGTTATTTGTATCAATCCATCATCGGTACCTATCCAAATGGTGTTTATATTTTTATAGGATGGAGCAACGGTATAAATTACCCCACGCTGATGCATGGTTTTTACCTTGTCGTCGTTATAAATACCTACACTGCTTGGTATATCCCAGGTTTTTCGGGTTAGGTCCGGACTAATTACGTCCCAGGCATCACCTCCTGTGGTTGTTTTAAAGAGTACATTCCCGGCATAAAACAAACATTTTGGGTCGACCGTTGA
This sequence comes from uncultured Mucilaginibacter sp., assembly GCA_903927645.1. Classification (GTDB taxonomy): domain Bacteria; phylum Bacteroidota; class Bacteroidia; order Sphingobacteriales; family Sphingobacteriaceae; genus Mucilaginibacter. The sequence goes on from CAIYNX010000194.1 coordinate 15,662, forward strand.
AAATACCACCGGCGCCGTGCGTATAAAACGAACACCACCACCGCCGCGCCGGCCTCCAATTACGGGTGAGATATTTTGAACCTGCCCTGTTAGCTTATTATACCTCGTTAATTTACCTCCAAAAATAATATTCGGGTTCAATGGGTCGGCTACTACATAGCCGTATTCTTCGGCGGCTACCGGATGCCAATCGCGAAAGGTTATTTGCCCATCGTTACCCCGACTTGCTATACCCACCGAGCCACTTTCTTGCTGTCCGCTATAAACGTTGTAAGGGAAAGCATTATCGGCGCTTACATGGTATAATTGCGCGGTAGGTTGGTTGTACCAGGTGCTCCATGTTTCGCCATTGTTTACGGTAATTTCGGCACCCTGATCGCTGCAAAGCAAAATAATTTCGGGGTGTTCGGGGTTAAACCATAGTCGATGGTAATCATCGCCACCCGGTGCCCCGCGAAAACCTTTCCAGCTTTTTCCACCATCGGTTGATTTCCACGTAACTACATTGGCTATATAAACAATATCGGGGTTGGTTGGGTCTGCCTTGCATTCTGCAAAATCACTGCCTCTATCCCATAAGCGATTATCAATATTTTCCTGGTTCCAACTTTCACCACCATCGTCCGATTTATAAACACCGCCACCTTTTTCGGCATCCACACAGGCATACATCCTGTTCGGGCTGCTGGCGGCTATACAAAAACCTATCCTGCCCAACCCATCGGCAAAGGTGGGTAAGCCTTTGGTAATTTTTGTCCAGGTAGTACCACCATCGGTAGATTTAAACAAACCACTTTCCGGACCATTCCAGGCACCATTCTCCCAAGGGCCTTGTCGGCCGGCCCATAAATCGGCAAATATGTTGTTTGGGTTTTTAGGGTCGATGGCAACTTGTATGGCACCTGTATTTTCATCCTTAAACAAAACCTTTTCCCAGGTTTTACCACCATCCAGCGTTCTGTAAATACCACGTTCAGGATTTGGTCCGTAGGGGTGACCCAAAGCTGCTACAAAAACTTTATTCTCATCCTTCGGGTCGATGGCTATGCTGCCTATTTGTTGAGCATCATGCAAGCCAATATTTGTCCATGTTTTACCCGCATCGGTTGATTTGTAAATGCCATTACCTACCGAAAGATCGGGTCTTTGCAAGCCTTCGCCGCTACCCACATATACCACATTGGGGTTACTTGGCGCAACGGCTACATCGCCTATAGAGCCGGTTGATTGATCATCAAAAATTGGTTTCCAAGTGCGGCCATAATCATTGGTTTTCCAAACACCGCCATTGTTTACACCCATATAAAATACATTGGGTTGTTGCCTTACCCCGGCAGCACCAACGGTACGACCACCCCTGAAGGGACCTATCATACGCCATTGCAACATGTTATAGGCCGAAGGATCGACACTTTGAGCAGTCGCGCCAAAAGCAAGAAACAAGCAACTTAAACCAATGATATTTTTTAAAAAGATGTTAAAGTAAATTTTACTACGCATAGCAAACCAATAAATTTTGAGACCAATGAACTCGTAATTTAATAAAATTGTTGAATATTTAATTATTGAATTTTTTTATAAATTATATACAATATGTAAGGGTGAAAAGAAGGTTAACTTATATTTTTTGGAGATTTATAAAAATTTGGTCAGCTGTTTTTGGTTTAAATAAACTACGGACTAGTTGAGGCACCACGATTTTTGCATTTTACTGCAATTCTACCATGGTATATGGTTATTCGAAATAACCTATAGCGTTTCTAAATAAAACTATATCTTAGTATTTTTGATTTATGCAAGCATTAACTTTTTTACCCAAAAACAAAGAGCAATTAACAGCTTTAAAAGCCATTGCCAAAGCAATGAAAATTGACTTTAAAACTGTTGAACTAACTGATAGGGAAAAAGCCATTGACCTTTATGGGTTACCAATTGTAGAGAAACTTGAGCAAGGCCGTGAAGACTTTAAGAATGGCAAAAGGGTAAAAATAAAGATAGAAGACTTATGGAAATAAGTTATGCAACCAAGGCAATAGAAGACATTAATTTTTGGAAAAAATAGTGCAAAAAGGTAGCTCAAAAGAAAATAGAAGCTTTATTAAAAAACATTATTGATACTCCATTTGAAGGTATTGGCCAACCAGAGCCTCTTAAATACAATTTATCAGGCGCCTGGTCAAGGCGAATAAATTAGGAACATCGCTTAATTTATGAGGTTCATGAAGAAGAAATACAGATACTTTCCTTAAGAGGACATTATTAAATTTGATTTTTTACCACGCTATAAGTATTTTCCAAATACGTAGTTTTTAACTACAGATTACTATGCTTGGCTATTGCATCTCCATATACTAAGGTTATAAACCAAAGGCATAAACGTCCAATTTTCAAACATTCGGGCAGCGGTTAATCGGTTAAATAAACTACGGATAAGTTGGTAAAATATTAAAAGTTATTCACGGTAAATAAGCGCTAGTCATGAAAATAAAAAAAAGAATATTCAAGGTAATTATCATTTTTTCCTTATTATTTTTCGTGAGTGCGGCCTTTACTTTTTTTACCGGGTATAGCTTAGTTTTACCCATCTCTACCAATAAAAAATTATACCTGAATGCTGAATTCAATCCTGGAGATACCCTAGCCATTTTTTCGAAATTTGATTTTACTAAAGATAATTGGAAAGCCTATTTGGTTATTAGTCATGACGATTTAAAAGATTTAAACCCAGCTATCTCTAAATTTACCTGCCTTAAAACAAGTAATCGCAAATTGCTGCTACGAATGCAAAAAAGCTGGAAGTTTAAAATTACGAATGGCGATGCTGGCACAGTAGCCAGCGATTTTTATTTATATAAAAACGGAATATTAGTTTATAAATCGGGGATCATCTTGTTAAAAATAAGTCAGCGTTTACAAAATGAAGAATTTGGTGAATTGGTACCTATCAATTCAAAGGAAATTGTAAATACTTGCGGGCAATTTCATAAAGTTTATTGGCCAGTGGTATTTTTATAGGAGTTTTTATTTCCGAATTTACAAACATTTGGATAGTGGTTAATGGTTTAGATTAACTACGTAAGAGTGGAATTAATTATATCTAGTTATGTTGAAATACTGGAAAATTATATTAATGATCATTTTGTTTATTATTATTGTTATTTGGCAGATGCATAACGACAAAGAGTCCCCGCTATCCGTAGTTTCCAACTACGGATTACTATGCTTGGAGACTGCGTCTCCATTATTAAAAAAGACAATTTCCTAGCCTTTACAAAACATTCTTCCAAATACTTTTATCTTTCAGCATCACCTCACGCAAGAGATATAATTGTGGCAGACCGTGATTCAA
>CAIYNX010000195.1 GCA_903927645.1 uncultured Mucilaginibacter sp.
AGAATATTTTTATTTCATTTCATAGGTAGTCACTTTATAAACAGCGGGCGTTTGAACTTCTGTAAGCTTTGCTGATTCTAATAAAGGTTGATTTGGCCCGGGCTGTGGAGGGATAATTTGACCGTCAGAAGTTTGAGAAATCATTGCTTTTCGGCCGGATACAATCAGGCGGTCGTGATGCCAGGTTTCGTCGCCATTAAGCATACGGGTAGTTATCCATTGTTCCCCTTCAAACTTTCCTTCAAGTACCTGGCCTATGCGTATTTTTTTTGATGGGTTTGCCGATTCAAATTTCAGGCGCGCAGTAATACCCGCTACTACATATTCACCCGGGGCAGTTTGAATAACCAAACCATAACCTGTATTGTCCCAATTATTATATTCAACAATCACTTTGTCCCCGCCAAATACGAGGGTATCGGTAGTAACGTTTTTTGTACGCATGAAACCGTGCATTTTGCCCGTGCCCTGGTACTTCAGCAAATATGGCATTAGTTCGTTTATTACAGAGATTGCCTGCCGATAGCCCATATTGGTATATGCATCTTCAATCCCGAAAGGAGAAAAGCAAATGGCATCGTGCTGTGCAAAAGCATAAAAAGCACGGGCCTGGTCTGTTGTGCTTTCCGGTATAAAAAGTGGATTATCAACGCGATGATACAACGACAAAGTTGCTTTATAATCAGGTGCATAAATATCGGGTGCACAAAAATCAATATCGGGCGCTATGGCTTTGTAAATATCCATTGCTTTTGATACAGGCCCTCCGTTTGGATATACCCCGGGTAAATCGGTAGATTTTTGAACCAGCCAGGCATTTACGTACATTGGAAGGTTATGCTCTTTTTTGCCTGAGCGGCATATTTCATTGATATAACTGGCATATTGCCACGTCATGAAGAAGTTCTGAGCACTTTTCATCGTATCAGCAAATATTTCAGACCATGTGCCCTGGGTTTTGCTTCCATTTTTTTGCCAGATATATTTCATTTCTGGACTCAACTTATTGGTGTTTTTTTGTAAGTACTGTATTAAGCTTTCCGGGACCTGAGCTTTAAATAAGTCGAGTGCTTGTTTATTGTAATCCAGGTCCTGAAATGCCCCAACTTCGTTTTCCACTTGCATCATTACAACGGTATGCTCCTTGTCAACTTCCTTAATTCTTTTCATTAACTGTACAAAAGCGCGGGCATCTGCGTTTTGCGCATTCTTGCAAAAAGGTGAAATTACTTCGCCGGTATTCCCGTTATTTTGCTTGAGTTTAAAGAAGCGTTTTGCATCTTTTTTTACCCAAAGTGGTGGATAAGTAGAAACCCCATTTTTCCAGCTTGCAAACCATATAATACAAAGTTTTAATTTGTTCTCGCGTGCCTGTGCTATGATCCCATCAATAAGCGCATAATCGAATTCACCTTCCTGAGGTTCGAATTGTTCCCAGGCTACAGATGCAATGACCGTATTGAGTCCCATTGCTTTTAACTTAGGGAAAATGGGTGCCAAATAATTTAAATTGGACGATGTGGAGTTATGCAACTCGCCTGCAACCATTATAAATGGCTTACCATCAACATACAATCTGGTTATATCACCCTCTTTCTTCAACTGAGGTAATTCCTGCGCGTTTAACCGTACAACTGCAGAAAATAAAAGAGTAAGTAGAATTAATTTTTTCATAAAATAAATTTGGCCCTATGCCGTAGTGTGTGGGCCCGTTTATATTTCAAATAAAAGATTTGGTTGGATTATAATTATTAATCGCAATTAACTGTTAAAATGACAGATATGTCTCATTTGTCTCAATTTGTCTCACTGGTGTAGTTTAACTTACTGGTTTACAATACGCATTGTCTCATTTGTCTCACTTGTCTCATCTGTATCACCTGTCTCACGAGAACAACGGGGCCCGATCGTCGGATGCCGTAGGATTCCACAGTATCACAACAATGTAACATACCCCATCACTGCATCTGTACAACCAAAA
>CAIYNX010000196.1 GCA_903927645.1 uncultured Mucilaginibacter sp.
AATTCTGAAAATTCTAAAATCCTGTAAATCCTGATTCAGACAATTTTTTTAGTAGCAAGTTCTTAGTAACTGCTATCAAGATTCTTAATGAATAATATTGTAACTTGTTCTCCAAAAGGCAATCTAAACTAACAATCAGCAAACAAAAATTCTCCTATATTTACCTCAAAAACCCTTATGAAGATTAATTTCGATATCAATGTCGCGTGCTATCTTGTTGCCATCAGTATCGGAATATATACTTCCATTTTGCTATTTGTGTCGCAAAAAAACAGATTGGCCAATAAAATTTTAGCGTTTTTACTGTTGGCTATTGTGGGTTGGGTTTTTGACGCGTTTTTTAGAGCTACCGGCATTTACCAGCAAAAACCCTCCTGGTATTTTTTGCCCATTTATTATTCCTTTACCTTTGGTCCGCTTTTATATTTATATGTAAAGGCTATTACCAACCAAGCCTTTGTATTTGGCGCCAAACAATGGCTCCATTTTATACCGGTACTATTGCAAGCTATTTTTTATTGGGTTGTTACCTTTCAAAGCTATCAAACAAAATATTTTATTTGGTTTAACATTCACCAACCTTATACTTACCGTATTGAATATGATGGCACTTGGCTTTCGCTGGTTATTTATTTGCTTTTAGCCTTCAGTTATTTTAAAAAATACCAAAGCTGGGTATTAAACAATTATTCGAACATTGGTAAAAAGCTACTTAACTGGCTAAAATTTTCATTAATCACCTTAATTTTAGTTTGCCTTGCCTGGTTGTTTGAGGCATTTTTACGCGATTTTAAAAACACCTACTACCAATTTGATATTTCGACCAACTTGCTATGTGTCATTATTTTTTGTATTGCCATTATTGGTATGCAACAGGCAACCAATGAGGTAGTATTTACAGCCGAAGCTTTAAATACACCTATTACCACTTCAGCTGAAGCTGATATAGAAGTAATGAACTTAATTGAGATGGCCATGCTGGAAGATAAATTATACCTCAATCCGGAGCTTACGCTGTTGGATTTGGCCAAGCATTTGCAATTGCCATCAAAAACAGTTTCGTACAATATCAACGCGGCCTCGGGCAAACCCTTTAATACTTATGTTAATAACTTTAGGGTGGAGGAGGTAAAAGCCCGTTTAAATACTACCGACCTGGAGAAATTCACTTTATTAGGAATCGCCTTCGAATCGGGCTTTAACTCAAAAACTTCCTTTAACCGCATTTTTAAGGAATTTACAGGCTCCTCTCCATCCGATTTTATAAAAAAATAGTCCCAAACCTGTTTTGATACGTCCCAATTCCTGTTTTGGGGCGATGGGCATGTGTATTAGTTTCAATTTTGTCTCAAATAAAAAAAACGAGATGAAAAAATTAACACTTACCATTACCACTATTTTATTATTAAGCACCTCATTATTTGCTCAAAACAAGTTATCGATTGATTTGAAAAAAAGCACCCTTATTTGGACAGGTCATGCCGAAGTTGGCACTTATGCCCCTAAGGGAACTTTGAATATTAAAGAAGGAAGCATTTTACAAAACAAAGAATTCAAAATTATGGGTGCTGTTTTATTGATAGATATGAAAAGCATGAACCAGGATAATGAACATTTATTGAGCCACCTAAAAAGTGAGGACTTTTTTGACGTAGAAAAATACCAAACCAGTACCGTTAAAATTGAAAAAATAAGTGATGGCATTGCTTATGGACAGCTTACTATTAAAGGTAGAACTCAGGCTTTTCAATGCCCAGTTACCATTAAAAAGGAAAATAGCCATTTTGTAATATCGGGGAACACCATTATTGACAGAACCAAATTTGGGATTATTTATAACTCGGGAAATTTCTTTACAAACCTGGGCGATAAAGCCATCAGGAATACATTTGATATTGAATTTAACTTAGTAACAAACTAGGTTAAAATAACAGCGCTGAGCACCTAAACTTTGTTACCTGAATTGATGAGGCCTAAAAAATTGGGTAAAAGCAATGAAGCTTTTACCCAACCCGAAGGAAAACATTTTTAAAGCCGTCAAATGTATTATGAAAAAAATCAATCATCCTTCAAATACCACAAACAAGTATAATAAGTTTTACTACTAAAGACCCAAAAAAATCGTGACTATCTCAAAAATCTAATAGATAATCAAAATCGACCTATAATAAAGGTTTAATATAAATTTCGAGAATGCAATTTTATTTTTCAACAACCATTTGTTTAAGCCGGAAAGATAAATAATATGTATACATTAGTGGACGGTTTGAAAACGGTGAGGGGTGAGGGGTGAGGGGTCAGTAGTGAGTGAGGAGTGGTTATTTGTAGGTATTGATTTGAAATTAGTATTTGGTTTTTTTTCGAACCCGAATTTCAATAATTATTAAATTTTTCGGTTTTTCGACATACATGAATTCATCACAAAGAATACTTGATTATATTAATTTTAAAGGGATCAGTAAACGGGAGTTTTATAAAAAAACCGGTCTTTCAAACGGGTATTTAGATAAAACCGAAAATTTAGGTACCAATATGCTGGCTAAAATTTTAGCTGCCTATCCCGATTTAAACCTGTATTATATTGTTGCCGGTGTTGGTAACATTACCAATGCTAAAATGATAAAAAAGGTAAATAAACAAAAATCAACCTTACACCTGCTTAGTAATATACCTGCACCCAAAAAATTAAACATGCCCGATATTGTTCCAAATAATGAACAAGAATGCGCTTAATTTAAACGGTGTTTAATCATTGTTTAAATGTCGTTTAAAAAATAAAATGAATTTAAAGCCAGTAATTACAGCTAATGCTTTATAACCTTTACCTACCATTGCCAGTTAGTATATACCTTATTTAAAAAACAATTGATACCTTTAAATTTTAATCAATTGTAGGCCTGATGTTGGTAATATTAAATCGGTATTTTTATTTTCTTTTAATAGGCCTGTTCTTTTTTATTGCTTGCAAAAAATCGGCCAATCAAACCCCGCAACTACCTACACCCGCTGCCACTTTACAAGGTACTGCCAGCTTTCCAATGGGTTCGGCGGTTACATCCTATAACCTTTTAAATAAATACAACTACTTTACAACCCTGCTAACAGAGTATAACAGCCTCACGGCGGATTATGAAATGAAATTTGACCAAACCGAACCGCAGCAAGGCAGTTTTAACTATACCGCGGGCGATGCCATTGTTGGGTTTGCCGCCCAACATCATTTGCGCATTCATGGTCATAATTTAATTTGGCACCAGGCCTTGCCTGCTTGGGTAATTAACTTTAAGGGCGACTCGTTAGCTTGGGAAAACTTGTTTAAAAATCATATTGAGGGAGAAGCCACCCATTATAAAGGGCAAGTTGCCTCATGGGATGTTGTAAATGAAGCCATACGTGATGACAATGGCGCATTGCGCAACAAGGATGTAAATGCCGGAGATGGCAGTATTTGGCGGCAACACCTTGGGCCCGATTATATTGCCAGGGCTTTTCAATATACCCATGAAGCCGACCCAAATGCCCTGCTATTTTACAACGATTACGGACAAGAATGGGGCGGCCCCAAGCTCGACTCGATGATTGCCATGCTTACCAAGTTTAAAAACCGAGGTATACCCATTTCGGGCGTTGGGTTTCAGATGCATATTGATATACATGTTGACACGGCACGTGTGTCATCCGCACTTAAGAGACTGGCCGCTACCGGGCTTATGGTACATATATCAGAACTTGATATTTCTTTAAACCCAAGCAATGATCAAAGCTTGGTACTAAGCAATCAGTTACTATACCAACAAGCCGCCCTTTACCAGTTTATTGCCGAAAGTTACCGGGCCAATGTTCCCGCAGCCCAACGTTATGGCATTACCACCTGGGAGTTTAGTGATGGCGATAGTTGGCTTGTGAGTTGGCTTAAGCATAAAGACTGGCCCCTTCCCTTTGATTCGGACTATAAAAAGAAATCTGCTTATTACAGTCTGCAATATGGCTTAACCAAATAAAGGTTAATTTTTTTTGGTTAAAAAGCTTCGCCCAAACTAAACTGCAAAAACCCATAGCCTTTACTGATACCATAATCCATACAAAAATTAGTGCCCGATCCTTTATAAAATTTTACTCTTAACCCTGTCCCCACCGCAGGATGCCAAGCGGTAAATAATGTACCCGAACCACTTACTGTATTAATATTGCTAAAAACTACAAAACCCAAAAGGCCGTTATTGGTAATATCGCGTCTATATTCTGTTTCCACATAAAATAGGGTTTTACCACGGAAACGATTCTGGTCAAAACCCCTGCCCGATCGGTTATAATTATCCCAACCTATACTTGGCAAATCCAAGTAGGGTACGTTGCCGTTAAAGGTTGTCCACAGAAACGACCAAAAAGCAAGTGTATTTTGTTGCAAATGTTTTTCCGGGTTTAGGGCTATATATCTTCGCACATCAATATTCAATGAGCTCCAATAATTATCGCTACCCAAAAATATGGGGTTTACCCGGTAAACAATATTGGCATAGGAGCCAGGTATGGGGTTTGTAACGTTGTTTCGGGTATCATACAATAAATTAAAGGTTATTCCAGAACTAACCGAGCTTCCACCGGTACCGTTTGAATAATGAGCAAATTGTTGTAAACCAATATTTTTATTATCGGAATGAATGTATGACCTAAAATCTAAATCATAACCCAATCCACCATAAAAATAAGGAGAAAATCTTTTTAATATACTTTGGTAAAAACGGATATAATTATAATCAACCAGTAATGATTCGTTGTTTTTGTTGCGAGTGCCCAAGCCCCAGGTAGTTTGAGGGTAGCGCAACAACCTTGTATCACCTTGAATGGTATAGGTATTATTTGTCAACCATATACTATTCCTTATAGGCAAGCCAAATTTGTTGCCAAAATCCCAATAAGGGGCAAAAGTTGCATTTGATTGATTGGTTGTTTTTTTGGGTCCGAAATAAGTTTCAACCGTAATGCTCGAAATTAATACCCTGCCATTACCGCCCGGAACATTACCAAAAGGAAGAAATGTAAAATATAATTTTTTATTTTTTTCGAGTTTCAAAAAAGGGGGCTTGATATTGAGGATAGATTTGGCCACATCAACCAAATCTTTTTGCCTTGCCGTATCCTTTTTAACCACTTTATCAGGTATAATGGATGGCGCAGTTTGGGCATATGCAAAAAGCGGTATACAGCATATTACAAAAAACAAGGCTTTTAACATCATTTCGATTGCAAATCAAAGCCTTGCTAAGTTGGCTTTATAAGGCACTTAGCAAGGCTAATTGATCAATAAATTTTATAAACTCTTTAACCAGCTTACAATTTCATCCCTGGTTTTACCTGTTTTTTGTTGGAGTTTTCCTAAAAATTCGTCCTCTTTCCCTTTTTCATAGGTAAGGTCATCATCGGTCAAATCGCCATAGGCTTGTTTAATTTTCCCTTTTATTTCGTTCCAGCTGCCTTTTATTTCTAATTTGTCAAACATATAATTTAATTTAGTATTTGATTTATAAATGATGGTTAAGCCCGTCTGATTACGCCTAGTAATACTGCAATAATTGCAATAACCAACAGGATATGGATTAAGCCTCCGGCAGCATAACCAAAAAAACTGATTGCCCATCCTAAAATGAGGATAACAGCAACAATGTATAATAAGTTCGACATGTTTATTTTCTTAAGTGTTTAGTATCAACCCCAAGCAAGCAGGATTGTTTTGCGGCACATGTATTTGCCCTAAATATGCAGGATTTTAAAGTGGATTAATTAAGATAAGGAAGAGGCTTTTTAATCGCTAATAAGGGAATTCAGCATGTTTCAAGATAAATATTTAGGTTTTCGGGTAATGGTAATTTGCAAGTCATAAAAATTAATTGCTCAAACTGAATAAGCTAAAACCCCTCATTTTACAAAGAAAGTCGGGTTGAGAAGGCCCGGATTTAGGATTTATTTCGATTTCGGATTTATTTCGATTTCGGATTTCGGGAGTTCAATTTCGGATTTATTTGAATTTCGGCTCAAATAGATTTTGCAGACATAGCAAGTCTAAAACCTTCCTTCATCCGGACTATCAGACTCCCCCACAACCTACAACCTACAACACACAACCAACAACTTACAACCTAAAACTAACCAAACACTTCCACATCCCCATCATATAAGGCCCAAACCATATAGGGGTGGCTATCGGCATGAAATATTTCACCATTTGCAGCAATGCCAATAATACCTGCAAAACCATTAAATGGCTTCATTTCGGCAAAGGTTTTTTGGGTAGCTTGCTGTAAGATCATTCCATCAGTTACGCGGGTTACAATGGTACTGGCAAGGGCTGCGCTCACTATATCCTCGCCAACTCCGGTGCATGAAATTCCGGCGTGGGCATTGGCATAATTACCCGCAGTTGTAGCCGAATCACTTACCCTGCCCGGGATTTCAAAGCCTTTACCACCGGTAGAAGTAGCTGTAGCCAAATTACCTTCTCCATCTAACGCAACACAACCAACTGTACCTAGCCTGATGGCTTTGTTCAATTTTTCTTCATACTCAGCGCGGCGTTGCGGGGTTTCGGGGTTATGATATTCAAAGCCATTTTCTCGGGCAAAATCGCGGGCTCCTTGTCCGCTCAACACCCTATCCTCATAATTCAACAACTTTTCGGCTATGCATATTGGGTTCTTCACTTCCTCTACATTAATCACCCCCGAAAACTTTAAGGTACTGCCATCCATCAAGCTGGCGCTTAACCTTATTTTCCCATCGCTTTGAATCTGCGAACCGGTTCCGGCATTAAACAAATCACAATCCTCCAACAAAGCCACCGTGTATACAACCGTTTGCAAAGCGGTATGGTTTTGCAAATAGTTATACCCTTGCTTAACTATACTCCTTAAAGCATCCTGCTTAGCCTTCTTAACTTCAAGGTTTGTAAGCGATTCACTAAAAAAACCTCCGTGGATGATTAATTTCATATCTTTTTTGGGTTGAATGTTGTGTGTTGTAGGTTGAAGGTTTTTTGTTGAATAGTTGAAAAACTTTCATTAATTTAAATATACAGTCTTAAAATAACCTTGTTATAAAACTTAAAACCTACAATAATCATTCAATTTACAACAAACTACCTTCAACCATTTTACAACACGTAACATATAACTTTCGCACAACACACAACTTACAACCCACAACCCAACTAGCTTTTATCATCAGGTACTACAAATATACCTTCTTCGGGTTTGCTTATTTTTTTGATGAATAATTGGTTGGCGGCTAGGTCGTATTTGTCGGATATTGACATTACACTTACACGCATGTTTTTTATAGAAACCGGCGAGCCCATTTCTACATCATAAATATTTGTTTCGGCCATTTTGCGCCCGTTTACCAAAATGGTTAAACCAGAGCCAATGGCTTCCATCATGGTGCCTTCGGTTATTAGCAAACCGGCATCTTCGCCTAAGCCTATACCCAACATTCCGGGGTTACTGGCAACGGCATATAATAATCTACCTATCCTGCCGCGTTGAACAAAATGGGTATCAATAATAACAGAATCGATAAAACCTAGTCCGGCGGTCATTTGCACCTCGCCCTTTATCAGGGCCTTATTGCTTTGGCCTCGGTAAATCATATTGGTAGAAGCCGCTGCGGCTCCGGCCGAAGTACCTGCCACCACCAGTTTATCCTTTATATATCTACTTTTAAGTATTTGTAAAAACTCTGTCCCCCCAAAAATGGAGCTTAGGCGCAACTGATCGCCACCACTAAACATAACAACATCAGCAACACGTATACGATCCAGGTTTTCCTTTTTGGTGGCATCTTCCCGGGTTTTTATATCCAGGATATTTACCTGTTCAATATTTAATTGGTTAAAGGCATTGATATATTCAACCGCTACCATTTCGGGTATTTGCGATGCGGTAGTTATTACTTCAACCTTTGAGTTGGTTTGGTGTTCTGATTCGGTAATAATTCGCTTTAAGATACCTTGTTCAAAAAACTTCAGATAATTGGGCCGTACTATATCTTCATGGGTACTTAAATTGGAGCCCATATCAACAGCTCCGCCAATAATTATCAGTTTACCTTTCGGGACGATCATGCTTTTTTGTTTTTGGATCTTTGGTTGTAAAAGTAAGTTTTGGGCTCATATAAATTACTTTATTTTTATTTTTTTGACCACTTAACCCCATTTATTACTAATCAATATACAAATTAAAATAAAAACCGTCAAAAAGGCGGGGTTTAAAAAATAATAATGCCTTTTTTTAAGAGAAAAGTTTTATTACAGCTTTAAGTTTTTTAGTTTTAGACCAAAATAGCCCATCAAACAGGAACAAATCCATGAAGATTGAAAATATACAGGTATTACGCGGACCAAATATTTGGAGCATTAGTCGTAAAAAGTTAATACAAATGCGGCTCGACCTGCAGGATATGGAGCAACGCCCTACCAATACCATTGATGGTTTTTATGAGCGGCTCGAAAATTTAATACCCAGTTTGTATTCGCACCGTTGTTCGCCGGGGGTACAGGGTGGCTTTTTTCAACGCGTAAAGGCCGGTACATGGATGGGGCACGTAATTGAACATATAGCGCTCGAGATACAATCATTGGCTGGCATGGAAACAGGTTTTGGCAGAACCCGCGAAACAAAAACATCAGGCGTTTACAATGTAGTATTTACCTATCTGGAAGAAAAAGTTGGCGTTTACGCTGCCGAAGCTTCTGTACGTATTGCCGAGGCTTTGATAAAAGGAGAAGATTATTTTTTGGAGCATGATATCCAACAAATGCGCGAGATTAGGGAAAACACCCGCTTGGGCCCTAGTACGGGCTCTATTGTTGGCGAAGCCATAGCGCGCGATATTCCTTGGATCAGACTCAACAACCAATCGTTAGTGCAATTGGGTTACGGTAAAAATCAGGTTCGTTTCCGTGCTACCATGACTGAGAAAACCAGCAGCATAGCGGTTGATTTGGCTAGTAATAAAGACGAAACCAAACGATTGTTGCAAGAACAAGCCATTCCGGTAGCAAAAGGCATCACCATTTCATCCTTAGAGGGTGTAAATGAAGCTATAAAAAAGGTAGGTTTCCCATTGGTATTTAAACCCCTTGATGGCAACCACGGCAGGGGTATATCAACCAATATCAATGCCTATGAGGATGCGGTGGCAGCCTATGAACATGCGGCCAAAATATCGCGCAAGGTAATTGTTGAAAAATTTATAACGGGGTTCGATTTTAGGGTGCTGGTAATTGATAATAAAATGGTTGCCGCCGCCTTGCGCGATCCGGCACATATTGTTGGCAATGGTGTTTCAACCATCAATGATTTGATTATTACTGAAAACGAAGACCCGCGCCGTGGCTATGGGCATGAAAATGTTTTGACGCTGATTTCGATTGATCGTGATACCCACGAAATGTTGAATAAAGTTGGCTATACCCTAGATACCGTTCCGGCAAAAGGTGAAAAGGTATTTTTAAAATCGACTGCCAACTTGAGTACTGGCGGAACATCGGTTGACGTGACCGATCAGGTACACCCACAAAACGTTTTTATTTGCGAACGCATATCGCGCATCATCGGTTTGGATATTTGCGGGATCGATATCATGGCGAAGAACCTAACCGAACCACTAACCGAAAACGGTGGAGTTGTTTTGGAAGTAAACGCCGCTCCCGGTTTCAGGATGCACATTGCACCCAGCGAGGGTTTAGCACGTAACGTAGCAGGGAATGTTATTGACATGTTGTATCCTCCGGGTAAATCGGCCAGAATACCAATAATTGCCGTTACCGGCACAAATGGAAAAACTACTACTACCCGCCTTATTGCGCATATTGCAAAAAATAACGGGTACAGAGTAGGCTTTACCACATCAGACGGTATTTACATACAAAATACCATGATGATAAAAGGGGATACTACCGGACCCGTAAGCGCGGAGTTTATTTTAAAGGATCCAACTGTTGATTTTGCCGTATTGGAAACTGCACGAGGTGGTATTTTACGCGCAGGCTTGGGTTTTGCTTTTTGTGATATTGGGGTAGTAACCAATATTCAGGAAGACCATCTTGGCCTTGCCGATATACATACCCTTGACGACCTTACACGTGTTAAAAACGTGGTAATTGAATCGGTAAAAAAAGATGGTTGGGCAGTTTTAAATGCTGATAACCAATATTGCGTACGCATTGGTAAAAACGCGCATTGCAAAGTGGCTTATTTTAGCAGGGATGAAAACAATGCTGTTGTAAAATCGCATTGCCGCAAGGGTGGTGTAGCCTGTATTTACGAAAACGGTTACATCACCATACAAAAAGGCGATTGGAAAATTCGGGTACAGCGTACCACTTTAATACCAATTACTTTTGGTGGTACAGTTCCGTTTATGATCGAGAATGTTTTAGCGGCCACCCTTGCTACCTTTCTGTACAATTTTAAAACTGAAGATATCAAAATATCCCTCGAAACCTTTATCCCTTCATCGGCACAAACCCCGGGCAGGATGAACATCTTTAATTTTAAGGATTTTAGGTTTATGATTGATTTTGCCCATAACCCGGCTGGCTTTATTGGCATCAAGGAATTTTTAAGCCATATCGATTCGCCTTTAAAAATAGGCATAATAGCCGGTACCGGCGACCGCAGGGATGAAGACATCAAGGAGTTGGGCAAACTATCGGCCGAGATGTTTGATTATATTATTATCCGTCAGGAGAAATTCCTGAGAGGGCGTACTGCCGAAAATATTATTTCCTTGTTGAGGGAAGGCATTGATTCGGTAGATGTTACTAAACGGGTCGAAATTGTAAACAAAGAGGTAGATGCCATTAAACACTCTATGAGTTTAGCGCGCCCTGGAACTTTTATAGTGGCTTTGAGCGATGTAATTGATAACGCCATTGAAACGGTACAGAACTATCAGGAGCAGGAACGCAACGGGACTTTTACGGTTTCATAGTTGTAGATAATTTGTTTATTAGCTTTCGATGACTCCCTTATATTAAATATTATTTGATATGACAGTTTCAGAAATTATGGCCGAGCTAGCAGCCATGGGCAGCGATGGCATCAAAAAAATATTGCTAAAACATGGGGTGAAGGAGCCTTTTTTTGGGGTGAAGGTAGAACATTTAAAAACCATCCAAAAGAAAATAAAAAAGGATTACCAGTTGGCAAAAGATTTATATGCCACCGGCAATGCGGATGCCATGTATTTGGCTGGCTTAATTGCCGACGATGAAATAATGACAACCGCCGAACTAAACACCTGGGTAGAACAGGCAGTATCAAACAATATAAGCGAATATACCGTGCCTTGGGTTACCGCCGGAAACCCTAAAGGTTATGAATTAGCCTCGCAATGGATTAATGACCCTCGCGAGCATGTTGCAGCAGCGGGCTGGTCGGCATTGAGCAATATTGTTTCATTTTGGGATGATAATGCTTTGGATATGGAGGAACTAAAAAATTTATTGAAACGTGTAGCAACCGATATTGAAACCTCAAAAAGTAGGGTTCGAGCCGCCATGAATATTTTTATCATATCGGTGGGTATTTATGTTCATGAACTAACTGAACTGGCCATCGCAACTGCCTTACAAATTGGCAGGGTAACAGTTATTAAGGAAGGCACAGCTTGTAAAACGCCGGATGCCACTGAATATATTAACAAAGCAATTGCCAAGTCAAAAGGACCGGTTGCTAAAAAGAAAATGGTAAAGTGCTAATAAAAATGGCCTTTTTAGGTATAAAAATAACATTTAATATCGATATGAAACTAAAACACTTAATGATCGCATTTACGCTTTTATGTATTTCTATAAAAGGATTTGCACAAGTAGATTCAATAAAAATTATCAAGGCTGGGAGGTTGCTCGATGTGGAAAAGGGAACAGTGCTTACCAATCAGCTTATATTGATTGACCATGATACCATCAAAGCCATAGGTCCCAATATCAATATACCCGCAGGAGCTAAGATTATTGATTTGACCAATGCCACCGTGCTTCCCGGACTTATTGATTGTCATACCCACCTAACCCAAAATCCGGGGGGTAATTATTACGACGATCTTTTCCGTAAAACTCCTATTGATTTTGCCATTATTGCCCATATTTATGCCAAACGTACCTTGGATGCAGGTTTTACCACCTGCCGGGATGTTGGCTCCACCGCTTTTATGGATATAGCCTTGCGTAATGCCATTAACAATGGTGATATCCCCGGTCCGCGTATATGCGCTGCCACTTTTTTTATAGGCAGTACCGGCAGTCATGGCGATATCAACGGTTTTTCGCCCTACCTGCAATTTAACGATAGCAAACAATTTCGCGGCGTAGCCGATGGTATTGACGAGGTAAGGGCACAGGTAAGGTTCAATATAAAATATGGTGCCGATGTAATAAAGTTTGGTGCCAGCGCGGGCGTTTTATCGGAAGAAGAAAGCGTAGGTGCCCCGCAATATACCCAAGAGGAAATGAATGCCATTGTAGACGAAGCCAAGCTATGGGGCAAAAAAGCTTGCGCCCATGCGCATGGAACACTCGCCATAAAAATGGCCGTAAAAGCTGGCGTTGCCTCTATTGAGCATGGCAGCTTGCTCGACGATGAAGCCATACAACTCATGAAAGAGCATGGCACATACCTTGATGCTGATATTTATAATGACGACTATATTTTGAGCGAATATGCCAAATTTGGTACTCCGCAAAAAATAATCGAAAAAGAAAAACTGGTGGGCAAAGCGCAACGCCTCAGTTTTCAAAAGGCGGTTAAAGCCGGGGTTAAAATTACGTTTGGTACAGATGCCGGGGTGTACCCGCATGGTTTAAATGCGCGTCAGTTTAAATATATGGTAAAGTTTGGATTGAGCCCTATGCAAGCCATCCAAGCAGCTACCATTAACGCGGCCGATTTATTGGGATGGAAGAACAAAGTTGGCTCCATTACCCCCGGTAAATTTGCCGACATCATTGCCGTAAAAAACGACCCATTGACGGATATTACCACGTTGGAGCAAGTTCCTTTTGTAATGAAAGGCGGGGTTGTTTATAAGAATGAAGGAAAATAGAAAACCCGATCTGAATTTATCTCATTTTAAAATTGAAATAGTAGTATGAAAACCTTTTTCACCATTATAATTATTTTATTTACAAGCGCCGCCAGTGCACAAAACTTAAAAAAGAAAACTGTAAATAACGATGAAACAGGAATTGTAGAAAAATTCACAGTTTTGAGAGAAAATGAAGAAATAAAACAAGGCAAGTATGAATTATACCGAATCCACGATCCCCTTATTTTGCTTTGTACCGGATTTTATAAAAACAATTTGAAAGATAGTTTATGGACTTATTATGCCAGAAATGGCAGTGCTATTGCATCAGGGAGTTATAAAGATGGATTAAAAATTGGTATTTGGTATGGAATGGGTACCGATAAAAACGTGGAGGTAAAATATGATTATACCAACAAGAAATTAATTTTTTATTCACCAAAACACCTTGATACCATTAAAGAATATTATGTTATTAAGGGTTCGGATACTGTTTATACAAAATTAAGTCAGGAACCAATTTTTCTGGGTGGTAGTGCTTTGGTTAACCAATCGCTTTATTCAACTATTAAGTTTCCCGTGTCGGCATTCTTACACCATATTCAAGGCAGGGTGGTTGTTGCATTTACCATTAACGATAACGGGATAATGAGCAACTACAGGGTTAAATATGGTTTAGGGTATGGTTGCGATGAGGAGGCCCTAAAAAATGTAAAAAATATTCAAGGCGATTGGTTACCCGGAATGCTAGACGGGAAACCTATTACCTGTGAATATATGTTATCCATCGCGTTTAAGGTAGGCAGTTAATAATAAACCTAAATCAAATATTTTCCAGATAATTACCTAAAAAAGGAATGAGGGTTTTTTTGAAGAGGATTATAAAAGTTAAAAATTGGACGGCCTAAAAAATTTCTACCCTTTGTTTAGTCTACCAAACAAAGGTTAGAAATTCTCCAATACGCGAAACCGAATAAATCTTCAAAAGTTAGTTTTATCCCCTTTACCTACTTCAACCCATACACCACCACCTGATTGCTAAATGTTGGCAAATACACATGCCCGTTGGCGATTGTTGGCGATGAGAATTTTGCATAGGTACCTGCATAATCACTGCTCACTTTACTATTGTTCCAAAGTTCGTTGGTAACATTGTTGGCATCAAAGGCGCGCAATATACCCGGGCTAACCGCATGTTCGGCATCGCCGGTTGAGGCATAGGCCGCCCAAACTATTCCTGTACCTGCAGTATTTCCGTTTGATGATACCGATAATACAGCGCCGCTTTGTCCTGTTGGCCCTTTGGCTGATGAAATAAGCTCATTGGCTACATTAAAAGTACTGCTCGCTCTATCAAAAGGGAAGGCATGCAATTGGTCGTTTTCTGGCCAAACATATGCAAACTCCGTAGTGGCTCCTTTATAATAAGCCGCCTGACAATGGTTATTTGAGTTAGAGCTCAATGTAATTATTTGCTTGATTTGGTTGGAGCCAACAGTGTAACCCCCCATGTTATCCTTATTTAGTACATAAATATTACCGTCTTTACAACCAGTAAAAAATATGTTTCCGTTTGGTATCAGGAAAGAGCCCATACAACCATAATCAAGGTCATTGTCTTCCAAAAATTGAAAATTGTATGGAGTATAATAAGATGCTACTGTTAAAGTGCCATTGCTAGGTACCAGCTTCATGGCACTTTCACCACGATTTAACGGATTGGTTGGATCATTGCTTACGCCTACCGTACCGTTACCGGTTACAGCATATAGGTTACCACTTGCATCTGCTGCTATGCCCATGCCGCTTTCCCATATACCACCATCCCCACCATTTGGGGTTGTATTGTATACTATTTGTTGTGCCAATGAGCTTGCATTATAACCCAACACCCAACCATGATATGGTCCCCAATCACAATGGGAGGAAAAGGTAATGTATACTACCCCATTTACCAACGTTAAGGCCCCACGTTGGTTGTTTTTTTGTGGATCGAAGCTTACAGTATTATTACTGGCACCATCACCGCTACCTTTCACGCTGGCAGTAATCAATACCGGACTTCCGGTTCTTTCACTTCCATTAACAATATTAACTGCGTGCAGGTATTGATAAAACCTACCATTGCCTATATTACGTGCAACAAAATACATGGTTTGCGAGGCCGAATCAATAACCGGTGTACCTACTATGCCAATATTGCCGCTAAAATCTTGATAAGCTCCACCACAAGCACCTGTCATATCGGTATTTTTTGGTGCCCGCATGCCGGTTGCCGAGTAATTTTTTTTCCAAAATAAAAAGCCACTATCCCCATCATACGCATATATGCTGTTGTTTACTGTTGCTATAAATACCGCATTATGAACATCATTGCCTATTGTTAGGCTACTATATACCAATGGTTGGGCATAAACCTGGTCATCAACACTTAAGGTAAACAACTTACCAAACGAGGTAGTATTTACATTGCTGGTTGTTAAAGCAGTTTCTTGGTTGTTTAAGCCAGCTCTAAAGTTGTTATTATGCTGGGTAAGTACATTAATATGTTGGGTATTGGTAGTAGGCTTATCAACAGCAGGTGGCTGTGTTGAATTGTCTTTCTTTTTGCACGAAAGCACAAAGAATAATATTACTGCGAGTAACTTAAAATAATTTTTTAGCATGGCTTGAATTGGTATACAATTGGACATGCAAGGTAATTAATTTTATTGATTTAAGTAATTGAGGTTTTTTAGTTAAATATTTATATCTAAAATTTAGGCTAGTAGCATCTCTAAAACGAACAAATTGCCCTATAAAATACCTATCAAATGCTTTAATAATCAGGCGACTATATCAACCTCCATCAATATAGTCGCCTATAAAACATGAGTCTTAAAACAGTTCGGCCTGTTGTTTTGGCATGCGCGATTGTTTTAAAATAATTCGATACAGGGTGCTTCTTGATAAGAAAAACTTATCAGCTAACTGTTCAATAATTAGTGCTTCGCGTATGCCTGTTGCCCAAAGGCTTGCATATTCATTGTAAATGTTTTCATTGCGCTTTTCTAAATTATCATGCTTAATAATTAGTCTTTTTTTTCTTGGTTTCATTTTTTAATTGATTATTGGGTGAAAAATTTATTGTTTAATAATTGGGTTTGCTATATCACTAGTTTGTAAAAGCGAGTTGGTTAAGCCTGGTATTTGAGCAGGGGGCGTTATTATTACCGGACCTGCAGGCGGGGTATGGGTATGGGTTGTAAAAGCTGTAATTAATTGGTTTACCTTATTTTGCAAATCGGCTATTACATTGGTGAGCGGTTTTACCAAGGGTATGCCATCCTGATCGCCATTGTTTAATATTAAATTACTGGTATTGAATTTAGCAGTACCATCATTGCTCACTTGTAAGCTTAAATTGTTTTGCATCTCAAAAGCAATACCGTTAACCTTGGTGCAACTAAGTATAGCTAAATCAGTGTTTTCCTCATTGATTTTTCCTACCAAAACAAATGAATTTACCGCAGGATAGAGGATTATTCCCATTTCACTTTGATCGCCATCGTAAACAATAGGCTTAATTTTTACATTGTTCAAAATTTCATTGTTCGCCACTAATTGGATTTGGCAAGTTGCCCTATCTTCATCTATTGATAAAACAACGCCCCGTCCCATAAACCAATTCCCAGAAATGGCAATTTTTTTAATAGCTGCCTTTATTTGCTCGCTCATACCAATGCCCTTTCCAGTTGCACTTTGCGCCTAAAGCCGTCAATACCAAAAGTTGTTTCAATTGCTTCTATCAAATAAGCGCCATCATGTTCAGGGTATAAATCGTCGTGCAGGCTGGCAATGTAACCGGGTTCCACATAAGGCACACCAAATTGTGTAAAGCTACCACGGTAGCCGTTGTACCATAATCGGTCAATCTCATTATTGGCAATAAGTGTTAGGCTATTTTGGTCTAAATCATAATAATTGAGTGTATGCACTTCGCCATTGTTATCGCCTAATGTAATTTCATATTTCTTACCATTCGGGAGGTTGGATGTGGCAATTAGCTTTATGGGGGCTTCCTCCTTAAGTTTATAAACAAGCTCATTTTTAATAATATTTTTGCCAAAATCATAATATACCTCATTCAAGCCTTGATGCATATTTTTGCTTGTTTGCCCTGCAAATTCTCCTTTTAAAACACCTTTTCCATCAAAATAAAACCGCAGTTTATACTTCTTTAGTTCATTTAATATTTGGGCGGCAGTTTTATTGGCACATTGATAATTAGCAATGTTTAAATCAACAATATCACTAGTTCCGGTATAAATATATTTTACAATATCATTCAATTTGGCGTTTTTCCAACTATGGGTAATTGCTTCCTTTTTTAAATTCCACATTTCATCCTGACAGTTAATTTCGACAGGAATGGTAGCGCCCAACTCCGTAATATATCCTTCAAATTCAGTTTTTAAACCCGCGTCGATCGTACCTGCAGTATAATCTTGTTCGTACCCAAGTTGAATCAAAACCTTCGACCCTCGCAATAAAAGGCTGTTCAAATCAGTTTTTCGGTTGTTTTCAAATAGCTTGATGTTTCGAGGCAGGGTAATTTTTGCTGTATTGGTAAGCGTATCTCTGCTCTTTTTAATTTCAATTTTTGCTATTTGTTTCAGGATGTAAACATCGCCACCAGGTTGTGTTATGGTGGTGTTTGATATCGGTTTTAGCATATGGCTATTAGTTTAGTGGTTTTTAAAACCCTTTTAAATACCTTTTAAAGGGCGTTTGCCTGTCGCACTTTTTCAACTATTACAGCAGGGTCAAATACCATTGCGTAATGGCCATCGTTGTTGGTACCATGGTAACCAATTGCTGTAAGTTGATACTCATGGTGTAAGCCAATACCTAATTTTTGCAACTCGAGCAAACAGGTATTAAGCGTTTCAGAAAGTTCAAGGGCTTTAACTTCAGCTTCATTATTGGTAAACTGTGTGTACTTTTCTTTTAGTTGCGCTAAATAGGCGGCGCTTAATACAAATTGGCCATTGGCAATTTCAAGGTAATGCAAGCTTATTGGCGGGTAACTTGGCAATTGCTCATAACTAATTTGCTTGGGCTTTTTGCTTTGTTGTTTGGCAAAGTTTTGGGCAGTGGTTATTATTTTTACCCATACCTCCGGAAATTCAATTAAATCAATTGCCTTTATTTTGGCAAGTTTAACACCACCTACTGATAATTCATTCTGCATAATGATGGCATCAAAGGCATAAGCTTCTGGGTCGGCCAATAAATCAGCTATGGCTTTTTTGTCGAATTTAAGTCCGGCGGCTTTGGCATGTGGCGCCAACTCTTTTAACAAGTTGTTGTAAGCTTTTAGTCCGCTTTTGGCATGCGCAAGCTCAGCATCATGTGCATTTTTGTCGAATTTTACTAATTTTTCTTTCATTCTGTTATTTGATTAGTTGTTATTTAAAATGTTGTTAATTGTGATAAGGTTTAGTTGAAAGCTGGTTTAATTATAAAAAAAATCAAAATTTATTTCGGAAAAAGCTATTCATTATCAGCTTAGTGCGAAAGTTCTATGCCTGATTGTTATCCTTAATAATTTTTATTATTTTTGATTTGATTTAACACTGCAATTATAATACATTTTAAATAACATTTCCAAATTTTAAATACATTTTTAATGACAAATAGTAGCGCCGGATTACAGACAAAGAAATTAAGGATCTATTGTAACCTCACTCAGGAGGAATTTGCAAGCTTGGTTAAAAGCAAAAGAAACAGCATTGCCATGATAGAATCGGGCAGAAATAAGCCAACTTTTGAACTTGTGGCCGAAATGTGTGCGGTATTTAATATTACGGCCGACTATTTTTTAACCAATGATGACCCTGCAAATTATTCGGAATACCTGGTGTTATCAAAAGGATGGAACCCTGAAGAGAAAGTTATTTTAAATAACAATTACGAGTTAGAAGAAAACTTAACATTTAATGATGCGACAATTGATGTTACAAAAAATACACGGAAGGAGGACAATGTGAAGCTGTTTTGGAAACTGGTTTTACAACATGACCAAGCATTGGATGATAGTTATGAAGAATTCAGGCAATTGGAAGGATTGGTTGCTTATTTTGAGAAATACCTGGATGAAGCCGGAAATAAAATAAACCAAGTTTATACCGATTTACAAAGCATTGGCTATAAAGAAATAAAAAACAAAGAGGTATACGAAGGATTTATAAAAAAATTACAATTTTTGAAGCATAATCGTGAACAGCTTAAACAAATTAATGAGGCTATTGAAAAATTAATAAACTCAAAGTCATTGAATTAATTTGCCGTAAGCTCCGCCGCTTCAATCCAATTACCATCGTCCTTTATGATACCAATCAATTCGTCTAATGCATTTGCGGAGTTGATATTTTTTTTCACGGCTTCCTTGCCACGGTATAAGGTTACCTTATCAGTTCCCGAACCTACGTAGCCATAATCGGCATCGGCCATTTCGCCAGGACCGTTTACAATGCAACCCATTACGGCAATTTTAAGGCCTTTTAAATGACTGGTACGGCTGCGTATCATTTGGGTAGTCACCATCAAATCAAATAGCGTGCGCCCGCAGCTTGGGCATGATATATATTCTGTTTTTGATATCCTTGAACGTGTGGCCTGCAAAATACCAAATGAAGTGGAGGCAATTATTTTACAATCCACTTCCGGCGCATCTATCCAAATACCATCCCCAAAGCCATCTACCAATAAAGCACCCAAATCAGTAGCGGCATATAGTTGTAAAAGGGAGGTGTGGTCGGATTCTGAACCAAAATCATAGCTCCTTTTCACTATTACTGGTACATCCAAACCCAATTCATTCAGTTTAAAAAAGAAGGCCCGTTGATCGGCCATGCCGTGTAGCACTTCGGTTTCTAACACCAAAACCAAGGTTTGGTTAAATGGGATATTGCCAAAGGCTTCGCCATCCAAATCGGCTAATTTTACTTTTACCAGGTTAAGGCTTGCATCATGGTTTTGGGCAGAAACATATTCATCCAAACTAAAAACAGGATGGCAATTGGTTTTATCTTTTAATTGCAACCATGTGTTATAGTTATATAGCTGTTTTAAATTACCGGGAAAATTAAAGGAAGGCAATTGATTGGCGAGGTAAACAAAATCAACAGATTGCTCGCCCATGGTATACTTATCCAAAATAGGCGAATAAATATAACCCGCATCATTCAATACGGCCGGGTCTTTCAAGTTTTTTGTCGATAAATCAATCACAATGCGCGGCACCATGCTGCCACCAATAAAGGCATTGGCTTCATAAGTTTCACGACGTTGGTAGGTGGAGGGAGCTCCTACATTAGCCCCCTCTAATCCGATAGCTATCGGATCTCCTCCGCTGGCTAGCGGAGAGACTTTTGATTTGCTTTCGGATGCTCGCTTCACATACCTATTCACCAAAGCAATCGCCACTGGCGCTTCTGCTTCAGGTTCTTCTGTTAATGATACACGAACGGTGTCGCCCAGACCATCTTCTAAAAGCGTGCCTATACCAACAGCCGATTTGATACGACCGTCTTCTCCATCACCTGCTTCGGTAACACCCAAGTGCAGCGGATAATTCATGCCTTCGGCCACCATGGTCTCCACCAATAGGCGATAAGCTTGCACCATTACCTGCGGATTGCTCGATTTCATGGAGATTACCAAATTATAATAATTCAGCGTTTCGCACATGCGCATAAACTCCATGGCCGATTCAACCATACCTTGCGGGGTATCGCCGTAACGGCTCATGATACGGTCGGACAGGGAGCCGTGGTTGGTACCTATCCGCATGGCTGTTCCGTACTCCTTGCAGATGTTTACCAGCGGGGTAAATTTTTTATAAATACGCTCCAATTCGCCACTGTATTCGGCATCGGTATAATCAATCTGGTCGAATTTCTTTTTATCGGCGTAGTTGCCGGGGTTTACCCTTACTTTTTCAACAATGCGCGCGGCCACTTCGGCGGCGTTTGGGGTAAAATGAATATCAGCAACTAAGGGTACATTGTAACCTCGGGCGCGGAGTTGTTTTTTTATCTCGGCCAGGTTTTGTGCTTCTTTTATGCTAGGGGCGGTAATGCGCACATATTCGCAACCTGCGTTTACCATTCGGATAGTTTGTTCAACCGTACCAAGGGTGTCCATGGTGTCGGTAGTGGTCATGCTTTGTATGCGGATGGGGTTATTGCCACCTAGAGGCACATCGCCTATAGCTACCTCGCGGGTAATAAAGCGCGAATATTCAAATAACGAATTACAATAACGGCCCGGAAGGCTTTTTATACTGGTATGGTCCATCAGGTTAACACAATGTTTACCCGCAAATTTAGGTATTATGTTGTGGATTGAAGCCGATAATTTTTTACTTAAATAAATTTGACAATAAATTGGGGGAATGGGATTTTTACTTATTTTAGATGCGCTTAATCACAAGTATCATGAAAAGGATTTTACTGTTTCTATTACCCTTAACTGCCCTACTTTCTTGCCACAGCGACCATAAAAAGGCAAATAATGATACCTTAAACAAAACAAATGCAGCCACAAACCAAGTTTTAAGCAAAGAAACCTTGGCTTTGATTGGTAAATTTAAACCAATTATACAAGGGGTATGGGTAAAAGCTGATTATTTAGAGAAAATTAAAGAAACAAAATCGCCGTTGGCAGCTTCCAGTTTCGCTTCATGGATAACTACCTTATTTATTAATTGCGACTCAATAAAAGGAGATGAGTTAAAAGTTCTGGCTGGTTATGGAAACCATGATAGTGGGGATGTAACCATAAAATTTGAGCATGGTAAAAAGCCGGAAACAATATTATTTGATGATCATGATTTGTCGTACACTATTTCAAATAGCGACACTGTTTTATTCTTACCTCAATTTGATGAAAGAAAGAAAATATATTTTAGTACAAAATATGTGCGGGTATTAAGCAAACAACCAACTGATAATTTTGGTTACGGTATTTATCTGGCGGTAAATAAAGCGGTAATAGCAGGAAATTACCTATTTACAGATACCTTAGGAAATAAAAAGAAAGTACGTTTTAATGATGATGGTAAATTAATAGGCTTCCCTGATTTTTATAGTTATCAAATCAATATTGATTTTAATGACCTTTATGATAATCTAGATGTTATTACCCTCCAAGGAAAAATTAAACATTTTATGTCATATTCATTTAAAATCAATGCCGATACTTTAAATTTATATACCACCAAAGAAAATGCCGATTCAATAAGTTTATCAATTGATAAGCTTAAATACAAATTGGTTAGGGAAAAGCCCTAATAATAAACTATAACAAAAACTACCCCATCCCATTGTCTGTGTCTTCACAGACAATTTTATCATTTCATTGAAAAAACGTAAAGTTGTTTGTGAGGACACAAACAACGGGTAAGGAGAATTTAAAGCAAATCAAATTTTACTTTCTTCATATCTAACCCTATAAGCATGCAGTAAATTTTCAAATTCTTCTCTGCTCATATCAATCCTATGTATATTTAACTTTACGCTACCACCCGGGTAATCGTAAACTAGAAAATAGATATTATTACTTAAACCATATTGCCGTATAACCTTTTCATTTTTAATTTCATTCCATTCAAAAAAAGAAGTATTGAGGGTTTTAATGCCTTTGTTACTTAAAATAAGTACATTTTTATTGTTGAATACTTCCTCTAAATTTAAACTATATAAATAAAAAGCTACTAGAATGAGTAGTATAAATGACAACACATTTACAGCAATATATAAAAATACCAAACCTAAAAGTAGCGCCAACACACCTGAACTAAATCCGATTAATTTTGCCGTTTTTGAATATTTAACTATTGTTTCATCCGGAGCAGAAAAATCATCATAAAAAACATCAGGTTGATCAAATTTGGTTTCTAGTAACCGTAATTTTTGCTTGTCGTTCTCAGATTTTAGGGCAAGTTTTTCCATAAAGCTGTCAGCCTTAAACAATAGATTCGCTTTGATGGCTTGGTCTTTCAATTCGTGTACATTCCTTACATTTTCAAAAGCCCATACACGCCATTTGGTTACTGCGAAACACCAGTAAATTCTTTGAATTAGCGTAATTGATAAAATCATAATTATATTCAATTCCCAATCCGGAAAATGAATTAATATTTTTAAGATAATCTCACCTGCAAGTATAATTAACCCAATTATCATTGTGGGATAGGTAATCATCTTTTTGCCGCGTGCTATGGCTTCTTCAACTGTAACGGTTTGGAGCATTTTGGTATTTAGGTTTAACTTATTGGAGTCGAATTATTTATTGCCCTAAATATACAAATTCTATAAAAAATTCAAAACCTAACCAACCCAGCGTCTGTGTCTTCACAGACAATTAAATTAATTCAATT
>CAIYNX010000197.1 GCA_903927645.1 uncultured Mucilaginibacter sp.
CTTCAGTAATATATATTACGATATTATTTATGTTTTGGCCATGTGCGTTTTGTCGTTCCACTTGATGCATGGATTCCAGAGCGCGTTCCGAACTTTTGGTTGGGTACATAAAAAATACACCCCAATTGTAAGCTTTATAGGTACTTGGGTATTTGGGGTTATTATACCTTTAGGATTTGCCGCCATGCCAATATTTTATTATCTACAAACAATTATTAAATAGTCGACGGTTTTGAAATATAGCGGTGGTCTATAAAGTCACTCCTATTAATCGCATCTATCAACAACATATAAAAAAATAGAGAAAATGAGTTTAAATGCTAAAATTCCGGAAGGCCCATTAGCCGAAAAATGGAGCAAGCATAAATTTAACTTAAAACTGGTAAACCCGGCCAATAAGCGTAAATATGATGTTATTGTAGTGGGAACTGGTTTGGCAGGTGCATCTGCAGCAGCTTCGCTGGCCGAACTTGGTTATAACGTAAAAGCATTTTGCTTTCAGGATAGTCCGAGACGTGCACACTCCATAGCTGCACAGGGTGGTATAAATGCCGCTAAAAACTACCAGAACGATGGCGATAGTGTTTATCGTTTGTTTTATGATACCATAAAGGGTGGTGATTACCGCGCTCGCGAAGGGAACGTGTATCGTTTAGCTGAAGTTTCTGTAAACATCATCGACCAATGTGTGGCGCAAGGTGTTCCATTTGCTCGCGAATATGGCGGTTTGTTGGATAACCGCTCATTTGGAGGTTCACAAGTATCGCGTACCTTTTATGCACGTGGTCAAACTGGTCAACAATTATTATTAGGTGCTTATTCAGCCTTAAATCGTCAAATAAACCTTGGCAAGGTTAAAATGTATACACGTACAGAAATGCTGGATGTGGTTGTGATTGACGGACATGCCAAAGGCATTGTTACTCGTAACCTTACAACAGGAGCTATTGACACCCATGCGGCTCATGCTGTTTTATTGTGTACTGGTGGTTATGGTAATGTGTTTTACTTATCAACAAATGCCATGGGCTCCAATGTTACTGCTGCATGGCGCGCGCACAAGCGTGGCGCGTTCTTTGCTAACCCATGCTTTACTCAAATACACCCAACTTGTATCCCTGTAACGGGCGACCATCAATCAAAACTGACATTGATGTCGGAATCATTGCGTAATGATGGCCGTGTTTGGGCTCCAAAAACTGCAGAAATTGCCGAACAATTACGTAAAAGTCAAATAAAGGCCAGCCAAGTAAAAGAAGAGGACCGCGACTATTTCTTAGAAAGGAAATACCCTTCTTTTGGTAACTTGGTTCCACGTGATGTTGCATCACGTAACGCTAAAGAGGTTGTTGATGAAAAACGAGGTGTAGGTGGTTCGGGAATAGCCGTATTTCTTGACTTTGCTGATGCCATACACCGCTTAGGTAAGGATGCAGTTTCGGCTAAATATGGTAACCTGTTTGACATGTATTACCAAATTACTGATGAAGATCCGTATACCCAACCGATGCGTATATACCCTGCAGTACATTATACCATGGGTGGTTTGTGGGTTGATTATAATTTAAGTACCACTGTTCCAGGTTTATATGCTTTAGGTGAGTGTAACTTCTCCGACCATGGCGCTAATAGGTTAGGTGCTTCGGCCTTGATGCAAGGCTTAGCCGATGGCTATTTTGTAATACCGTATACTTTGGGCGATTATTTGGCAACTATTGGTCCGAAGCCTGTTGATGTTAATCATCCGGCCTTTGCACAAACAAAACAAGATACGCTAAATTATATTAATAAGCTACTTGCCCTTAAAGGTAATAAAACTGTTGACCAATACCACCGCGAATTAGGCTTAATTATGTGGGAATATTGTGGTATGGCCCGTACAGCAGAAGGACTGACCAAAGCGAAAGGCTTGATTAGGGCATTAAGAGAAGATTTCTGGAAAAATGTAATAGTGGTAGGTGATAATGAAGAAGTAAATTCCTCACTTGAAAAAGCCGGAAGAGTTGCTGACTTTTTGGAGCTAGGTGAGTTGATGGTTGACGATGCACAGATGCGTAAAGAATCATGCGGTGGACACTTTAGGCTCGAATCACAAACACCGGAAGGTGAAGCATTACGCGATGATGATGATTTTGCATTTGTAGCAGCTTGGGAATTTAAATCCGAAAACGAGCCTGAGACATTACATAAGGAAGTATTGGATTTTGAATTTGTTCATTTAACACAGAGAAGCTATAAGTAGGGTTGAAGATTAAATAATTTAGGTTGCAAATATTAGAGAGTAACCTGTTTAAATTATAAATTTTCAACCAAGAACTTACAAATAATGGGTTAGAATTCATTTGGTAAGAACACTAAAAGAAAATAACCTTACAACATTTAACTAACAACTTATAACTCAAATAAAATGAGTACTGGAAACATGAATTTAACCTTAAAGGTATGGCGGCAAAAAAATAGTGCCTCAAAAGGGGCATTTGTTACCTATAAGGCTGAAGGTATTTCGCCTGATATGTCGTTTTTAGAAATGCTGGATGTGGTAAACGAAGGTTTGATATTGAAAGGCGAAGAACCTATTCAATTTGACCACGACTGTAGGGAAGGTATTTGCGGGATGTGTTCGTTATATATTAACGGTCACCCTCATGGACCTAAGCAAGGCATTACCACTTGTCAACTGCATATGCGGACTTTCCATGATGGTGAAATTATTGTGATTGAACCATGGCGGGCCGCTGCATTCCCTATTGTTAGGGATTTGGCAGTAGACCGTTCGGCATTCGACAGGATACAACAAGCAGGAGGCTTTGTATCGGTAAATACTGGCGTGACTGTAGATGCCAATGAAATACCCATTCCTAAAGTAATTGCTGACGAAGCATTTAACTCTGCCACTTGTATAGGTTGTGGTGCATGCGTAGCAGCATGTAAAAATGCTTCTGCTATGTTATTTGTATCGGCCAAGGTTAGTCAGCTAGGAATGTTGCCTCAAGGACAGCCGGAGCGTTACAGTCGCGTACAAGCTATGGTAGCCCAAATGGATGCCGAAGGCTTCGGTAGCTGTACAAATACTGGAGCGTGCGAAGCAGAATGCCCTAAAGAAATAAAAATGACTAATATTAGCCGAATGAATAATGATTTCTTTAGTGCTAAATTATTCCGTGAAGAAGTTATACACGAACATTCAATGGGAGAATAATAATGAATAATAAAATAATTGAAAGCCTGAACATAATTCGGGCTTTTTTTATGCAATATAATTTATTTTTATTTAGTAATGTATCGTAAAGCAAACTTTGACCGTAAAGGATATAACTATCATTGAATTAAATATTGT
Organism: uncultured Mucilaginibacter sp.; assembly: GCA_903927645.1. Classification (GTDB taxonomy): domain Bacteria; phylum Bacteroidota; class Bacteroidia; order Sphingobacteriales; family Sphingobacteriaceae; genus Mucilaginibacter. The sequence goes on from CAIYNX010000197.1 coordinate 3,338, forward strand.
TAAAATGAGTTTTTTGAAAGAAAAAATTGCACAATTATTAATATTAACACTATTATGGCCAACTATTACTTCTTGTAATAAAACTAGAAGTGCCATAGAGGTTACTTGTGGCGTATGCAGTGCGTTGGCAGTAATGCCTACAATTTCGTTTAAATATGTAGATAAAATTTCAGGTAATAATTTATTTTACGGTAACTCACCATCTTATAAAATTTCACAACTTAATGTTAGCAGATTATATAACGGGAGTCAGCAACCAGTTATTTTTTTTGCTGATAGTTTAAATCAGGATTTTTCACTTGGAGTTACCCCTAAAGTGAATACTGGAGATACAATTTCTATTCAGGTAGCCAACCTACCTATTGATAAGCTAATTGTTAAAACTAGTAAAATGGGCGTTTGTTGCCCGTATTTAATAACTGACTCTGTTTTATATAATGGAGCTCTAGTTCATACTGCCGCAAATGGACCAAAAGTAATTACTATTTCAAAATAGAAGAACTATTTGATTAATGTAGTTAAACCAGGCAAATTGTTCATAATGAAGATTTTGGCAAAAGGAATATTATATTTTTTATTAACATTTTATTTCATTAATAATTTTTTGTCATGTAAAAAGGCAAATAAAATAATTTGCGGGCCATGTCCAGCATTAGTAACCCTTATTCCACATATCCGATTTAGGGTTGTTGATAAAATGACAGGCTTAGATTTATTTTTTGGGATTTCGGCCAAATATAAGCCCACTCAAATTCAAACATTTCATTATAACAATGGCAGGCTAGACACTTTATATCTTGGAGTTGATACCACTTGGCATACTTTTTTTTTAGGCATAGTACCAATACATCACCAGGATACAGTTAGTATTCAAATAGCTAACTTAAGTAAAGACAGCTTTTTATTTAATACAAAAACTGTTGATTTATGTTGCCCCAATCTTATATTGGATTCAGTAACATTTAATAATAGCTTAATTTATACCAAGGCAAAGGGTCCGGATGTGGTTGTGTTATTTAAATAACCCAATTCTTAAAATAAAACAAAAGCCCCAAAACAATAATTTACTATTGTTTTGCCTTTAAGCTATCGGCCTTGGCCTTTTCTTTCTTTTTAAAGTAGCCTTTCAGTAAAAAGTTATTTTGTAGTGCCAACAAATCTTCGTTTAGCTTAACAGAGCTTTGCTGCATATTTGATATAATGCTTTTCACTTGTTCCGCACTTTTGGGGTCGTTAAATAAAACACCAATTGTATTATCTGTAGTGTTTAATTTGTTGCTCGCTTTATTCAAATTTTCAGTTATATTGTTAGCATTATTAGCTACTTTTTGCAACTGGCTAGTTACTTCTTTTAATTTATTAAAGGTTGTTGTATCGGTAAATAATTTATCTGCAAGACCACCTTTGGAGTTTACCTTGTGTCCAAATTGATCAAGTTGTATGGCCAATTGTGCAGCACTGTTTGTAGCCAATTGCAAATTGCGCATCGAATTTCGTAACTGAATACCCATTGCACTATCAGCAAGCAAGGCTCCTACCGTACCTTTACCCTCTAAAATTTTATGACTCAATACCTTAAAATCGGCAGTAATACCCAATAAGTTTTGGTTATTTTCTTGAAAGGTTTTCATGATATCATCAGTAGATAGGAGCTTTGCTGCTTGTAAAACATCACCATCTTGCACCATAGGTGCTTGAGGGCTTCCACCATCAATCACTATAATTTTATTGCCTATTAAGCCATCGGAACCAATATGAACAGAAGCATTACGATGAATAAATCTTTGCGTAGTTTGGTCAATTCGCATAATTACATTAACTTCTGATGTTCCAACAAAATTAACGCTTTTAATAGTACCTACTTTAACCCCGGAGAACCAGACATCATTACCTTTTTTCAATCCGGCAACATCTTGAAAAACAGCGCTAACCTGTACAACCTTATCAAAGCTTTTTTGCTGGCTTCCTAGGGTAAACACCCCAAGTATAAATAATACCAAACCCAAGGCTAAAAAAACACCTACTATAATTGATTTTCTATTTTCTGTCGCAGCCATATTAAATGGTAAATAATCTATTTTATAAAATTATAATCAAAAAAGGGTTTTACCCTGTCATCATTCGTTTCAAACACCTCGTCAAAAGTTCCAGTTCGTTGAAATTGGCCATCTAACAACATCGCGATACGATCGCCAGTAGATTTTGCACAAGTTAAATCGTGCGTAATAATAATGGATGAGGTATGATATCGTTGCTGAACTTCATTAATAAGGTCATTTATTTCAATACAAGTAATTGGATCTAAACCGGCAGTAGGTTCATCATATAACATTACTTCCGGATTTAGTATCAAGGTACGTGCAATGCCAATTCTTTTACGTTGCCCCCCTGATAATTCAGATGGCATTTGGTTAATGGTTTGCAATAGTCCTACAGCTTCCAATACAGTTGTAACTGCCAAATCAATTTCTTTTCTACTAATACCTTTACGATTGCGCACTAAAGGGAATTCAAGATTTTGACGCACTGTCATACTATCGTATAAAGCACTATTTTGGAATGAAAAGCCTAAGCGAGTACGTAATTCTTGTAATTCTTTCTCTTTTATATTTGCTAATTGGTAACCCAACACTTCAATACTACCTTTATCTGGCTTAAGCATGCCCGAAATTAGCTTTATCAATACAGACTTTCCAGAACCAGACCGACCCAAAACAACCAAGTTTTCTCCCTGATAAAGGTCAAGATTGATACCGCGCAAAACAGCGTAATCCTCAAAAGATTTTGCTAATCCTCGAATTTTAATTACTTCACTTTTGAGGTCAATATTTGCTTTAACTTTCTCCATTATTATTTAAAACTGCCTAATAAAGCCGGTAATTTGAACAATAATAACCTCTTCAATAAAAACTAAAAACATAGCGGTAACAACCGCTCCATTTGCAGCCTTACCTACACCTTCGGTACCCTTTGTTGAATAATAACCCTGATAGCATCCTACTATCCCAATTGTAAAACCAAAAACAATTGCTTTTACTAAAGACTGAATTATATCTACAAAGTTTAATGGTTGAAAAACCTGTTGCATAAACGAAGTATAACTTGTACCCTCATTTTGATATATGTTTAAGAAGCCACCCATCAAGCTAATAAAGGCAGTATAACATGCCAGAATTGGAATAGTTAATGTGGTTGCCAGAACTCTTGTACAAACCAAAAATTTAAATGGCTTAGTACCGGATACTTCCATTGCATCAATTTGTTCAGTTACGCGCATAGAACCTAACTCAGCACCAATACTTGAGCCTACCTTGCCGGAAGCAATTAAAGCCGTTACCAAAGGCGCCAATGCCCGCATAATAGCTATTGAGACTAATGAGGGCAACCATGAGTTTGCCCCAAATGCCGCCAATGATGGTCTTGATTGTTTCGTAAAAATTAGTCCAATAATAAATCCTGTTACTGAAATAAGTGTAAATGATTTTACACCAACCTCAAAGCATTGCCTGATAATTTCTTTAAACTCATAGGGAGGTACAAATGCTTCCCTAAAAAAGCGTGTCACAAATAAATGAATACGATAAAGTTCAGAAAAAAAATTTTCGAGGCGTTTTATTATTGAATTGTCCTGTTTTTTATCAGGTGGGTTTGTGCTACTTAAAGAATCCATTTAATAATATAAAGATATTATAAAAATATCAATGCTGTGGGTTTGTTTAATTATTGTTCAATTAATTAAGTGCTATTTTTTAATAATTATTTTAGAAATGGGAATAAACTTTGAAACCATGATTAAAAAACATAACGAAGTTAAAATACTCAAATCCTTAAAGATGGACCACAAATTTATGATTTTTTTAACTATAAACGACCAATTTTATAGCTAAACCAAATATCAAAAATTTTTACAAACCTAAGTTTTTATTATTTAAATTACATAAATCAATTATTAACTTTACTCTTCTTGATGTAATTTTTTTATAATTGCGCTGCTAAAATCATATTATTAATAATAGTGTTTTGCTAAAAAATTTAAGTGATTTTATTTGATTCTATTTTAGAATTAGCTTCGGTACACCATTTTACAACAAATTTGATTACTTTACGGAATATATTTTAACCATGTTTTTACTAATATGAGGTTTAATAACGACCATTCCGATTTATACGATAGTTTGCTTGAAGGCAATAGACAATTTATTGAGGATAGTTTAAAAACCGACCCTGAATATTTTGAATCATTGGCCAAAGGGCAATCACCACCTGTTTTATGGATTGGTTGTGCCGATAGCCGTGTGCCGGCCAATCAAATTACAAATACTGCTCCGGGGCAAATATTTGTACATAGAAACATAGCAAATATGGTAATCCATTCAGATATGAATATGCTTTCGGTACTGGATTATGCTGTTAATGTTTTGAAAGTAAAGCATGTCATAGTAACCGGGCATTATGGTTGTGGTGGCGTTATTGCCGCAATAAGTAATAAGCAGTTCGGGTTGATTGATAATTGGTTAAGGCATATTAAAGATGTTTATCGCCTGCATGCAAAAACACTCGATGCCATTGATGATGAAGAAACCCGTTGCGACCGTTTGGTTGAGCTGAATGTGGTGGAAAATGTTTATAATTTATGTAAAACATCAATTGTACAAAACGCATGGCAAACAGGCCAGCAATTAGGTGTGCATGGCTGGGTATATAGCCTAAAAACGGGTATTATTACCGATATGAAAGTAAGTGCCTACGATAATGCGAATATGGAAAATGTATTTAGATTCAAATAATTTTTTAAATGATGATTTAGGTATTTGTGATTGTTTTTTTAGCTAAAATTTTGGTCTTTATTTTGTAATTGTGCGTGGATGGTTTTGTGGTTTAAAAAAAATTAATTTTTAAAAAAGTTTGCATGCCAACTTTTATTAAAAGGTATCTCCCAGTTCGCTTCAAGTTCTTTTAGATTTTGTACCAGGTTATTAAATACAGGGGTATCACTATTTACTTTGCCTAGTTTTAACAATTCCTCAAATTCGGCTTTGTTTACACTCAATACTTCATCCCCATCGCGAAACGCAAAGTTAAAACGGTCTAATAGGTTTATTTGATAATTACTTTCTAATTGTTTTATAAAATTTACCGATTTATCAATAGAACATCCACTAGCACCGGCATTACTTTCATCAACAATAAGTATGATAAAAAGATTGTATTTAACCAATCCTTTGGCTTTTAATAGGAGGTTATGGGCTGTCCATTTTTTAGTAAACTGGTCTAATTCCTGTTGAATTTGAGTTACCTGAATGTCGGATAATTTTTTATTTGCCTGGTATATCCAAACCCTTGAATTTTCTGAAAAATACATATGCAAATCTATGCAATTTATTAATTTTGAGCATGTTTAAAATGATAAATAGAAAATTAATAAAATTAGGTTTTACATTAATTATACTACTTATTTTTATTTTATCGGGAAGTTTTAAACCAAATAAACTTAATACAGATTGGTTAAGCTGGACAAATAATTGCTTAAAAAAATCGTTTAATCCATCGGCTGAGCCAAAATTAAAAAAGTGGGAATTGAGCGTTAATGAGTTTGGCTTTATTAGATTGCGCTTATTTTTTCAAAAAAACAAGCAAATTTATTACTCTTTTAATTTAAAAAAATTAAAAGATATTAAATATGAAGGAACAAATAAAAAGGGCATTTTACAATTATTGGCTATTGAGGATGATATAATTGTTCAAACCCATAATAGCCGAAAAGGTGATATTGACGAAATGGCTAACCTATTAAACCTCCCCTTAAAAAATATAAATGCTGAAAAGTTGGATAGCTTAACTCAAAGCTTAAACTATTTTAAAAATAAATAAGCAATTTATAATCCATTTGCCCTTACTATAATTTCGGCAATATCCAAAACTTCAATTTCTTGCTGTTTGTTTTCAAGTTTTACACCATCACTAAGCATGGTCATGCAAAAGGGGCAAGCAGCTGCAACCACATTGGCTTTGCTTTCTTTTACGTCAATCATACGCTCCATATTGATATCTTTATTACCTTTTTCCGGCTCTTTAAACATTTGTGCCCCTCCTGCCCCACAACATAAGCCGTTGGTTTTGCATCGTTTCATTTCAACCAAATCGGCATCTAATAATTCAAGTGCTTTACGTGGTGCTTCGTAAACACCATTTCCACGACCTAAATAGCATGGGTCATGGTAGGTAATGCGTTTGCCAACAAAGCTTTCGCCGTTGTCTACTTTTAACTTACCCTCATCAATTAATTGTTGAATTAACTGAGTATGGTGGATTACTTCATAGTTGCCACCTAAACCCGGGTATTCATTCTTTATAGTATTAAAACAATGAGGGCACCCGGTAACTATCTTTTTAATATTGTAGGCATCCAAAACCTGAATATTAGTAATAGCTTGCATTTGGAATAAAAATTCGTTGCCTGCACGTTTGGCCGGGTCGCCTGTGCAGCTTTCTTCTGTTCCTAGTATGGCAAAACTTATACCTACATAGTTTAAAATTTTGCAAATATCGCGGGTAATTCTTTGTGCTCTTTCATCAAAACTACCAGCACAACCTACCCAAAATAAAATTTCAGGCTGATTTCCTTCAGCCATCATCTCTGCCATTGTAGGTACTACTATATTGGTTATTGGTTTTTCCATTTAGGCCATTTTAATTTTATTATAAAATTCAAATAAATTTAAAGCTATTTAACCCAATTCAATCTATCTGCATTGCTATACTTCCAAGGGGCACCATTGTTTTCAATATTTGCAAACATATTATTAATATTGTTTGGAGCCTTAGCTTCTTCCATTACAGCATATCTTCGTAATTCAATAATAATTTCCAATGGATTTATATTTACCGGACAAGCCTCGGTACATGCATTGCAACTGGTACAAGCCCATAGCTCTTCCCGGCTTATATAATCATCTAACAAAGATTTACCATCATTAAAATCTACACCATTTTTTTCTTGGTTGTTACCTATTTCTGTAATTCGGTCGCGGGTATCCATCATTATTTTACGAGGTGATAAAAGCTTCCCTGTAATATTAGCAGGGCAAACTGAAGTGCATCTTCCGCATTCAGTACAGGTATATGCCTCCATCAAGTTTTTCCATGTAAGGTCAATTGCATCTTTGGCGCCAAAGCGACCAATTGAAATAGCCTCTGGAACAAATGCAGGGTCCATCATTGCTTTTACCTCATTGGTTACCGAATTCATATTGGTAAATTGTCCCTTTGGAAGCAAGTTTGAATAATAGGTATTAGGGAATGCTAGTAAAATATGAAAGTGCTTTGAATAGGGCAGGTAATTTAAAAATGCCAAAATACCTATAATATGAAACCACCAACATCCTCGTTCAATCAACACCAAATTAAATGTATTGTCAGGCAAGCAAGAACTTAAAAACTGACTAACTGGAAAAATCCCGGCTTGTATATAATGACTATAATTTAACAGTTGTAGCTTGCCATCGGCCGCATTCATGGTCAAAAAGGCCGACATGAGCAGAACTTCGATTAGAAGGATATAGTTAGCGTCTGATTTTGGCCATTGCTTCATTTCAATACCTGAAAAACGTTTCAAGTGTAAAACATTACGCCTGATTAGGAAAATTATACATGCTACTAAGACTAATAGGGCTAACAATTCAAAACTACCTATCAAAAAATTATAGAAAACTGGCGATAGTTTGGCAAAAACTCGGTGGGTACCAACAATGCCATCAATAATTATTTCCAGTACCTCAATATTAATGATAATAAATCCAGCATAAACTATAAAATGTAAAAGTGCTGCAATAGGCTTTTTAGTCATTTTTGTTTGCCCAAGTGCAATTTTAGCCATCGTTTGCCATCGAAGTGCTGATTGGTCATTCCTAATAATTGGTTGACCAAGCATGATATTTCGACGGATGCGTCCGGTATTTTTAATAAACAAAAATACGGCTGCTATCATAATAATAACAAACAAAATTTGAGCAATCATTTGGATTGATTTATAATTGTCCAAAGGTAGATATTTAAGCAATCAATATAAAATGGAAGTATTTGAAATAGCCTCAGAAAAAATTTTAATGCCTATCTATTTAATAATAAGCTATTTATTGAAGAATAATTTTGGAATTAAAAGTTTTTTGAAAAAAAAATAAGCTAAAACAAAAAAAACGCTACATTTGCAATCCCGAAACGGAGCGGTATCATAGCTCAGTCGGTAGAGCAAAGGACTGAAAATCCTTGTGTCGCTGGTTCGATTCCAGCTGATACCACTAGTAAACCCTTTGGCGTAAAGCTGAGGGGTTTTTTGTTTTGGTGGACAATAAATTTAAAAAAGTATCCTTTACATTTTTGAAAAATATTATTTTTTGCTGAAAAGCATTTCTTTAAATAATTCTTTAGGCATCATCCCATCCTTAAAATAGCTTCAAAATCATCTATTAAGTCGTATTCATAAAATTGGCATTATAAAAATATTTTAAAAAAACTATAAATTTAGTTTGCAAACTATAAACATAGTTTATATCTTTATCAAACTATAAATATAGTTTGATATGCCTATTAAAGAACTCACCAAAGCCGAAGAACAAGTTATGCAACTTTTATGGCAGCTTAATGAAGCCATTGTAAAAGATATTTTAGAGCTAATGCCCGAACCTAAACCGGCCTATAATACGGTATCAACAGTTGTAAGGGTATTGGAAGGTAAAGGCTTTATTAACCATAAGGCATATGGCAATTCGCATGTTTATTTCCCTATTATAACTGAGGCAGCGTATAAAAAATTCACTTTTGATAAGATGATGACCAATTACTTTAGTAACTCTTACGAGAGCTTGGTATCCTTCATAGCCAATGAAAAAAAACTCGACCTACAACAATTAGAAGAACTAACCAAAATTATTGAAAACCTAAAACAAAAAAACAAATGAACTGGCTTTATTACCTTGCAGAAGCAAATTTATACCTCATGGTATTTTATTTGGCTTACTACCTTTTTTTAAAAAACTCTACTCATTATCAAATTAACCGAGCTTATCTACTATTTTGCTGTGTAGCATCATTTTTACTACCAATTTTAAAAATTAGCGCACTTAAACCTATTAAAGCAACTACTAATGTAAACTCAATAAAACATGAGGTACCAACAATTACAGTAAATGCTTATGCGCTCGAACCTATAAATGCCCGGTTACCTACTTTACAAGTTAAGCCAATAAAAGCCATTCCCATAATTGTACCGGAGGTAAAGGAATCAGTATTAACCTTACAAGATTTGATACAATATGGATATCTGGCAGGAGTAGCTATTTCAATAGGCCTCTTATTTATTAAACTAATTTTGTTATTTAAATTAATAAAAAATGGATACATCATTAAACAAGGCGAACATAATGTTATTAAAATAATAGATTCGGATGCTGCATTTTCGTTTTTTAATTTTTTGTTTATTGGCACCAAAATAATAGAAACTGAAATCATAATAAGACATGAGCTTGTACATATTCGCCAAAAACATTCAGTTGATATAGTATTTATTGAACTTTTTAAAATAATAAATTGGTTTAATCCGGTGGTTTATATGGTTCAAAACAGCCTAAAAATTATACATGAATACATAGCCGATGAATTAACACTAATCAAAGACAGGGATGCTATTGCTTATTCTAGTTTTTTATTGCAAACGGCATTTGGGGAATTTGACTCATCAATAACAAATTCATTCTTTAAGGATAACCAGCTAAAAAATAGGATTATAATGTTAAATAAACAGCGATCGAGCAAGCTTGCAAAGTTCAAGTTTCTTATTTTTTTGCCATTAGGCCTATTATTAATAAGCGCTTCCACACTATCTATAAGTAAAAATTATGGATGGATTGATATTTTACCTACTCATATAAAATCAGTAGTTAATAATAAATATGGAATTTCAATTAACCCATTAAAAAAAAGGCATTTAAAAATAGACCCGAATGGAAAATTTAGCAATATTGATCAAATAAATATAAATAAGCAAAATAAGAAAACGCCTTATATTGCCTCATCAATTAAACTTGCAAACAATATTACTATTAATTCAATTGATGACAGCAGCAAATATACTACCAGAGATGGTAAACTAATTTTACCTGTTGTAAATGCTGATGGATACCATCTTCTGGACTACTATTTGCATCATAACATTAAATACGCACCTAGTAAAGGAGAAAAGGGTGGTTTGGTGATAGTTGGCTATTCTCTTGATCTTGATCGTCATTTAATAAATGTTAAAATAACAAAAAGTGGTGGTCCAAAGTTGGATGAACTGGCACTAAAGGCTTTCAATAATTATAAAGGTATTGTAAATGATGATTCTGGAAAGAACTACAATTTGGGCGTCTATTTCTTTTCAGGTGATTATTCTATATTTAAAACAGATTCGTTACAAAAAATACCAAATTTTGCTGGGGAAGTAATTATTCCATATTTCAAATACCCGTATCAAGTTACTAAAAAGGGTTATGAATATGTGGAAAGTGGAGTTGGATTCCCACAATTTGAATCATTGGCTCAAGTTACAATATTTGAAAAATCTGGTGAAGGGAAATCATTTTTTAAAACAAAATTAATACCCGAAGATTTAAAAATGCTAAATGAAAAATATGGTTATGTTTTTCCATCCATATCATCGGATGTTCTTACATTTATGAATAAAATAGATAATAGGAAAAAGCGTTTGGCCTTTTTTTTGCATATGAACTCCTATTTAGAGACTCCATATTCCAATGATTTTTATAATCATATTATTGACTCATTAGTATACCCTAATAATTCTAAAAAAGGATTAATTGGCACAGTAGTTTTAATCAATTTCAATTTGGATGAAAATGGATTTATAAACGACGTAAAAGTAGAAAAGAGTGGAGGAATTGAATTTGATAAAGCATCTATAAATGCAATTCAAGCATTTAAAAAACCTATAAATGATAATCCAGGAAAGCATAGTATTGCAATTGTGTTCTGTATAGCAACAAAGGAATTCAGACCCATTGTTAGCGATAAATTTAAAAAGAAAGGCTATGTAGGTGAATTAGCAGTTGCAGAAAGTAAAACTACTTTTAGTCCATCAATGGTTAAACTGGTTGACTCCACTAAAAAAGCAACTAAATAATGATTGGACTCCTTTAAAATGCATATTATTACCTAAACCATATCACTAAAAATACCCTTTACAAAACGTTTAGGGTATTTTTTTTAACTAACTACTAATGAACCAACATGAAGGATGGTATTATATCATACCTACCTATAAAAACCAAAATTCTCAAATTGAATTATTATTACAATTTTGGAAGATAAAATTAGCTGTTAATTTTGTTTTTAAATTATAAAATTTATAAATCTGCTTTAAATAATTAATTTAGTAGATTAAATTAATTATTGCAATACCATAAACAAAACACCTTACCCAATTCCATTAATAAAAATGAGGGCTAGTTTCAAAATTTTAATTTTCCTGCTTGTATTTTCCAATTTATTTCTTGGATGCAAAAAAGCCTTTTTTCCATCAGAAATATCTTCAATATCTACCAAATACTTGGTAATAGAAGGGGTAATTAATGGTAATAGCGATTCAACCATCATAAAAATTAGCCGTACTCAAAAAATTGATACCGTACCTGTTGTAAATAAAGAAACCCAAGCGATAGTAATAATTGAAAATGATGGAAATAGTAGTTTTAATTTAATTGAAACCCAGCCTGGAATTTATAAATCTCCTCCAAAAAGCTTGGATAATTCAAAAAAATACAGATTACGTATCAAAACAAGCGATAATAAAGAGTATTTATCGGATTTTGTAGCTGTTAAAGATTCACCTCCAATTGATAGTGTTGGATTTAATCCGAAACTTGAAGGAGTTCAAGTTTATACTAACAGCCATGATGTAAGCAATAAAACACTGTTTTATAGATGGGATTATGCTGAAACTTGGCAGTTTCATGCCTTTTATAGGTCATCTTATGACAATAACCTAAACGCAAGAAATGCCAATGAACAAGTTTATGATTGTTTTGGAAACGACACCTCAAATGTGATAACAATTGCTAATACAACTAAATTAATTAGCGACAAAATTTTTCAAGCACCTATTGTTCTTATTCCTGCAAATTCAGAGAAGATTGAAACTAAATACAGTATAATAGTTAAGCAATATGCACTAACAAGCGATGCTTACGCTTTTTGGCTTAACCTTCAAAATAATACTGAAAAATTAGGAAGTATATTTGACGTACTACCATCAGAAAATTTAAGCAATTATCATTGCATTAGCAACCCAACAGAATTGGTTGTAGGTTACCTAAGTGTTGGTAACACGGCAAGTAAGCGAATATTTATTAATTCAAGTGAATTATTGGCTTCTTACAGTCCATTGTATCCTGCTGTGTGTGAAATAGATACCGCATTTCAGGGTGATCATATAAAAAGTGAAAAAAATCAACCCGAATCTATTTTAACAACACCAAATTCTCCCTTTGTCCCAATAATGGGGCTATATATACCTCCCCCCAATTATATATCTGGAGGTCCTACCGCATATTCCTATTCTACAAAGCTTTGTGGAGATTGTTCAATTCGGGGCACTACTAAACAGCCTTTATTTTGGAAATAAATTATTTTACTTCAAATTTAAAAACCAAATATCCCAACACTCCATTAGGTGTAATTCCTTCAATAATTCCTGTATAAGTTCCTAATTTGTCGCCAGTATAGAAATTGATGGTACATTTACCATTACCCTCGGTTGTTATTTCCGGATTCCAGTACAATGTATTCCTAAAATCGGGTATTCTATTACTTTTTTGTTCCTCGTTTTCATAAATTGGCGAATAGAATTTACGCTCCGATTGTAGTCCATCATAATCCAAAACTACAGCATGCGGATCTATCTCAAAACCATTTAAATCTCCGTTATAGGTAGAAAAACTTAGTACTCCATCATAAACTATTGGCCCATATAAATAGCGTTTGGTTATTACTTCTAATTTTTTAATCTTTAACGGATCTACATAAAAAATCCTATCTGCATCAAACAATGGTAAACCATCCAATAAAACCAAGGGTTGTGTGTTTAACGGTGTTACACCATCAAACATTTTAATATTAAATTTTCCCTGGTGTTTGGAGATCACGATAGAACTTACATACTCACGTAGTACTTCTTCAATGGTTGTAAACCTTGTATAATTATCAAGTAAATAAGTTTTGGAAGGAGTTTGAAAAAACGGAATCGAATCTGCAGATGGTTGAAAAAATAATTTCAACTTTTTGTTTAGAAAAATATTTTGAACCTGTGCGTTTACGCTTTCATTGATTATATTCTGCTCAATATTTGGCTTAAGTTTAAAAGCAGGCATGGCAGAAGTTGAAAATTGGTTAGAAAAAGGACTGTTAATTTCAAAATGGAAATTACTGTCGGTATGAAAGTTAGTTTGTACAATTATTTCTCCCTGTGCATAATTATTAATCGTATTAAATAATACCTTACCTGATGAGTCGGTGGTTGACGTATAAAATTGGTAATATTTACCAGGTATTGTTAAAAAAGCATTGATATTAATTGCTGGCTTATTATTTAAACCATTGGTAATATTCCCTGAAATAATATGACCAGTATATTCGGGAACGAATTTAAATTCTGGCTTTTTGTTTTTAATGATATTACTCCAATCAAACTGAGTCCAACCTTGAACCAACAAAAGGTTCTCGAGTGCAGTGTTTGCCTCATCATCATTATTGTCTAAATAATAGTCGGGAGATTCAATTTGACCTTTTAATACCGCATTGAGCCATAAATAGCCATTTATATGATTTTCATTATTAATTTTAAACAACTCATTTTTAGTAACCGCAACTGATAAGTTTGCATTTTTTACAAAATCATTCTGATTAGTTGTCTCAATGGATATACTTACTAGTGAACGTTTTTCGTAAAAAGGTTTTGTTAAATTAGCCGTAATATTGAGTTTTTTTAAAGGTCTTTTAAAAATAACACGCTCAACTAAAGGAATTCTATTTTCATCAAAAACGGTGATATAGCTTAAACCATCTTTTAGTTTTGACTTTTCCAAATCAAAATCAACGAAATCGTTTCTCAGATAATATTCAGATGCAAATTCAATATTTTGTGAATTATGAACCAATAGGTAAACCTTCTCATAATTTTCATTTCTTCCTGATTGAATTTTCACATGCCAACCAGACTGTTTTATTTTAGCCTGCAGTACTAAACCCGACCTCTCAATTGTTGGTAAACTTTTTGTTATTAATGTATTATTGGCTTTTATAATAGCCTTATAAACCATATCATTTTGTGGCATGAAGTTAAAAGAGCCAATCCCTAATTTAAGCGTTTTAAATGTACATACAGTATCATTATGCTGATTAATAATTGCTCCAGTGCCATCCAAACCTTTTCCATTATTATCAAATATTTTAAACCCAATTATACTCGAAACACCTTGCACTAAATGGCCGCCTTCGGGAAAAAAATTGATGTCTATATCCGCATTATTCGTGGTAGGCTCATTTACCTTGTTGTTTATTGGATTTATAACCAAAATTGGTTTTTCAAAATAATAGGCTGCCGGAAAATTCTTCATCCAACTTGTATATGACCTAAGTTGATATATACCGTTTTTTAGTGAAGAAGGTACATACAATGAGCCATTGCCTATGCCCTTTTTTAATTCAATTTTGGATTGTAAAACGGGCTCATGATTGGCGTTTAACAATTCAATGTATGCAACCTTGCTTAACTCAGAAGGTATATTAGAAATACTCTCCACACAATAGGTTTTAAACCATAAAATTTCTCCGGTAATGTAATGATCCTTGTCTGTTTGAACATACATTTTTTCTTTAAAAACGCTTTCATTAAACAAGCTA
>CAIYNX010000198.1 GCA_903927645.1 uncultured Mucilaginibacter sp.
ATACTCTTCGGGGGTCAGGTAGTCAATCAAAAAGCCTTCGTCGAGGTAGGAGGCGGTATACGTTTTCCAGTTTTCGGCACCGGCCACATTTTCATTATTGGAGCTTACTGATCCGCTATCAGGGCGTATCAAATCCAACATCATTCTAAAAAGGGTGGTTTTGCCGGCACCGTTATTACCTACCAAACCCACGCTCTCGCCTTCATTAATTTGCAGGTCGGCTATGTTTACCACCACCGCGTTGGCGTATACTTTTTTTAAATTATTTACAGTTATCATCTTATTTATTTCTAAAGCCTTCGGCTATTTTATACTTGTGTTCAAAAAAATCTTTTTCCAATAGTTTTATCCAGTAGTTTCGGGTTAAAATAAACGCTACGCCAGTGATAGCTAGAAGCGCCAAACCTATATCGCCTTTGCCGAAAACGGCAAATGGAATATAAATAATAAATGGGATAATCATGATTGGGAAACCAAGTATCATTTGTGTAAAACTCACCCCTTCCCAATTAAAGGAAGCTCCTTTTGATAAATCTATCCGTTTATAGTTTCGGTTGGCAAAAAACAGAATAATCAGGGTATTAACGCCCAAATTATAAATCAACATAATAAAATGAACCAAAACAATTTTCCAACCCAATAAAGCATAAGGGAGAGAAAGTAGGAAGAATACTACTGATAAGAAGGAAAACAACAAATACTTAGCCTTTAAAAAATCATTAACCCTTATATTGCTATTTAAAAATCCATCAAACTGCGCCGCTTGCATGCCAAACATAAATTGCCCATACATGATGATAAATATCCCGGTCATAAACATACCTGCAAATATCATTGAATAGTTAGTTATTTCTTGACTGGCAGAAATTCCTGGATTTTTATAAAAAATAAGACCATAAAACAAAAAGAAAAAGCACATGGTTAAAGAGGCGCGCGGTCGTTTGTTTCTTAGAATAAGCTTTAATTCATTGGCCACCAAATCACCTATCATACCGAAACGGTTTAGGAGCGGGAACTCGGTACTGCTTTTAAAAGCTTCCGCTTTACGAGTAACCAACTCCTCGAGATAGAGGTTCTGTTTAATGTATAAAAAATTAAGGTAGTACACCCCAATAGCTACGATAATTGGAAGTATGAGTAATACCGGATTGGTAAGCAAATTCCCAAAATACAAATACGAGAACTTGCGGATAGAAAACAGGTGCCAGTAAAAATCGCCCATGGCAATTAGTATAATTACCGAGCTGGCTAAAAAAAGCACCCAACCGTTCAGGTTTGCTTTGCGTTTTAAATACAAGGCAAGGTAATTGTTCAAAATGGTGATGGCGGTGATGGCAAACAAAAAAGTCCAGGCTGTTAACGCTCCATTATCGGCAGCTATCGTTTTAAAAATAAAAGGCGCAAACAAAATGTACGGTGTAAGGTTAAATCCCGAAAATATGGGCGTTAATGACAGATACCGCACCAGCGTATTTCGCTTTATAGGTAATTGCAGATAGGGCTGTACCCTTAGGGTGGGCAATTCCTGAAACTGTAGTCTTATTAAAACATCCAACAAAAAATAAACCAACAGTATGCCACAATAAGAAACCAATATATCATCGGTTGGGAAGGCTTTTTCTAAAATCTTATCCAGAAAAAAGCCCAAGAATAAAAAACAGGCCAATAAATAAAGCACCAAGAAGCCCATAATTACCTTAAGGGCGATGGTTTTACCCATGTTTTTTGAGCGCCAAAAGGCCTTGAGTTCGTGTTGTAAAAAGGTGAATAACATATGAATATTATAAATTTTTATTGCTGCAATACTAAGCGAAAGCCAACAGTTGGGTATCGGTAATTGGGTAAGCGGCTATCTCTGCGTGATGTTTTGCACACATTGGCTAGGTTATTACGACTGCCTCCGCGCACCACCCTCTTGGTCTCCGGTGTTAAACATAACGGATTATCTACCGGACTATTGGCATAATAGTTTACATTGTACCAATCCTGACACCATTCCCAGGCGTTGCCACTCATATCATAAATGCCCAGTTCATTGGGTTGTTTTAGCCCTTTGGGCTCGGGTTCCAAACTCCATTTGTTAATAAACCAGCCCACCTGGCCTAAATCATTAGAACCACTATAAATATAGCCTTTACTTTGGTTGCCTCCACGTGCCGCAAACTCCCATTCGGCCTCGGTAGGTAAGCGGTATTTTTTACCTGTTTGCTGGTTTAATTTATTGATAAATGTTTGCACCTCCTCCCAACTCACATTAGTAATTGGCCTATCAAGATTTTCTCTTATATCTACCGAATCTTTACCCATCACCGCAATCCACTCGGTTTTTGTCACTTCATATTTTCCTATGTAAAAACTGTTTAATTTTACCTTATGAATTGGGCTGGCATCATCTTCCGCAATATTGCTTCCCATATTAAATGAGCCTCCTTTAACCATTACCATTTTTATCAAATTATCTTTGGGGCCTTTAATCAGGCTATCTAATTGGGCATTAAGCTCCACCAGGCGTTTGGTATCACGGATTTCTTTATAAATTTTAGGGTCAACTTTTGAAATATCCATAGCCTTTTGGTAAGATGCAAGGGCTTCTTCATATTGTCCTATATTCTTCTGCTTGTTGCCATTTTTTATAAATTCTATAATTTGCTCTCTGGTTTGATTTTGTTTATCCTCTACGTCTTTCCTTTTATCAATCATCGCCTTTTGCATTTCAACTTCGGTAGCGGCGCTGTTGTTCGTATTTGAATATTTGGTTCTTATCGGTAGGTTATGGTCGATGCTTTCAATCGGTAAATCAGGATTATAATAGGTGATTGATTCAATGAGGGCA
>CAIYNX010000199.1 GCA_903927645.1 uncultured Mucilaginibacter sp.
ATTTTTACAAATTCAATACAATCAGCTTTTTTATTGAATTGCAATTCTACTAAAATTAAACCCATTTTATGCACAAAAATTATAAATTATGCATCAAAAACTATAAAAAGTTGCAAGTATCTTAAGGAACTATTCATTTATATAATAAAATGACAATGGTCACATTTGAGTATATAATACATCATTTAATGCTTGAACAGAAGGTTGCAACTTTGGGTATTAATTAAAAACAAATGAAAATTATAAATAAGAAAACAATAATAATGACTACCATCATGGGCATTTTTCTATCCATGTACGCCCAAAAACTAAAGGCGCAAACCTATAAAATAGTAGCCGGAAAGGATGTAAATATTAAAGTTTTAGGTTCATCAAACGTGCACGATTGGACAGAGGTAACAAGCGCAATTGAAAGTACAGGTGAATTTAAAATAGGTGATGAAAATCAAATTCAAGCCTTAGAAAGCTTCAATTTAGCTGTAACCGCCAAAAGCTTAAAAAGTGAGCACGATATGATGGATACCCGTACTTACAAAGCCATAAAAGCAGATCAGTTTCCAAAAATCACCTTTAAGCTCGAATCGGCAGCAATTACTCCTGTTCAAAAAAATAAAGTAAACATTAAGGCAACCGGGAATTTAACCATCGCAGGTGTTACCCAAACTATTGTTCTGGATGTAGTTGCCGTTGTTAATACAGATAACTCCATTACCTGTACCGGAAGCAAGAAAATAAAATTAACTGATTATAAAATTGACCCACCAAGTTATTTGTTAGGGGCCATGAAAGTAGCAAACGAACTTACTATACAATATAATTTAACTTTTAAAAAATAATTAACATTTAATACTAAAAATATGAAAACTAAACTTTTTACTCAGCTTAGCGCCATTGTAATTATGGGGCTTAGCTTCATACCTTTCTGCTCAAAAGCACAAGATTTACAGTTTTTTAGGCCAAATGACCAACGTGGAATCAATGTATTTGAAACCTCAAAATTAGATACTGTAAAATTTACCGGCTTGAAGGTGAAGGTAGGTGGTAATTTTGAATTAACCTTCCAGGCTTTAGGTCAATCAAATACTGCCGATCCGCTAACCAAAACAGGATATACAGGTAACGTAAATAGCTTAATTCCGTTATCACACGCGTTCCAGTTACCTATGGCAAATTTAAATTTTGATATCCAATTGGCCGATGGTGTTAGGATGAACTTGACCAATTACCTTGCTTCTCGTCACCATGAGGATAGCTGGGTAAAAGGTGGTTACATTCAATTTGATAAACTTCCGTTTTTACATAGTCAGGTAATTGATGATATCATGAAGAGTGTATCTATCAGAATTGGTCAAAATGATGTTGATTATGGCGATCAACACTACAGGAGAACCGATGGAGGATCAACCATTTACAACCCGTTTGTTGAAAACTACATCATGGACGAATTCTCAACCGAATTGGGTGCTCAGGTTTATTACTTCCATAAATCAGGTTTATTTGTAATGGGTGGATTGACCGATGGATTATTAAACGAAACAGTAGTTGGTTTAACAAAAATAGATGCTAAAACCGGCGCAGTAAACAAATATGACCCGGCCATACTTGGCAAAATTGGATTTGATAAACAGTTAAATAAAGATTTCAGACTAAGAGTTACCGGGTCAGTTTATACTGTTAACAGCTCAAACAGTAGCACCTTGTTTGGCGGCGACCGTACAGGATCACATTATTATAACTTGCTCGAAAACCAAGCAGTTGCTAACGCTACTACCTTAAGCGATGCGGTTGATTATAGCTTTACATCAGGCAGGGTTAACCCTGGCTTTAGCGAAGAAAACCATGCCTTTATGGGTAACGTACTTTTAAAATACAAAGGACTAGAATTTTTTGGAACCATTGAAAATGCCGATGGTAGGGCAATTACCGAAACCACCAACCGTTGGGCCACCCAATATGCTGCAGATGTAATTTACAGATTTCCTCAAGGTAAAGAAAACTTTTGGTTAGCCTATAGGTATAACACTGTATCAACTCGGTTGGCAGGCATAGCTGATGTTACCGTTAACAGAAATGTTGGATCTTTTGGATGGTTTTTAACCAGAAATATTATGATGAAGTTGGAATATGTAAGTCAGGAATATCAAAACTATCCATCAAACAACATCCTGAATGGTGCCAAATTTAGCGGCTTTATGGCCGAGGCATCCATAGGCTTCTAATTTTTTACAATTAATAGTTTTATTTTTCAAAGCTTCCAATGATCAAAAATTGGAAGCTTTTTTTGTGTATATTGCCTTACATGAAATTATATTAAAAGGAATTAATAACTTATCTAGAAAAAAATAAAATAATTCTATCTTATTGCCTATAGGTAAATTCTATTAAAAATCCTTTAGATTATAATATTTACAAAAATTAGCGTTATTTTGTGGTAATTATGTTGCCAAAATACCCTAACCTTCAACTCTTTTGCAAGCTTTTTGCGGTTTTGTTGTTATTTTATGTATTTATAATTCCTGCCGGTGCTCAAACCAGATTAATTAAAGGTAAGGTAACTGATGTAGCCACAGGCGAGGCAATTCCATATGCAACAGTTGCTATACGTGGCACAAGCATAGGTACACACACAGATTTTGATGGCTTATACAATTTGGAGTTTGTATCAAAAAAAGACTCAATTACCTTTAATTGTATTGGTTATGCACCCAAAACAGTTTTTATTGGTTCGCTTACCTGGCAGGTAATAAACCTTGCACTACAGCCTTTAAATAATACCCTGGATGAGGTACGAATTACTCCTAAAGGATACATCAATCCGGCATGGCCAATTATTAACCAGGTAATTAAACGCAAACCGGTAAATGATCCTCGGCAGCTTGCTTCTTACCAATATCATAGTTATAACCGTATTGAATTTGATGCCAATGATTTAAGCGCCAAATTATTAAGCAAACGTGGTTTCAAAAAACTGGTTGATAAGGCCGATAGTTTAGGGCTATCGGGTATTAGTCATAGCACAGTGTTGCCACTTTTTGAATCAGAAAGTATTTCCGATTTTTATTATAAGGCAAACCCTGCCACCAAGCATGAAAATATTATTCATACCCGTACCCGTGGTGTTGGTTTTGAAGATGGTACACTCATGGCTCAGCTTACCGGAAGCACGTTTCAGCAGTACAATTTTTATAAAAATTTTTTAACGGCGGCTGGAAAAGATTTTGCATCGCCCATTAGCGAAAATTGTTATAATTGGTATGAGTATGATCTGCAAAACCGAAACGCGGTAGTTGGCGGAAAGGCTTGTTTTCAAATTGCGTTTGCACCTAAAAATCCAAAAGATTTGGCATTTACAGGCGTAATGTGGATAGCCAAAGACAATTATGCACTTTATCAGGTAAAGGCAACCATTGAGCCTACAGCAAACCTGAACTTCATCAACTTAATTACCATTCAACAATTAATGGATGGGGTTAATGGGCGCGCTTGGTTACCGGCAAAAACCCGTATTTTGGTAGAGGTAAAGCGCGTAAGTGAAAACACCAGCGGTTTATTGGCAAAGTTTTATACGGTTAATACCAATGTTGAAATTAACAAAACCTATCCCGATAATTTTTTTGCTGAGCCGCTTACTATAGCCCCTAATGTTGATAAAACAACTAACCAATACTGGGACATTAACCGCCCTGATACACTAAGTAAAGCAGAGAAAGGCGTTTACAACCTGATTGGAGAGGTAAAAGACCTTCCTGCTGTAAAAAATTATATTACCGTTGCCGATTTATTGATTAATGGTTATTACAGGGTTGGAAAAGTAGGGTTTGGGCCTTTTATTGAATCATATAGCTATAATAATGTAGAGGGTAACCGCCTGCGTGTGGGTTTTAAAACGAATAATAGTTTTGATAAAAACTTGATTTTGGGTGGATTTTTAGCTTATGGTACCCGAGACAATGCTGTAAAATATGGTGCCAACGCTGATTATATACTCACCCGCAAAAATTGGACAGAAGCAGGCATTAGCTTTAAACACGATTTGAATCAGGTGGCTTTACTTAGCGAGAATTATATTTACCAACGGGATAATTTATTTGGCGCATTTACAGGTTTTGGTAAGATTAGTCGTAGAAAAGTATTTTTTCAGGACGATTTGGAGCTGTACATAAAACGCGACCTTTTTAAGGGCTTTACCGAGAAGGTAATCTTTGCCAACTGGACACTCGACCCTCTTTTTCCTTTTAATTTTAAATCGCCAAATGGGACTAAAATAGGGCATTACCTTTTTGTTTCGGAGTTTCAGTTCGAGTCAAAATGGTCGCCGGGTGTCATGCCTTTGATTTCCGAATCATCAAATAAGCAATTAAAGGTTAAATCGAATGTTGAAGAACCTGTTATTACTTTTAGATACACTTTGGGCTTAAAAGATTTTTTATCAGGCAGTAATGCCTATAATAAATTCAGTATCAATATAGCGCAAACACTTAAAATGGGACGATTAGGCAGAGGGAAATACTCCTTTTCGGCTGGTTTTATCCCATCAACCGTACCATACCCACTTTTGGAGAATCATTTGGGTAACCAAACATTTTTATATAACCCGAATGCCTTTAACCAAATGCGTTTTTTTGAATTTGCCAGCGATAAATATGCCAGCTTAAATTACACCCAGCATTTTGAAGGCTTATTGCTCAATGAGGTGCCAATTATAAAAAATTTTAATTGGCGCTTGGTTGGTACTGCAAATATCCTATTTGGTGGCATTTCAAAAACCAATCAAAATGATATTTCTATTTATAACCAAATAAAACTACATAGCTTTGGCAGTACCCCTTATATGGAAACCGGAGCCGGCATTGAAAATATTTTCAAATTTCTTCGGGTCGATTGTATCCGCAGGCTCACCTATCTTCAAAACCGCGACTCCTACAACAACCTCCCTCAAAAATTTGGCGTAAAAATTTCGGCTCAAATAAGGTTGTAACTTTTAAATACCTGTTTGTGTTTTAAAAAAATACAAGTTGTTGTTGTTTTTTTTGCTAATTATAAACCTTTAATATATTGGTTATCAGTACTAAAGGATAAAGTATAATAAATACTCGTTGAAATAATTTTTTAGGTTTAATTTTTTGCTCCTAATTGTCAAATTGTAATAGTATTATTGTTATTCTATTTTTTTTAAACCAATTATTTAAATCATTTAACCTGGTAGCTATTTATGGCTTTTGTAAAACCTAAGTTAACCTTTTGGCAAATAATAAATATGAATGTCGGCTTTTTTGGCATTCAGTATAGTTTTGGCTTGCAGCAAACTGCTATTAATCCACTATATACCTTTTTGCATGCCAAACCCGATCAATTGCCCCTATTAAACCTTGCCGGACCTATGACGGGTTTGCTCATCCAGCCAATTATAGGAGCTTTGAGCGATAAAACCTGGCATCCTCGCTATGGCCGACGTAAACCCTACTTTTTAATGGGTGCTGTTTTTTGCAGTTTTTGCTTGTTTTCCTTTCCTTTTAGCAGAACCCTTTGGATGGCTGCAGGCCTGCTTTGGATTTTAGATGCAGCAAATAATACAGCTATGGAGCCTTACAGGGCTTTTATTGCTGATAAATTACCCGAAAAACAACGAGCATTGGGGTTTTTAACACAAAGCTTCTTTACAGGATTAGGTATTACTCTGGCAAACTTATCTCTAGGTTATTTTAAAAATATAATCCATGGTGAAACCAAAACATCCACCGGCGAATCGGGGA
>CAIYNX010000200.1 GCA_903927645.1 uncultured Mucilaginibacter sp.
AGGATGAAAATTCCTTTTGGTATTGCCCAAATTGGGAAGGCTTTCCGTAACGAGGTAATAGCCCGTCAGTTTATTATCCGCATGCGTGAGTTTGAACAAATGGAGATGCAATATTTTGTACGCCCCGGCACGCAAAAGGAATGGTTTAATATATGGAAAGAAACCCGCTTAAAATGGCACTTGGCCTTAGGTACAGCGCCTGAAAAATATCGTTATCACGAGCATACCAAATTGGCTCATTATGCCGATGCTGCTTACGACATTGAATTTGAATTTCCCTTCGGGTTTAAAGAGGTGGAGGGTATCCATAGCCGAACTGATTTTGATTTAAGTCAGCACCAAAAATTCTCGAACAAAAAAATGCAATACTTTGATCCGGAGGTTGATCCTGATACCAATAAGCCTTATGGTAATTACATTCCTTACGTAATTGAAACTTCGATAGGTTTGGACAGGATGTTTTTATTGACCATGATCAACGCTTTTGAAGAGGAAGATTTAAGCACCGAAGAAAAACAGGATAGTCGTACGGTTTTAAAACTTCACCCTTGCTTGGCACCAGTTAAAGCGGCTATTTTTCCATTGATTAAAAAAGACGGTCTGCCCGAAAAAGCGCGGGAAATTATGGACCGACTTAAAATCGACTTCAACATACAATACGAGGAAAAGGATGCCATAGGCAAGCGTTACCGCAGACAAGATGCAATAGGCACACCATTTTGCATTACGGTTGACCATCAAACATTGGAAGACAATACCGTTACCATCCGTCACCGTGATACTATGACACAAGAACGTGTAAATGCGGATGATTTGGGTAAAATTATTGGCGATTTGGTGAGCTGGAAAAATTTATTGAGTTAAGCAGATAAAAACGATTTAGTCAATTCAACAATAAGCTCGGTCGGTAAATTTTGGCTTTAAGCCGATTGTATGCCAATGCTATGCAAAACAATATTATTTTTGTTTAAGCAAAATTCAATATGAAAAAGTTTAACCAAATTTTTGTTTTGTTGGTATTATTACCATTTACTGGAGTTATAGCCCAAAATTTGAAAATTCAGAAAGCCTTCCCAATAAATGGTGCCGGAGGGTATGATTATATCACGGTCGATTCTGTTTCCGATAACCTTTATGTATCGCATGGAACGCAGGTAAATATCCTCAATAAAACTACCGGCGATTCGGTTGGTATAATAACTTCTGATAAGGATGTTCACGGCATAGCCTTGGCACACGAATTTGGTAAAGGCTATATAACCAATGGCGGAGCCAATAGCGTTTTGATATTCGACCTGAAAACAAATAAAATTTTAGGTTCTGCACCAACCGGCATGTTTGCCGATGGTATTTTTTACGATGATTTTTCAAAAAAAATCATTAGCTGTAACGGACGAAGTAAAAACATGACCGTTATTGACCCGGTTACCGATCAATCAATAGCTACTATTCAACTTACAGGCTGGCCCGAAACTGCTACCAGCGATGGTGCAGGCAAAATATATGTAAACAATTCCGAAAAAAGCGAGATTGATGTAATTGATGCCACTACTTACAAAATTATTAACACCTGGCCCATTAAACCCGGCAAAGATAATTCAGGCTTGGCGATTGACAGGCAAACCATGCGTCTTTTTATTGGCTGCGGTAACAAATTGCTAACCGTTATAAATGCAACCAACGGAAAAGTAATTACCACCGTACCAATTGGCGACGAGAGCGATGCCATAGGCTTTGATAAAAAACTGAAAACCATTTATTCATCCAATGGCGAAGGTACTTTAACAGTAATCAAAGAACAATCGGCCAATAAATTTACAGTTTTACAAACCCTTAAAACCCAAAAAGGAGCCAGAACCATTGCGGTTGATCAAATTACCCATACTTTGTATTTACCAACCGGAAAGTTCGCACCAAAAAAACCCGGAACATTCAGACCATCCGTAATACCCGGAACGTTTAAGGTTTTGGTGGTTGGGAAGTAAAGCAATGATTTCAAGATTATTTAATTTTTAAAAACAACATTATCAAGTATTAGAAATGAGTTATTGTAATCGACACAAGTACCAAGTATTACAATATATGGATCCGAATTATTTGCTGGTCTAACTCTGGAGAAAGTAAAGCTTTTGCCTAATGAATTTTGTAGGTTTTTATTATAAACTACTACTACATTTTGATATATTTTACCGTCTGCGTCTTTCCAATTGTACGATAATGGGTCATGATAGTTTAATTGAACAACTGTTTGAATAGTTTCGCATAGGCTTGCAATGACTACCCCGCGTTTAATATACGGGGAAATTTTATTGCAACTATAATTGCTCAAAATAAATACAAATCCTGAAATAAAAATCAGTCGTTTCATATTTGGTTTTAATTGTTTCGAATAAATTTCATGGAATAACCACCAAACCACCCTGCTTTTACATATACTATTAAACTATCCTTACTAAGTTTTAAAACACGTAAGGTGTCAAGTGATGTAGGTGCTCTATCTAAACAATCAAATCTGGTAATTATTACCGGGTTCTGAACAATATTTAAATAAGTGAATTTTAGAGGTTTGCAATTATTATACCAACTGTAGTTTTGGATAGTAAAGGTGCTATCATACTTAAATTGATAATTTAAGGCATTGTTTGTACTAATAGTTACCCAATGAGTATTAAATGGACCCACATCATTGGCTTGTAACAAGTAATATACCTCTTTCCAATTCCCAACAATATTATTAGATGGGGCATCTAAATCATATTTTTTACAGTTTATTTGAGTAAATGCTATTAAAACAATAATAATTGAGTTAGCTAATTTTTTAATTGTTTTCATTTTAAATCAGGATTAAAATCAAGCAATACTTTTCAATTCACTTTAGGTGTATTTACGCATCATTGTTTTAAAATGATACAATTATTTTCTTTTAGATTTAAAACTAATAATAGTTACCCTGCTTCAATAATCAAACTTATTTTTAATAGGTTTTTATTGAATATTTATCGGTTTTTCAAACTGTCTTTAAACTGTTTTATTTTGGGATTTTTAAAACCAAAGGGGGTATATTTACGTATATTAGTAAAAAATAAATATGCCCTTTATAGCCGCTACCGCAAAAATTGATTTCCCTCATCGAGTAGACCAACAAGAAGTTAAAAAACAAGCCCAGGAAATGTTCTCCGAAAATTTTCCGGAAACTGCTCGACTGATTTTTGCCTTTGATAATACCGAAATAAAATACCGCAATTTTTGCGAAACTATTCCCTATTATAAAAGTCCGAATACGTTTGAAGAGCGAAACAATAAATACATTGATACCACGCTTACCTACTCAGTAAAGGCTATTGAAGAATGTATTGAAAGGGCAAGCATTAATAAAGAGGATATAACCGATATTATTTTTGTATCAACCACAGGCTTGGCCACCCCGAGTATGGACGCGCTCATCATCAATAAAATGCGCCTCAACCAGCATATTAACCGTATTCCTGTTTGGGGATTGGGTTGCGGAGGTGGGGTATCGGGTATGGCAAAAGCGAATATGCTAGCCATTGCCAATACAAAGGCTATTGTTTTGTTGGTGGCAGTTGAACTGTGCTCATTAACACTCATAAAAAACGACTATAGCAAAAGTAATTTTATAGGTTCCAGCCTGTTTTCGGATGGTGTTGCGGCTTGTCTGATAAAAGGCGACAGCTTCCAATCAGCCTCTAAGGTAAATTATATAGCCTCATCAAGTAAGCTCTATTATGATTCGCTCGAGGTGATGGGTTGGGATTTTCAGGATACCGGCTTTAAGGTATTGTTCTCTAAAGATATTCCCAAATTCATCCATGAAAACATCAAGGCTGATATTGATGAGTTTTTAGCCAAACATCAACTAACGTTAGCCGATATTAAGAACTTTATCTTTCATCCGGGTGGCAAAAAGGTTTTGGAGGCTTATCAGGATGCTTTGGGTGTGGAAGGCGATTTTCTGAAAAATACCCGTGAAATTATGGGCAATTACGGCAATATGTCGAGTGCTACTGTTTTATATGTACTTGATAAATTCATGACCGAGGGTTTTGAACCGGGTTATGGTTTGATGCTTGCTATGGGGCCAGGCTTCTCGAGCGAAATGGTTTTATTAAAAATTGGTTAGTACTTGAACCATCATTTACCTGTAGGATGAACTTAAAATCGACTGCCGATAATCTATTCGTTTACATTTATACGCAATTTATTGTTCAAAACTGGGTGTTTTATGCGTTTATTCTGTTTTTGATTTTACAAAGACTATCAGAGCTATTTCTAAATAAACGAAATGAAAAATGGCTTTTACAGCAAGGAGCAATTGAATACGGTCAAGAACATTACCCTTATATGATTGCCTTACATACCTGCTTCATAATATCGCTGGTTGTTGAATATGTTTGGCGGGGTGGTACAACTGTAAATTATATCTTCCTTTTTATTTTTGTTGTTTTATTAGGTTTTAAGGCTTATATTTTAGCCACACTAGGCAAATATTGGAGTACAAAAATATACAGGATACCAAATGTAGCACCTGTTTTAAAAGGACCGTATCAATTTATTAAGCACCCTAATTATACGGAGGTTGTTTTGGAAATTGCTGTAATACCTTTAATCTTTCACTTATACATTACCCTGGTTGTTTTCACTGCACTAAACGCATTGATGCTATATGTAAGGATAAAGGAAGAAAACAAAGTTTGGGCTTAGTTTTTTAAGTTATTAAGCCTGATGAACAAATTCTTTTAAATCGTTCTTGTTTCCAATTGTTTTATTTTCATGTAATTGGTAATGAAAAGTTTCCAGCTTTTGTAATAAGTGTTGTAAGGTTAGTTTTTCAGTAAAACTTAAATCGCCGGTTACCATTTGTCCAACATAGTTCATATCTTCAAAAACTTTGTATAAAAGATCTTTGCCTTGTTGGGTAATAGCAATGCGTTTGCCACGCTTATCGTGCTCATCATCCCATTGTTTAGCTAAACCGGCTGCTATTAATCGTCTAATAACCTCAGTGCCTGATGTTTTTTCTTGTATGTTCTTACTAATCAAATCGCCTTTTGATAAATCATCATGTGTTAATAATATGGCAAGGCAGGTAAAGTCTTCACCAGTTTGTAAGGAAGTACCCTCCAACGCTTTTTTTATGTATGATTTTGCATACCTGCTCATATACACCAATAGTCGGCCAATATTATTATCAATCTGATACGCTAGTTTTGTGGCAACAGGGTCTTCATTTCCAAATCTAATATCCCCACTAGTTTCAAAATCCTGATGTTCTGTTACCTGATTTACCAAATAACCAGCAAAGCCTACCAGCGTAGGCTCACTATTGGGATTCTCTTTTTCAAAACCCTCTACCAAGGTTAAGAGTTGTTGCATTAAGGCGTACGTTTTCATTTTTTTATTAAATGATGTAATTTGCAAATGTATCAGATTGCAGCATAATTATTTAGCTTTTTCTTTCTCGAACTTTCGAAACCCTTTTTGATAGGCTGGTTCTGGCTTATCAAATATGGTTAAATGTTTTATTAAATTTATATTGCGCATTAAACGCACTTTATTGGCAGGGTATTGTTCATTAGGTAATCCTAGTATATCCGCAACTTCATTGCCTAAAAGGTATCGCATCAATTGTGGAATTTCCTGGTTACTCAATCCGCTATTTGAATTAATATTGGTAAAATATTTTAATAAAGAGGATGTTAAATCCATTCCATGGTCGGAGGCTTTGAATTGTCGTACCCTAATTGCTTCTTCCAAATTAAAAGCATCTTTTCCGGAGTTTGGCAGTAGGTCTTCTTCCAAACCCAATAAATACCCTATTACATTCCATAAATGCATAAATGCCAATTGCTCTTCATAACTAACCGAAATACCAAATTTCCGTAAACCACGTATCACCATTAACGAAAATGAAAGATTGGTACCAGCCATATCTTCCTGATTTACCGGATAGCCTAAAGCCAAATTCCAACCATCGCTTTTTAAAATATAATGCCTGGCCGCCGCATGCATCAACCTTACTTTTAAAATACTGGCAAATGCTTTACCCTTATTTGTAAAAGCATTTGGTGCCATAACCTCCCAAACAAATTCGGCTGTTTCATACAGGCGTACACCAACATCGTTGCGCATTCGGTTTGTTTGGCTCAATACTAGTGCTCCATCAGCTGCCGCATAACAATACGGGAGTGATAATAGGGCCAGCAGGTTCATAATTAAATCATTATTTCTGGCGAAGAATGCTGCCCCCAATTCCATTTGTTTGGGCTTAGCCCATACCGGAAGTTTATTTGCCTTGGCTATAAAAATATAATCTTTAAATTCGGTTGGTATGGTAAGGAGGTCGGTATTCTGATTAAGCTGGTTTAGCCAATTGCGTAAAACTTGCTTTTTAGTGTTATCAGTAAAGTAATTATTTATCAGTTCATCAGCATACCGATCACCTTGAGTCCTCTTCAAACTTAAAAGTGTATCCGAAAATATCTGATTTCCCTTCATGATTTTAATTTAAACAGCTTAATATAGCCTCAACAGCTAATCTACCGCTTTTCATTGCTGCATTGATAGAGCCATTTAATAGGTGGTCGCCGCATATAAAGCTTTCATCGGTAAGCCTAATAGTTGCTTTATCGGTAGTATCAATAACATGCTCATCCAAAGGTAAAGCATAGGGGATGTTGTATGTTTTTAAATATTCCCAATCAATAGCTTCGGGATACCATTGTTTTATTTCCGCTAAAACCAACGCTGGTAAGTCTACTTCATACCCCGTAAATTTACTTCCAATTATGGAAACTGAAATCAAGGATTTACCTTCGGGCGAGTAAGCGGATGAAACTTGGTCGAGTACGGCTATATTATTTACCAACTTATTTACAGAAGCATTGAGTACAATAATTGGCTTGTTAACAGGGGCCTTATCGGCTGTAAAATAAATATTGGTTACCTGCCGCATATTGGTATTGTAAATTTTAAAAGGCGCTGGTATTCCTGGAGGATTGGTGGCAATCAGTATTTTTTTCGCGCTATACCAATTCCCGTTTTCGGTTTGTACCCGGTTATTGTCTATCCCAATTATCTTTTCATTAAACAAAATATCTTCTTTTAATAATGAATTGGCAAGCTGTTTGGGTATTTCTGCCATTCCTTTTGCAGGGATAGCGGTATCTCCCTCACTAAACATCTTGAATACAAATTCAAACATTCGGCTCGAGGTAGTGAGTTCATTCTCTAAAAATATACCTGTCATAAATGGCTTAAAAAACTGGTTCAGCATCTTTTCGCTAAAGCCAACTTGCTTTAAATATTGCCAAGTGGTAATTTCTTGTTTTTCAAAAATTTGCTCAATACTTGTGCCAGCCAATTTTAGTTTTAAACCAAGCATCTTCAGTTTATCAAAAATTGACCCAACCGGCGAAATCAATGTTTGAACAAGCGTGGAAGGTTTTCTTAATGGGTCGCCAATTTCGGTAATACCTTTTTGGTTCAAAATAATGGCACCGGGATCAAAAGCCTTTAAATGGAGTTGGTTATAATTTAATAATTTTTTTGCTTCCGGATATTCAGTTAATAAAACCTGAAATCCATGGTCTAACAGGTAGCCTTGGTATAAATCTGTTTTAACCCTACCACCAATACTATTGCTTGCTTCAATTAATTTAACTGTTTTACCAGCTTCCTTCAATAGTTTAGCAGCTGTTAAGCCTGCTATGCCTGCCCCAATAACTAAAACATCCGGTTGGTTCGCCATCCCATTTATTTTTAAACTTTGTGTTGGGTTATTTGCTTATTCAGTTTTCCGTTTGCTTTGGCAAAAGGTAACCGCTCCAGTTGTTGCGTAGTAAAATAACTATCCAACCCTACCACTGTAACCGTTTCAGCTTTTGTATGGTCAATATAACCATCATCGCCTAAAATATGTTCATCAAGCAAAATATGTACCACTTCACCAATTAATATCTTTGTATTATTTATGCTTACATCAATACATTCTCTAAACTCCAAACCTATCTTAATGTTTGATTCTTGTACAAATGGAGCCTTAAATTCGCTTAAATATTGTTTGTTAAATCCACAGATTGAAAATTCAGATTCTTCAGAAGGATAGCTGGCGCTTGTTTGATGTGCTTGTTTGTAAAACCAAGGCAATACATTATTAAAGGTATAATGCCCTGTTTCCATAATATTGTTAAAAGTATCATGCTCTGGGGTAAGTGGTCTAAATACCATACCTAGTAATGCAGGATTTGCTCCTAAATGAAAAATAGAATTGAACAAACCTATATTACTTATGCCATCCCGGTTGCTTGTACCCACCATTTGCAAGCATTTATATCCAGGTATGCTGTTTATCAGCGTAGCTCTGAAACGCTGTTCCATATTGGCTAACTGACTATGGCTTATTTGCATGGTTAACTTGTTTTTAGTTTACCTAAACCACCATCAATGCCAAGGGTTTGACCTGTTATCCAAACACTATCATCTGATAATAAATAGGCAATAGCTTTAGCAATATCTTCAGGTTTACCTATTTGGTTCAAGGGGTGTCTTTTGGCTGATGCTTCTCTTTTTTCGGGAGAATTTAATAGGTTTTGCGCCAAAGGTGTATCAGTTAATGAGGGAGCAACCACATTCACCCTAATTTGAAACGGGGCAAACTCTGCAGCCAACGAAATAGCCAAACCTTCTAAGCCTGCTTTTGCGGAGGCAATACTGGCATGAAACCCCAATCCTGTTTGAGCAGCTACCGAACTAATAAGGGTTATAGCAGATCCTTTAGCACTCTTTAGGTTTTTTAATGCCTGCTGAATAACTTTTACTGCTCCTAATACATTTATTCTGTAATCATTCAAAAAGTCTTCTTCCGTAAGCCGTGTAAATGGCTTTAGGTTAATACTCCCAACAGAATATACCAAACCATGTAGTTGTTCGGGTAAAAAGTTGGGGATTGTGCCTACATCGCCAGTAATATCCAAAGCTAAATGATGAATATTATTGGGTAAACTTCCGGATTCATTTCTGCTAATTATATAAACATTTGCCTGTTGTTCAACCAATTGGTTCACCAATGCAAGGCCTATGCCACTACTCCCGCCCACAACTAAAATATTTTTTCCTGAAAAGTTCATGAGGCTATATGTCTTAAAAATTCTTCCTTAAATCCGGCTTCTAAAAATTTACCGCAGTATTCGGCTGTAATGGTGGAGCTACCAGTATCCTTAACACCTCTTGATGATACACAATGATGGTTGGCGTCAATTAAAACTGCAACATCCTCTGTCCCTAAAGCTTCTTTAATTTCGTTGGCAATTTGTACCGTCAACCTTTCTTGTACTTGTGGGCGTTGTGAACAATATTGTACCAATCTGTTTAGTTTTGATAAACCTATAACCGTACCATTGCTAATATAAGCCACGTGTGCCTTACCAACTATCGGTACAAAGTGATGCTCGCAATTGCTATAAACAGCTATGTTTTTTTCAACCAGCATTTGGTTATAGCTGTATTTGTTTTTAAAGAGCGTGATATCAGGTTTGTTTGCCGGGTTTAAGCCGCTAAAAATTTCTTTAACATACATTTTAGCTACCCTGGTTGGGGTGTCTTTTAAACTATCATCAGTTAAATCAAGACCAAGTATATTCATGATCGAGGTAAATTCCTTGGTTATTAACTCAATTTTTGTTTCGTCATCCAGCTCAAAGGCATCGGGTCTTAATGGGGTATCAAAAGAAAGTTCGTTGTGTTGTTTCTCAATCAGATTCAAAAGTTCGTTTTCGGTTGTAAATTCGTTGTAAACCTTATGTAATTTGTTCATTGGTTTAATTATGTATTATTTTGATTGCAATTATAACAACTTTATTCAAAATAAAATTTGCTGTTTGGTGGTTATAATGTCAAACTTTTAAATATTAAAACAAGCGTAAATAGGATTAATTAATTGTTGATCCAATAGGTAAGTTTAAAAACAAGTGCTCGGTTTTTTACAAAAAACGGGCGTGGTAAATAATTATCCGTATAAACTATAAAAAAATCAGATGCCGGTCTGAAACGCCATTGTAGTCGGGCATTTATATTCATGTTTTTACCTTGCTGGTTGTATTGGTAAAACCCGGTTAAGTAAAATTTATTTGTTAAGGTTAAATCGGTACGCGGACCAACCAGCCAAAAATTATTTTGCCCCCAAGGTTGTGGTAGTTGCAAAATATTTAAAGTAGTGCTCCATGCAATATTTACATAAGGTTGTATGCGGTAGCCAATATCATTCACAAAGCTTATCTTTTTACCATTGTCATAATATCCTCCGTAATCAAAAGTAAAATCATAGGTAAAAACACTTTGTGGGTACGAAAAGTAGGCTATCTCCACATTATTCCAACTACTTTTTGAACCGGTTGGCAAAACATTTTTTGTAAAGTTGGTTGGGTCGAACGGAGCCAGTAGTTTTACAAAATCATGTTCAACCAAAGGGGTTAAGGTACTGCGGTCTCTAAATGTAATAGGATATGAAATAAAAGTACGATTATCAGTAGGATTAAAACTGCCATCATAGTAAGTTGTTAAATTAAATTGAGGACCATGACTCAATATTACTCCCTGCTTTGGAAAAAACAAATGCGCCATAACAGGGTTAAATTTAATATAGCCTTTTCTGGGCACATAGCCAACCTCGGCATTATAATTTGCTCCTACAACTTCGTACTGTGCACCAATAGTCCAATATTTATTAGCAAATTGCAGGTTACCCGCCTGCGTAAAATCATGCCCGTTTTTGTTTGGAGTGAATGATTTCAAAGCAAGTAATTTGCCGGTCCAAATATTGTCAGACGAAGCAAGGTTAAACTCAATCCCTACATCCGTATTATAGCGCGAATTATTAGGCTGAGAATTTACAGGTGGAGGAGGATAGTTAAATCCGATTTTGTTGACTACTAAAAAGCCGATGTTCGATCGTGCAAATATTTTTCGTTGTAGCGCAATTGCAGTAAAGTTTTGCGATGGGATAGAATCATTGCTATTGGTTTGCATATCCATTACACCAATACGCCAATTTTTATTGAGTTTACCACTTAGCCTAAACCCACCAAATATATTTGAAGCCAAACCAATTCTCCGCGAAAAGAATGGCCTGATGGAGGCATAACCAAAATTGCTGAACTGGTCGCCGTTTTCAATAAAAAATTGCCTTGTTTCCGGATAAAAAAGCTCATATCGACTAAGGTCGGTTACTTGTTTATCAGCATCTACTTGCGAAAAATCAGGCCGAACAGTTAAATCAAGGTTGAGCGCAGAGGTTACCGCAATTTTGGCATCACCACCAAATTGATTTTGGGTAGTCCAGTTTTTGTTATTTTGAAAATCTCTTTTTATACCTGCTAAAGCATAAGGGATGATGGATATATTTGGCCCCGGCGATGGTGGAGGAGTATCCCAGATTAAAGTACCGGTATACGCCAAGGAAGCCGTAGGAAATTGCCTTGGTACCGGAGCCCAGCTCGATTTTTCGGTGGTTTTTAGGTCATTTCGGCTAAAATTAATTCCCCATTCAGTTATTCCTTTTTTGTATCTGATAGAGGTATAGGGGATGGCCGCTTCAAAAATATACTTATCCGGATAATCCTTTACAGCTGATGTCCATTTGTTTGTCCAGCTCAAATCAACCTTACCACCCTCAAACATGGAGCCGTCCCACTCCGCACCAGCTGCATTTGATCCGAAAGTAAAGCCATTGGTTTGGTCATTATACGTGTCCATAAAAAAAATGAAATTATCATTTTTCTGAAAGTTGAAATCTCTTTTTAATGATTCAACCATGTTGGGGCCATCAACTGCCTTATAGCAAACTGCTAAAATGTAAATGGCCTTTTCATCATAACACATCCTGATCTCTGTTTTTACCTTTGCCAAACTAGTATCCATTGGTAATACCATCTTGAAATTTTTTGCTACCTCAGCCTCTGCCCAAGCTTGTTCATTCATAACACCATCAACCTTAATTTCGCTGCCGGCATGGTGAATGTGATAGGTAAAATTTTTATTTTTTTTTTGGGCAATTACCTGTAAACATAGCAACAAGGCAATGCAAGTAAATATTAATTTCAATAGTATATTTGGTTTTATTAGTGGATTTAAGCCCTAAATTTAGTACATATTTAATAAAATAATGCCATTTTGTAGCATTTGGCAGTATATCTGCCCTTTTTTTAGTATTTACCTAACATTTTACCATAAAATGTTAGTAAATTATGAATGTTAATAAGTTTTTACACCAATTTTGATAAAAATCATCTTTTTTATACAAAAAATTACCCTGCTAATTCTATAGGTATTATATTTGTACATGTTTATCTAAAACACCAATTTGTTCTTTATGATAAATTATTGAGATCAGTTTTTAAAAGAGTAAGCGGTTGTTTGCTCTTTTAATTTTTCTTTTCTGCTTGTTTAAGCAATGGATAATACGCCGCCTTTTAACCTATTTGGTCATAAATTTATTCCCTCAAATTCGCTAGCTAAAAATCTCCTCCAAAACCTCGTGCGATTTAATATTTCCAAACCCGTCTGCATGTAAAGCATAATATTCCAGTATTTTTTGAACCAAGTACCTGCGCTCATCATTCCCCAATTTTATTTCATCCAAACTTTCAAAGCTGTTAAGCATAAGCATGGTAAAGTTTTGCGTATGGGGTGGCGATAAGTATAAAACTGTATCTGGCTTAAACCGCGAAAATGTTCCATTTTTTAAATCGAAGTAATCGCTTTCCCCATTGATGGGTCTATCGGGGTAAAACCCTAAAAACCGGGTTAACTTCAACAAGAAAACCAAATGAAAGTTGGCCAAACCCTTGGTTTCATAATCCAACCATTCAATTGCGCTAAATAAAAAACTAAATAAACCTTCATCAATTCCCTGCTGCTTTGCAGCTTTATAAACTACTTCATTTAAAAATATAGTAATACTTGTTTTCACCAATTCGTAAGGAATGCTTAACAATTGGGGCGAGTTTTTTAATTCCTTAATTCGTTGTATGTTGCCATTGTTTTTATGGTAAACCACCATATCTAGTAAATGCAATGGTTGCAACATGTTTTTAGAAATTTTTGCTTTGGGCTTTTTTGCTCCGTTTACCAAATAGGTTTGTAATCCAAATTTTTCGGTAAAAATTTGAGCTATTATGCTGCTATCGCCATAATCGGTGGTTTTAAAAACAATGCCCCGGGTTTTATGCAGCATGGGTAAAAAGCGAAAATATTTTGGGAAGAAAGATAATGCAACCAGATATTAACGCAAATAGGGCCGCTAAAAGTACTGCTCCGGCAGCCAGATCTTTTGCTGCACCTGCTTTTTCGTTAAAACCCGGTGAAATTAAATCAGTTAAAATTTCAAGGGCTGTATTAAATAATTCGGCAGCTAAAACCAAGGTAAAGCATAAAATAATCCAAAGCCATTCATTTATAGAGATTTTTAATAGCGCAGCAACTATGATGGTTAATACCATAGCCACCAAATGAACCCTGAAATTTAGTTGTGTTTTAGTTGCATATAAAATGCCCTTAAAAGCATAACCAAAGCCATTTATAAATTTTTTCATTTAAAATTTAAACCTCCCTTAAATTAAAAGCTAATTTACATTTATAGCCTTATTAACCAACATTTAGGTTGAATTTAAAAAGCAAAGCCATTTTATCGCCTTTAGTTATTTGATAATGTATATCTAAATTTTGTAATTTTCTTAATACATCGAAACCAAAACGCTATTTACATCGTTTCAAAGTAATGTAAATACACCTTGTATTTACTAATTGTGATAAGGTTTAGGTTGAAACCCCCAAACAGCGATTGTGAGGGGGTTTTATTTTTTTTTGATATTTACCTCCATTCAGCATCCCATTTATTGGTATAACTGTAAAAATTCATTTCATATACTATATTTACCAAGGTCTTGGCAAACATCTTTATTAATTTGATTGTTGAGCTATTTTTTTAATAAAATTACAAATAACAATTTGGATACTTTAAAGCAAAACCTTTACCAACGCTGTCATGCCTATTTAGATAGTTGTATTGAAGCCAACCTCCAAGCCATTGCCGACGCGCAAAAAGCATCAAACGAGGATACCAAAAGCAGTGCCGGCGATAAGTATGAAACCGGTCGTGCCATGATGCAACAGGAAAAAGACAGGGGCATGGCACAATTAAATGAAGCCAATAAACAAAAGGTATTTTTAAATAGTATAACACCAAACACAATAAATAACAAAGTTGACACCGGTAGCCTGGTTTTTACTGATAGAGGAAATTTTTATTTAGCCATTAGTGCCGGTGTTTTACAATTTGAAGGGGTTGAATATGTTGCTGTTTCGCCTGCTTCACCCATCGGAATTAAATTAAAAGGGCTTGCCGAAGGGCAAAATTTTAGCCTCAATGGTAAAGTTTTTCAAATAAATAAGATTATTTAAACTTTTTTTTAAAATAACCGCATCTATTTACAATTTATATAAGGATTCATAAAATATCTATTACTATATTTGAGGGTAAATAAAAATGGCAAGCAAAATGGACTTGCTGGTTATAAACTAAATTTTGATGAATATATTTGTAGGAAGTCTTCCTTTTCAGTTAGAGGAAGCCGATTTAAGAGAGCTTTTTGAAGCTTATGGTGAAGTTAGCACCGTTAAATTAATTAGCGACAGGGAAACCGGCAGAAGCAAAGGCTTTGGTTTTGTTGAAATGCCCGATAGCGAAAGCGCTCAAAAGGCAATTGCTGGTTTAAATGGCGCTGATGTAAAAGGAAGATCAATTGCAGTAAGCCAAGCTGAGGATAAAAAACCTAGCGACCGCAGAAGTGGTGGTGGCGGCGGTTACGGTGGAAACCGTGGCGGCGGCGGCGGTTACGGCGGTGGCGGAAACCGTGGTGGCGGCGGTGGTGGCTATTCAAAAGATAGCAACCGTGGCGGTGGCGGCGGCGGTGGCCGTTGGTAAAATATAATATAAACCCAAAATTTCAAATTTAAACCTTGAAATTTTGGGTTTGTTAATTTTAGGGCTTTTTTAAAGGCTGTTATAAACAGGCCTAATTTTTGTTATATTTATTATTCGGATTTTTAAAATGTCCGTAGCAATTGGATATTTAATTAATTTGCCCTGATAGCTAAATTTTATGTTTGGTACCCGCCAAAAAAAACCAAAACAAATTTTGGTTTTTCAATTTTAGCCTTGTTTTAAAAAACGGATATTTAAAAAATTTAATTTAAGCAGTTTTGTTTAAATAAATTTTATCGCCATTCTCATCCAATAGGTACGCATTACCTTGTTCGTTTACTGCCCATGAGCAAAGCTTATTTTGTTTTAATGCTGCTTTTTTGCTAATATCTTCTTTAATCAATTCAACACCATCAATTTCAATAAAAGGGTTATTATTAGCTTGTTCCGATTTTTTTAATGAAAATATCCTGATTGCCATATGTTTCAATTTTATTGATTAAAGGTATAACGGGTATTATAACTTGAAAAGAGTATATACCACGATTTTTTAACGTACTAATACGTATTTTTTGGAAAGAAGAGGGGGGGGGGTAAAATCACAATGCTATTAAGACAATTACTTCATCAAAATGTTAGTCATTTTAATAGTTTTCTTTTTCAATTCAAAGCCTTTAAAAACGGACTAGCCTCTAGCATTAATTTAAAATTTATCGGGCTAATAATATCATTATGTTGCTTCAGGCTATGTAAAAATATAATTCTATTGTTTTTTATAATAGCTTTTTTAAGGTCGGGTTCTTCAAATTCTACAAAGTCCATTTTTTCATCCTTCAATATCTTCACCATGTGCTTGCTTTCTTCCAGCGTTCCTTCGCCATAATTGGTGAATAAATGGATAAATTGATGTTTTTTATCGCTTTTTAACCAAGTCATATACTTATCTGTTTGGCCGTAAAGGGCGTCAAATAGTAAGACTTCTTGAACAGGTAATGTACCGTTTTGTAAAATATAGGCCATAATCCTGTAGGCCCCACTATGTCCGCCTAAAATTAGGTTACCAGCAACACTACTTTTATCAATTATTTGTTTTGCTTTTAATGCATTTAAAATATCAGTGGTTAGTAATTTGAATTCTCCTTTATTTTCAAGCTTACCACCATAACTATCAGGTGCGTTGTATGCTGTTTCTGGCAAAACCAAAACCGCATTCCTTTTCGAATCAATAAATTGTTTTATCAATTCATACCTTACAGCGGCACTGTCAATATGGTTGCCCCAACCATGAAACCAGTAAATAAAATCTACTTTTTTATTAGCTGCCAAATTTTTGGGTATCACAATCAATACGGAGCTATCATTATAGTGCTGTGTAGCCGAATACAACTTTCCATCATACAAATGCCCTTTGCTTCTTCCAGTATCCGGAAATGAGGTATGTGCCGAAGTAATATGAAAAATAATGGCATTCTCATTCTCTTGAGCATGTGCGGTTTTAGTAGAAAAAAATGCCGTAATGAGCATTAAATATCTTGAAATCAATTTAACCATATATCTATTTATTAGGTATGCTTATAATCCAAATTAACGTTTTATTTATTTAAAACTGTAAATGGTTTTATGTGTTTTTTAAGTATTTAAGGATACTATTTTAAAAAAATCCCATACTTAGCACCAAAATAGCCTCAAGTAATATAATTTCTGTATAAATTTAAATTATTTGAATGATTTATAGTGGTTTTTATTTGATTTTTATACGAAAACATCTAAAATAACACCTTTTAATTAAAAAAGATATACTTTTTATTAAATTAATGAAAATGCTTGTATTATTAAAGTATTAAGAATTTGCCTTAATAATTGTTAAATTTATAAAATTAGCTAATTAAATGTATTCTTTATTTAATTTTTTTTAAAAGTATTAAGATATTTTAAATTAAATTTTTCTATCAGTATCTTCGTAGTTACACCATTTATAAACAGGTTATAAAAATGGATCAAACTATAAACGAACAGGGTCTTTACAGGCCGGAATTTGAGCACGACTCATGCGGAACGGGTTTCATTACCAATATTAACGGTCATAAATCGCACCAAATTATTGATGATGCGCTTACCATGCTCGAAAATATGGAACACCGTGGTGCTTGCGGTTGCGATCCGGATTCGGGCGATGGTGCCGGTATTTTAATACAATTACCCCATGAATTTTTCATGGAAGAATGCTCCAACCTCGAAATAAGCCTACCCGAGCCTGGCGAATATGGTGTTGGCATGATATTTTACCCGAAAGATTCCGCACAAAAAAAGGCTTGCCGCACGGTGATCAGCAATGCCATCGAAAAATTTGGTTTACATAAATTAGGCGATCGTAAATTAACAGTTAACTCTTCCATAATTGGCGAAACCGCCCATAAAGTAGAGCCCGATTTTGAGCAGATTTTTATTTTAAGGCCACAATATATTACCAATGTTGATGATTTTGAACGCAAACTATATGTTTTGAGGCGTTACATCAATAAAACCATCAATGAAACGCACAAAGCAGCTGCCGAATCGTTTTATTTTACTTCATTGTCCTGCAAAACAATTATTTATAAAGGTCAATTAACAACCTATCAACTACGAAACTTTTTTGCTGATTTGAGCGACCCGCGAATTGCATCTGGTTTTGCCATGATCCATTCCCGCTTTTCTACCAATACCTTCCCATCCTGGAAATTGGCGCAACCTTTTAGGTTAATTGCTCATAATGGTGAAATTAATACACTTACCGGAAACTTAAATTGGTTTTATTCCGGACTAAAATCATACGCTTCTTCTTATTTTACAAAAGAGGAAATGGAAATGTTGCTTCCGGTAATTGACAATAACCAGTCTGATTCTGCTTGTTTGGATAATATTATTGAGATTTTGTTGCATACCGGGCGTTCATTACCACATGTAATGATGATGCTTGTTCCCGAAGCTTGGGACGGAAATGAACAAATGGATCCAATTAAAAAGGCTTTCTATGAATTTCATGCAACCTTAATGGAGCCATGGGATGGCCCTGCAGCTATTACTTTCACCGATGGTAAGCTGATAGGTGCTTTGTTAGATAGAAACGGTCTGCGCCCTTTAAGGTATGTAGTTACTACTGATGGTAGGGTAATTGCAGCTTCTGAAGCCGGTGTACTGGGGCTGGATGAAAGTTTGGTTTTACGTAAAGGCAGATTGCAACCCGGTAAAATGTTATTGATTGATACTGTAAAAGGTAAAATAATAACAGATGATGAAATTAAACATGAAATTGCTTCTCGACAGCCTTATGGTCGCTGGCTCGAAAACTATAAAATTCAGTTAAGCGAATTGGCCGAGCCAAGGTTAGCCTTTGCAAGCCTTTCAGAAGATTCTGTGTACCGTTACCAGCAAGTTTTTGGTTACACGCGTGAAGATATTGATACCATCATCAAACCAATGGCGCTTGATGGCAAAGAACCTATCGGCTCTATGGGTACCGATGTACCTTTGGCAATCCTATCAGATAAGCCTCAACATTTATCAAGTTATTTCAAACAGTTTTTTGCGCAGGTTACCAATCCGCCAATCGACCCGATACGCGAACGCTTGGTAATGAGTCTTTCTACCTTTATAGGTAATAATGGCAATCTGCTCGATGAGGATAAAATGCATTGCCATTGTGTGGTATTAAAACATCCCATCCTAAAAAATCATCAACTCGAAAAGTTGAGGAGTATTGATACCGGAATGTTTCATGCAAAAACCTTGCAAACCTATTACAATGCCGATGGTTTGCCGGGAAGTTTGGAGCGTGGTATTGCCAGACTTTGCCGCTATGCAGAAGATTCTGTAGATGATGGTTTTGAGGTATTAATTTTGTCGGACCGTGCCATTGATTCTGATCATGCGCCCATACCATCACTATTGGCAGTATCGGCAGTACACCACCATTTAATAAGAATAGGTAGGAGAGGAGCAGTAGGTATAGTAGTAGAAACAGGAGATACCTGGGAAGTACACCATTTTGCCTGTTTGCTGGCCTTTGGCGCAACTGCCATTAACCCTTATTTGGCATTATCAACCATCGAAACCATCAAAAACAATGGCAGCTTTGAAACCAACCTCGATATTAAAACCCTTCATAAAAACTACGTAAAATCAATAAATGATGGTTTGTTAAAGATATTCTCAAAAATGGGTATCTCAACCTTACAATCATACCATGGTTCGCAAGTTTTTGAAATTTTAGGTATTAACCAATCGGTTGTTGATAAATATTTTACAGGTGCAGTAACCCGTATAGGAGGTTTAGGTTTAGACGAAATTGCCCGTGAATCTTTATGTAAGCATAAACTAGGTTTTGGTGCAAAAAATGCCCAACGCCTATTACCCGAAGGTGGTATATATCAATGGAAACGCCGTGGCGAATCGCATTTGTTTAACCCTACCACCGTACATTTATTGCAACATGCTACCCGTAGCAACAATTATGAAGTGTATAAAAATTATGCAAAGGAAATAAACGACCAAAGCGAAAAGCACTACACCATACGCGGGATGCTTGATTTTGCCCACCACCGCGAATCTATCAGTATTGACGAGGTAGAACCAGCCGAAAACATCATGAAACGCTTTGCAACAGGTGCCATGTCGTTCGGTTCTATTTCGCATGAGGCGCATAGTACAATGGCCATGGCCATGAACCGCATAGGTGGTAAGAGCAATACCGGCGAAGGTGGTGAAGACGAAATAAGATATACCGTTTTAGAAAACGGCGATTCTATGCGTTCGGCCATAAAACAGGTAGCTTCTGCAAGGTTTGGCGTAACATCCAACTACTTAACCAATGCCGACGAACTACAGATAAAAATGGCGCAAGGTGCAAAACCCGGCGAGGGTGGACAATTGCCTGGCCATAAAGTGGATGATTGGATTGCAAAAACCAGGCACTCAACACCA
This sequence comes from uncultured Mucilaginibacter sp., assembly GCA_903927645.1. Lineage (GTDB taxonomy): Bacteria > Bacteroidota > Bacteroidia > Sphingobacteriales > Sphingobacteriaceae > Mucilaginibacter. The sequence goes on from CAIYNX010000200.1 coordinate 19,961, forward strand.
GGCGTAGGTTTAATATCACCACCTCCACACCATGATATTTACTCGATAGAGGATTTGGCTCAACTTATATTTGATCTTAAAAACGCCAATCGGGCCGCACGTATCAACGTTAAGCTGGTTTCAAAAGCTGGTGTAGGTACCATAGCTGCCGGAGTTGCCAAAGCGCATGCCGATGTAATTTTAATTGCGGGCTATGATGGTGGTACAGGTGCATCGCCAATAAGCTCCATAAAACATGCTGGTTTACCTTGGGAACTTGGCCTAACCGAGGCCCACCAAACATTGGTGCGCAATAAGCTGCGTAGTAGAGTAGTATTACAAACAGACGGGCAATTAAAAACCGGACGCGATTTAGCCATCGCTTGCTTAATGGGAGCCGAAGAATGGGGTGTAGCTACGGCTGCATTGGTAGCCGGAGGCTGTATCATGATGCGCAAATGCCATTTAAATACTTGTCCGGTTGGTGTTGCAACGCAAGATCCTGAATTACGCAAATTATTCTCGGGCAAACCCGAACATATCGTAAATCTTTTCCGCTTTATGGCCGAGGAGTTACGCGAAATTATGGCCGAATTGGGCTTCCGTACCATTAATGAAATGGTAGGTCGTGTGCAGTTTTTAAAAGTAAAGGATGGATTAAAAAGTTGGAAAGCTAAGAAAATAGACCTTTCAGGTATTTTACATCCGGTAAATAACCCTAAAGAGGTTACCCTTTACAACAGTGAGCAGCAAGATCATGGCATAGCCGAAATTATTGATTGGAAATTACTTGCCGCAGCACAACCTGCATTGCAAGATAAAACACCTGTATTTGCCACTTACGAGGTGCGTAACGTTGACCGCACCATTGGTACGCTGCTTTCGAACGAAATATCAAAAAAATATGGTTCTGTTGGATTACCCGATAATACCATTAACTATAAATTTAAAGGTTCGGCAGGACAAAGTTTTGGCGCATTTGCTACCAAAGGAATATCTTTTGAATTGGAGGGCGAAGCCAATGATTATGTAGGAAAAGGACTTTCGGGCGCCCAATTGGCCATCTATCCGGCCGAAAAAGCAACCTTCACACCTGAAGAAAATATCATTATTGGAAACGTTGCCTTATACGGAGCAACATCGGGCGAGGTATTTATTAGGGGTATGGCCGGCGAACGTTTTGCGGTACGTAATTCGGGTGCTACTACAGTGGTTGAAGGTATAGGCGATCATGGTTGCGAATACATGACCGGAGGCCGCGCCCTTATTTTGGGCGAAACCGGACGTAATTTTGCTGCAGGTATGAGTGGTGGCATTGCATGGGTTTATAATCCTAACAATACTTTTAATGATAATTGCAACCTGGAAATGGTTGACCTTGACCCATTAACCAACAAAGATTCTGAACAGATAAAAGCTTTATTGCGCAAACACATCAGTTTAACCGGAAGTAAAGTGGGCAAGCATATATTAGATAATTGGGACATAGCCTCTACACAATTTGTAAAGGTTTATCCTAAAGAGTACAAAAAGGTTTTAGAGAAATTGGAATATCAAACTATTAGCTAATGGGAAAAGTAACAGGATTTCAGGAGTTTAACAGGGAAATGCCCGAGAAAACGCCGGTAGCCGAAAGGGTCAAAAATTACAACGAATTTGTACACCTATATTCCGAAGATAAACTGAACCAACAATCGGCTCGTTGCATGAATTGTGGTATTCCGTTTTGCCATTCTGGTTGTCCGCTTGGTAACATCATTCCGGAGTTTAATGATGCGGTTTATCGTAAAAACTGGGAGGAGGCTTATACCATATTATCATCAACCAATAACTTTCCCGAGTTTACCGGACGTATTTGCCCGGCTCCCTGCGAATCGGCATGTGTATTGGGTATCAATAAACCAGCGGTAGCCATTGAAGAAATTGAAAAGCATATTATTGAAATTGCCTACTCAAAAAATTTGGTAAAGCCAGTAGCACCTTTGGTTAAAACAGGAAAAAAAGTAGCTGTAATAGGCTCTGGTCCGGCGGGTTTAGCCGCTGCTGCCCAATTGAGTAAGGTGGGCCATAAGGTTACTGTTTTTGAGCGGGATGATAAGCCGGGAGGTTTATTGCGTTACGGCATCCCTGATTTTAAATTAGAAAAATGGGTAATTGACCGCCGAATTGCCATTATGGAGCAAGATGGAGTTGAGTTTAAATGTAATATTGAGGTTGGTAAAGATATAGCGGCGGAAGAAATTACCCGTACGCATGACGCTGTTGTTTTGGCCGGAGGCTCAACTATTCCGCGAAACTTAAATATCCCCGGAAGGGAACTAAAAGGTATATATTTTGCCATGGATTTTTTAAAGCAGCAAAATAAAAGAGTAAGCAATACCACTTTTTATACCGAAGATATTTTAGTGACTGATAAGGATGTTGTGGTAATTGGTGGCGGCGATACAGGTTCTGATTGTGTTGGAACAAGCAACCGTCAGGGTGCAAAATCAATCAAGCAATTTGAGGTAATGGTGCAGCCTCCTGCACAGCGTACCGCAAATATGCCATGGCCAACCTACCCAATGGTACTAAAAACCACCAGCAGTCATGAAGAAGGGGCCGAACGTTTTTGGGGTATCAATACCGAAGAGTTTTTGGGCGATGAACATGGTAACCTGCGCGCGTTAAAAGTGGTAGAGGTAAGCTGGGAACTGGATGTATTGGGCAGGCCAATAAAATTTAACAAGGTTGAAGGATCAGAAAGAGAAATACCTTGCCAACGGGTGTTTTTAGCTATGGGCTTTTTACATCCACAACATATAGGTTTGGTAGAAAATCTGGGCATTGAATTGGACGAACGCAAAAACGTAAAAGCTAAAGAAGGCATTTACCGTACCAATGTAAGCAAAGTATTTGCTGCGGGCGATATGCGCCGCGGACAATCACTCGTTGTTTGGGCCATATCAGAAGGCCGTGAAGCTGCACGCAAGGTGGATGAGTTTTTGATGGGACACTCTACACTGGAAAGCAAAGATGCTGTAAACCAATTTGAACAAGTTTTTTAGCATTTTTAATAATCAATTGAGGTAACTACAGCTAATATAAATTCAATTTAAATCAATCAATCTGGTCGGGCAAGTGTAGGCTTCCCGGCCTTTTTTTTAAAGAAGTAATTCTCTATTTAATATTTCAATAAAACCCTTGTAAAATCGATAAAAAAAATATTTTTTTTAACCTAAAAAATAAGAGTACATTAGGCAAATTAAACACCTTTATCAACAATGAAACCTCAAATCTTAATTATTGCTATTGCCCTATTTTCTGCCGGCTGTGCCGCATCGTATAAGCAAATTGACCCACCACATTTAAGCTATTTATCAAAAAATGTAAATAAATTGGTAACATTTGAGTACCAGTATAGTATATTGCAACCAAAATACGCCAAAAAAGAGAAAAAATTTGATATACGGCTTATTGCGGTGAAAATAACCAACAATACCGATAATGACCTTGTTTTTGGCGAAAACGCTAAACTGTACTTTGGAAATGGTAGCGAGGTATTGATGATTAATAAAGACCAGGTTTATAGCAACTTAAAGCAAAAAATTTGGTATCATTTATTTTATTTATGGTTAAGTGGAGTATCACTACCATCAAATGATCCTAGTAAAACTGGGCCACTTATAGGCCTACTTATAGGCCCTCCCTTAGCTGCTCGTAATATTTTAGTAGCACGCTCGTCAAATTCAAAATTTAAAAATGAACTAAATGAATATTACTTAACCAGAGGTGCTTTGTTAAAAAGCAAATCAACAGTTTATGGTTTGATTGGTGTTAAAACTAGAAACTATGAAGGAATTGTAATAAAAGTAGAATAAGTAAATTAAGGGGAATTTTAACTCGAATTTTTAACAAAGGATCATAAAACAAAACCAATAATCGCTAAAATTAAAAAAGGGTTGTTGGGCTGTCTCTTTATTATTATTTACAATTTGAAATGATTTACAATTTTTTACTATTAAAAGAATTTTTATTACAATCCTACATCCTAAAGTAGATTAACCTAACAAAAATATAATATCAACAATGAAACCTAAAACCTTATTTTTTGCTTTCGCGTTGTTCTTAACAGGCTGTGCGGCTGTTTATAAACCAATAATCCCAACTGATATCTATTATTTGTCGAAAATTGAGGATAAATCGGTAACTCTAGAGTACGAATACAGCTTATTACCCAGAAAATATGCCAAAAAAGAAATAAAAAATAATATTAGACTTGTTGCGCTAAGAATTACCAATCACAGCGGCCAGGACCTGGTTTTTGGTGAAAATGTTAAACTTTATTTTACTAACAATACTGAAATAACAATGCTAGATAAGGATCAGATTTATAGCAGTTTGAGGCAAAAAAGTGAATTTTATTTATTTTATTTACTCCTATTACCCTTGCCAATTAAAGCGGATAATATAGGCAATCAGCCTACTAAATCAATACCTATTGGCTTAGGAATAGCGCCAGGCTTAGCTGCAGGTAATATCATACTTGCCAGATTAGCAAATTCAAAATTCAAGAAGGAATTAAATCAATATTATTTACCCAAGGGTGCAATTTTAAAAAGTAATACAACGGTTTACGGCTTAATAGGAATTAGAACTAAAAATTATGAAGGATTGCTAATAAAAGTAGATTAATGCAATTTTGCGGAAATTAGATAATTTAAGATTGACTTTATGGGAGCCGGTTCTTAAATAAATCATAAAATGAACAATCAACTAGGTCGGGTAAGAACAAGCTTCCTGACCTTTTTTATTGTTTTATATTAAATTTCGTAACAATAACAATACAATGCCTCCCATTCTATAAATTATTTATACTTTTAATTGAAAATATTTATATTTTTAAAACAAAGGCACCTACAACTTTAATAATAAAGGAGCAGCATTAATGAAACCTCAAATCATAATTTTAGTTTTCGCCTTATCGTTATGCAGCTGTGCTAGCTCTTATAAACAAATTAATCCTCCCGTTTTAAATTATTTATCAAAAAGCACTGATAAATCAGTAAACTTTGAGTACCAAAATAATTTATACAGCGGTAGGGAGGCCAAGTACGAATTGGAAAATGATATTAAACTGGTAGCAATTAAAATTACCAATAATAGTGGTAAGGATATTGTGATTGGTAAAAATGTTAATTTATTATATGCCGACACCAGTAAGGTAAACATGATTGATAAATATGATGTCTATAGCATATTAAGGCAGCAATCAAATTTTTATATACTATATCTGGCCTTGACTACTGTAATATTAAATGTTAATAAGGGCGATAATACCAATACTTTAGCACCCATAGCTTACGTAATTGGACCTGGTTTGGCCGCCAGTAATTTTTTTGTTTCGCGGGCTATTAATAGAGGTTTTAAAAGAGAACTCAATAAATACTATGTTTTTACCGGCGATACGATAAAAAACAACACCGTTAAATATGGGTTGGTTGGCATTAAAAACTGGAAATATCAAGATATGGTTATAAAGGTTGATTAATTTTATAAACAAATAGCTTTTTATAAATTCAAAATCTTTTAAAAATTGTAATTGGTATATTTAAAATTATAGAAAAATGCCTCCGTAATTTTACTAATACAAAAATTGCTATATCATACCCAATTATTTTACATGCAAACCGGTACAAAGTTTAAAACCGTTGATGAATACTTCGCCTCACTATCCGAGGCCGATCGGCATTTGCTAGCAACTGTGCGCCATGCAATAAAGCAAGCCGCCCCAAGCGCGGTAGAAGTTATAAGCTATAACATGCCTGCCGTAAAACAAAAAGGGATTGTGGTTTACTATGCCGCCCATCAAAACCATATAGGTTTTTACCCCACTTCAAAACCTATTGAAGTATTTAAATCCGAACTTAGCCCTTACAAAACCAGCAAAGGCGCTATACAATTCGCCCATAATCAAATAGACCTAGCACTAATCACCAAAATAGTTGAATTTAGGTTGAAGGAGGATTTGGCAAAGGGGAAGAAATAATTAGAAAGAATAGCCTGATAAATATAACAGTACATTTATCAGTAAAGCATAAAAAATTTATACAAACAATAGCTATTTCCCCCATAATCGCATCCCGACTCTAGTTTAATTATACTAAAATTAACAAATAAATACATGTAAAACTCCTTTAGGTTCAATAACCAGCCTTCAATGGCAACTGCTGTGGCTTTTTTTGATTTTGAACCTGAAATAATCCAACCCAAAACTCGCAACTTTCAACCCAAAACCTACAACCCACACTATCATTCAATTGCAACAATAACTATATTATACAACTTAAAAAGGAATAAGATGTTTATATACTATTGACGGTTTGCATACAGCAAAAAACAACCTCGTTTAATCCCAAAAAAATGAAATCAATTTATCAGGTACTTTGTACCATAGTATTGTTTGCACTAATTACTCCGGCATTTGCCCAAAAATACCGTACTACAGCCGATACCGGCAAGCTAAATGCTGAATACGTGAAGGTACAAAACAAAATTGCCGATCTTACTGCCCAGCTTTCAGAAGCTCAAAGCAATTTACCCAACTACCAAACAAAGGCTTTAAATGCTGGTAATACCGCTCAAACTGCTGTACAAACAAGTGATGCAAGCGCCAACAAGGCAACCAGTGGCAATATGGGCGACGTAAAGGATGCTAAAAATGAGGCCAATAACGCTTACGACAAAGCCAAAGACGCACAAAACGCCAACAAAGATGTTAGCAAACTAAATGATAAAATAATTGGCCTAAACCATGAACTAGCCAAACAACGCCAACGCTTAAAAGATTTGGAACAATATCGATCAGTTATTTATTCTCAACTGCCCAGATAATTTTTAATAATTAAAAAGCCTTACCCACTCCTAACTTCACCCATTATGAAGGAGAGTGGGTGGGGCTCTTTAATTTAGCTAATCAAACTACAAGTCTCCTACAACCTCTCACTCACAACACAAACTTCCAACACACAACCATGATGCAGGTTACTCCAAACCGTGACGCTCGTCAAAATCTGCATAAAACCATTTCTTTAATTTTGTTTATAGTTGGTTTTTGTTCCTATCATGAAAAAAATTATTGTTTCGGGCTTAATTGTTGGTTGTATATTATTTATAGTAAGCTATGGCGGCTTGTTTTTAGCCATCAGGTTTATTCCTTCCTTGTTTATTGAATACAATAACCCACTTTTTAAGTCGGATGGTAGTCGCGATGTTTTATTCTATCTCCATGCCTTCATCATCAGCTTCGCTCTTTCTTGGTTTTGGGATCGCTTTAAAGGGATGTTTAAGGGGCCATTTTTAATAAGAGGACTCGAATTTGGTTTGGTATATTCCCTAATAGCTTTATTACCTGTTATGTGGATATCATTCAGCTCCTTGGATATTACGGTAATGATGGTGGTAAGTTGGTTTGTATACGGTTTATTGCAAGCCATTGTAGCCGGAACCATTTTTGCCAAAATTAATCCCTAACTATTTCATGGCCATGCCTAAATTTTTCATTCTTTCTACAAATTCTTTTCGCAATAACCGGAGCAAATGAAGTCTCGCTATATTTTTTTTAGTTTATTATTAAATTTCCTGCTAAGGCTTACTATTTATTCACAACCTTATGAAAAAGTAACCGAAATTAGGAAATGGTTGGTGACCGAAAACAGTAACCTGCGCGTAAATGGCAGTACCAATATCAATACATTTTCTTGTCAAATTCCGGCTTATAATAATATCGATACTTTACTAATTTATAGGTTTAAAAATAGCAATACACTTGTTTTAAAAGGTTGTATTAGTTTAAGTGTGCAAAGTTTTGATTGTAAAAACCTGATAATGACGCATGATTTACGCAAAACTCTTAAAGCTGAACAATATCCGCAACTACATATCTATTTTTTATCGCTCGATAAGTTACCCGACCTTAATAGCCATCCTGAAAGTATTTTGGGCTTGGTAGATATTGAAATTGCAGGCGTTAAAAGACGGTTTGAAGTAAAATATTTAATTAGAGAAGACTCGCCAAAGTCTGTTGATTTATTAGGTTCCAGAGATATAAATTTTTCCGATTTTCATTTAATCCCTCCACGCAAACTTGGTGGCATGATCAAAACCAATGATAAATTGAGTGTTGATTTTCATCTCCGGATTATTACCACCAATTAGTTTTTTCAGGTAAAATATTTTTACAAATTCAATACAATCAGCTTTTTTATTGAATTGCAATTCTAATAAAATTAAACCCATTTTATTCACAAAAATTATAAATTATGTATCAAAAACTATAAATAGTTGCAAGTGTCTTAAGGAACTATTCATTTATATAATAAAATGACAATGGTCACA
>CAIYNX010000201.1 GCA_903927645.1 uncultured Mucilaginibacter sp.
GATTCCATCTATTTACACCTCTAATAAATTTATTGACAAATGGAGCTTTTATATTTTTTTCGAAAATACTAGAGTGTTCGAAATCAATTATCCATATTTTATTATCATATTCAATAAAATTATATCCAGTTATATCTGGATATTCAATATTATTTCCCAAAAAGTTGTAAAACTTGTTTAATCCTCCTTTAAATTCAGGACTAGCAAATCTCGATATTGAATAGGAAATAACTACACCTTTATCATCTGTGCCAGTTCCTGTTAATAATAAGCCATCTTTATAGTTTTCAACAAATTTTAGATTTAAGCTTTTATCCTCCCCTTTCCATATACTATCTCTTTTCCCATTCTTCACCTTACCTTCTTCGTAAATCTATTTGAAATTATTATCAAACACCTTTGCATAACCATTGCCTTTAACAACCTGTAGCATTCCTAAAGAATCATAACATTCATTAAAAGAGTATTTGTCAAGTAGTTGATTATTTTGTTTGTCATCCATTGGAAAGTCTTTAACCAAATAGGGTTTGCCATTCGGGTAAAATTCATACTTTAGACCAATTAGTTCATTATCTTTATAGTTTTCCAAAGCTTCTTTTTTGCCATTTATAAAAAATGTAAGCCTTTGACCTTGGTAATTGGGTGGGTCTATCTTGCTAGACTTACCAATTGATTTATTTTTACCATTTTTATATTTTTCTAGAACATTAAATAAAGTCGAGCCTGAATCGGGTTCACCTACTATTCTAATAAAATCTGCACTATCAAGATTGTTGACGTATTTACCATCATTTTTGATATAATACAAATGCTGTTCTTGAGAAAAACTAAGTTTAGATATTAATGTAAAAATGATTATCAATAAAAATTTAGGCACGGTGTAATTGGTATAATTAGTATAGTTTAATTCCTAAAACAAATATATAGCTACTTTATTTCAAAATCAACCTATTTTATCAACCTATTATCAGCATCAGGGAATACCAATACAGGTTCATGCTGACGGGCTTCCTGGGTATCCATCCACGCGTACGACATGATGATCACAATATCTCCAACTTGGGCTAGCCTGGCGGCTGCTCCATTTAAACAGATAACACCACTTCCACGCGCACCCTTTATTACATAGGTTTCAAACCGGGCACCGTTGTTATTATTTACTATTTGTACCTTTTCGTTCGGGATTAAGTTGGCCACTTCTATCAAATCTTCATCGATGGTTATGCTTCCTACATAGTTTAGTTGGGCTTCGGTAACCTTAGCTCTATGTATTTTTGATTTTAATACCTCAATCATCATGGTGCAAAGTTAAAAATTATTTATGCTTTAGTGTCAAGTTACAATTATGGCATTAGAAGGCAAATTGAGGTTTTGGCCTTAGTTGTTGCATATAAATCACAATTTAGGCATTATGTTGTTGGTATTAGCTATTTTGTCAGGTCAATTATTTAATATTAAGTATAATTAAACTTGTCAGTTTATACCCTTTGAACCCATATGCCCTTAAAAAATTTGGATTTTCAAACATAAAACACTTACCTTTGTTTTTACGAGCAAGACTATGTAGGCCTATCCGATATAGTCTTGTTTGCATTATATATTGTTGCGTCCTTCTTAAACTAGGGAGGGCGGTTTTTTTTGGCAGCAATTGTACATTTATTAACATAATTAATTTGTGTTTTATGGCAGAGGTAACTTATTATACCAAAGAAGGATTAGAAAAATTAAAACAAGACTTGCACAGGTTAAAAACTGTTGACCGTGCAAATATTAGCAAAGCAATAGCAGAAGCGCGCGATAAAGGCGATCTATCTGAAAATGCTGAATATGACGCGGCTAAAGAAGCTCAAGGTTTACATGAAGCTAAAATTGCCCAATTACAAGAAGTTGTTGCCAACGCCCGTTTGTTGGATGAATCAAAATTAGACCTTACCAAGGTTTTGGCCTTATCAAGGGTTAAAATAAAGAATGTTAAAAATGGCATGGTAATGAGTTACCAACTGGTATCAGAAAGCGAAGCAGATTTAAAGGCTGGTAAAATTTCGCTTGCATCTCCTATTGCAAAAGGCCTGTTAGGTAAAAAAGTGGGCGAAAAAACCGAAATTACCGTACCAGCCGGTAAAATGGAATTCGAGATATTGGAAATTAGCAGATAATTATTTGACCCATTATTTTACGCTCCGTTACCATTTCTAAATAATAAAAGAGGGGGAATTGGTTTCCCCCTCTTTTATTCGCCAAGGATTTATTCCTAGGAAAATCATCAAACATCCTACCTGTAGCAATTAAAAGGATTTTGGTTATTAAAATGCCTTCACATTTATTGCAACTAAAATGTAGAGATTGCATTATGGTAGTAAGTATGACAATTGAGGAGGAAATTAATATTGTTGAACAATGCCGAAATAACCAACAAGCATTTGGGCAGCTATTTGATTATTACTATGCTCCCATTTTTGGATATATCTACCGACGAACTGCAGATTATGACCTCTCAAAAGACATTACCGCAGAAACTTTTTTAAAAGCCTATTTAACCATATACCGTTTTAGGCATCGGGGATACAGTATTTCGACTTGGTTTTACCGTATTGCTACCAATGAGTTGGGGCAATTCTATAGAAAGCAAAAGTATAAGCCCCTTTCCCTACAACAATTGTTGGAGAACCCACAAACAGAGATGTTGCTACACCAACAAAATGATGATGAACGCGATCTGCTTGAAAAAGAGCTGAATGATTACGAAACCTATAATCAAATTAGGGTTAGTTTATTAAAACTCGACCTTAAATATCAAGAGGTTATTTCGCTTAAATATTTTGAACAAAAAAACAGTAAAGAAATAGCCTTGATTTTAAATAAAAATGCAGGAACGGTAAAGTCGCTTATTTCGCGCGGGTTAGAAAAATTAAGAAATTTATTATAAAAATGCAACTAATTTAATGTTTTACATTATAAGGGTAATTAATATGAACCATGAAAATAAAATTAAAAACAAAATGGAAACTTTAAAAGTCCCGTTAATTAAGCCCGAACATGGCGAACCCGTAAAAATGGCCATAATGAATGCTACCCGTTCGGCTGTATTAGGCGTATGGTTGGTAGTTGTGCCTTGTTATTTTTTGTTATGCGTATTTATCTATTATTATTTCCACCTCTCGATAGGTTGGTTTGGCTCCATGTTTAAGTTGATGGAAAGTTTAGAAAAAACACCCTATATTGATTTAATTGGTCCAATCCTGCTTTTAATACTGCCACTTATATGCATAATTATCAATAGTTTAGCAATTTTACATGTCTCTACAATAAATGACGCTGTCAATAAATTCAAGTTAAAAGAGATTAACATTACTATAAAAGTTAAGCTTTGGAATATATTCCTCATTTTGCTGAGCCTACTTATTGTATGGGTATTCATGAATTATGCTTTCACACAAAACATCTCTATAAAAAACTAATCATATGAAATTAAATTGGTTTATCCGAAAAGGTATTTTTTATATACCTTCATCAATCATTGGTTGGATAGTGTTTACAACAGGCATTATCTCGCTTATTTATATTTTTATGCTAATTGATAATCAATCACATTCTGTGAGCGATACTCTTATTAACTTTTTTTTTAATGGCTTGATAATTGTACTATGCTATATTTTGTTTGCATGGTTTACGGCAAAAAAGGATTTGATAGAGGAAGAAAAGCCATAAAAATAATTGCAAGGCAATAAATAAAATTGATTTTATATTTTTTTTAAACATACTTTTAAATTTAAAATATAATCCCTATTATTGCAATCCGATTTTTAGGGGATAAAAATCGCTTAAAGAGCCAGAAATCATGGATTTAATAAAATTTGTTGAAGAACAATCTGTAGAAAAAAGAATATTTCCTTCTTTCAAATCAGGTGATACCATTAGTGTTCATTATAAAATACGCGAAGGTAATAAAGAGCGTATACAAGTATATCAAGGTGTTGTTATACAACGAAACAGTGTTGGTGTTTCTGAAACCTTTACTGTACGTAAAGTATCAAACGGAATAGGTGTTGAACGTATATTCCCTATCAACTCTCCAAATATTGATAAAATTGAAGTAAACAGCCACGGTAAAGTACGTCGTGCAAAATTGTTTTACTTGCGCGAACTTACAGGTAAAGCTGCTCGTATCAAGTCAAAAAGAGTTTAATTATAGTTTATACTTTTTATAAATTATAAAAAAGCCTTCCCTTTGCAGGGTAGGCTTTTTGTTTTCATAGCCAATTTTTTAGCCGTGTATCATTTCACTTTTTCCGTAGTTTTGAATTATCTGAGCCTCATAAGCCAAATATTGCCTCCAACGCTTATCAACATCCAAACCACCGGCATATTTTTTTGCTAGCCTGATAAACATGGTATAGTGGGTTGCTTCGCTAATCATTAATTCATGGTAAAAGGTGGCTAATTGCTCGTCTTTTATATTTTCGCACAATACTTTAAAACGTTCGCAGCTACGTGCCTCAATCATGGCCGAGAACAAAAGTCTATCAACCAATTGTTCAGTTCTGCCACCCCCTATTATTATAAACTTACGCAATTCATTCACATAATTATCTTTGCGCTCGCGCCCTAATACATAACCACGCTGTAAAATAATATCGTGTACACGTTTAAAATGATCCATTTCTTCCTGTACCAATTTTATCATTTCCTGCACCAAGTCTGATAGGTTGGGGTTTTGTACTATCAATGTAATGGCATTACTCGCTGCCTTTTGTTCGCAAAAGGCATGGTCGGTCAAAATCTCTTCTATATTGCTTTCAACTACATTTTTTACCCAAAGCGGATCGGTGGGTAATTGTAATTTTAGTATGGTAGCATCCTTCATGGCTACAAAGATAGTTGATATATGGAATTGTTATTTTTAGCAAAAACAAATAAATATACCTATTTGATTATAAACACATAAACCAATCTTACTTATCTATAAAGATTCTTATTCTCAATAAAAGTCAATACTGCATCTGGCACAAAGTATTGAACATTTTTTTTCTGAGCAAGGGCATTTCGTATAAAAGTAGCAGAAAGCTCCATGAGCGGTGTCATGGTAATATTTACTGAAGGATGAGTAGCCAATTCGGTATTTTCATATCCCGGCCTAGGGTAAACAAATATTTGATAATCGCGCAAAATTAGTTTGTAATTTTTCCACTTGTGTAATGATACCAAATTATCAGACCCCATGATCAAAGCAAACTCATGTTGCGGGTATTTTTCTTTTAAGTGTGTTAAGGTATCAATGGTATAGGAGGGTTGAGGTAGTTTAAGCTCAACATCAGATACAGATATTTTCGTGGAATTATCGGTAGCTAGTTTTGCCATCTCCAGCCTATCGTACATATTAATCATATCGCCATATTTTTTTAGCGGATTTTGTGGTGATACTACCAGCCAAACAGCATCAAGATTGGTGAAGTTTGCCATATAATTGGCAATAATTAAGTGACCGATGTGAACTGGATTGAAGGATCCGAAAAGTAAACCTATCTTCATTTTAGTTATCAGTTTTTTTAGCAGAGAGGATTTGCTTAGCGTTAAATCAAATAATTGAACCAATTATAACACCACTTTACAGCCAAACATTCCCTCAGAAATTAATTAAAAAATCAACAAATTTTATTCCTTAAAAAACAACGCACAAGAAGTTTCTAATTCTTTTTAGAAATATAAGATTTATTATGGATTTATCAAAATAAAATAAATTTATTAAAATAAATTAGGTTATATTTTGCTTTTTATAAAAAAATTGGCTCTCTATTGCCTATATCGTAAACCATCGAAAATAAAAACCAACTATTCTTTTAAAAAATTACTTACCAAAACTTCGGCTTCCAGGCAAGCTGTTTCGAGGTCGTAATTTTTTAGTATCATGTCAAATTGTGGCGCGTAGTTCAATTCCTTTTCGGCCTTTATAAAGCGTTCATTTAATTTTTCTTCACTATCAGTACCTCTGCCCTTTAAGCGTTCAATCAATACTTCCAGCGAAGGTGGCTGAACAAAAATGGCTAAAGCTTGGGCTTCATATTTACGTTTTAAATGCAGACCTCCTTCTACATCAATATCAAAAATTACGGCTTTTCCATTTTGCCATATCCTTTCAATTTCTGTGCGTAGTGTGCCATAAAATGTGCCTGAATAAACTTCCTCAAATTCAACAAATTGTTTTTTAGCTATAAGATGCAAAAATTCTTCTTTGCTAATAAAATAATAATCTTTACCATTCATCTCCTCGCCGCGTGGTTGCCTGGTAGTTGCAGAAATAGAAAATTCCATTTCCGGAAATTTTTCCAATAAATGACGTACAATGGTTGTTTTACCCGCACCCGATGGAGCGGAAAATATAATAAGTTTACCTGGTTTGGTCATTTAGTTAATAGTCATTTGTGAGTAGTTATTGGTAAAAAGTTAGTAGTAAATGGTTAGTAGTTAGTTTTTAGTAAAATTGCTTATTAAACCATTAAAAAACTAAACCAATCAATGATTCATAATTCTATTACAAAACATTTAACAATTGTTCTTTAATTTTTTCAAGTTCTTCTTTCATGCCAACTACCAATTTTTGGATGTTGGCATCATTGGCTTTTGAGCCTAATGTATTTATTTCACGCCCTATTTCTTGCGAAATAAAACCTAACTTTTTACCGTTGGCATCATCATTTTTAAGTGTTTCAATAAAATATTCGCAATGAGTTTTCAAGCGGATTTTTTCTTCTGTAATATCCAACTTATCAATATAATAAATGAGTTCCTGCTCAAAACGATTTTGGTCAATGGCTTCCCTTGCAACCGCCTCAGTTAAAAACTGATTGAGTCTTTCTTTTATCAAAGGCACTCGCTTTGGGTCCTCTAATTCAACCAATTCCAGATTTTTTAGTATGATGCCTATACGATATTTTATATCTTGTTCCAATACTTTACCTTCATCAGTTCTGAACTGTTGAAAGGCTACAAGTGCTTGCTGAAAGGCCTTTTCAACCCCTTTCCATTCATCTTCTGATATTGTTTCCTCTTCAAACTTCACTACCTCAGGCAAACCTAAAGCTAATTGCAATAAATTATCTGCAGGTTCATTTAAGTCGGTACTTATGGCTTTTAATTGAGCATAGTAGTGTTTAAGCAATTCTTTATCAATACCTGCCGCATTAACGGTAGTTTGTGCTTTTTCTATGTTAATGGAGAGGTTTACTTTACCCCGCTCAACTTGCTTGTTGATATCAGTACGAAGCTGAAATTCTTTGTCTGCAAATATTTTTGGAAGGCGTAAGTTAAGTTCCAAAAATTTGCTGTTTAACGACTTTATTTCGACGGTGTATTTGGCATTTGCTGCATCAAAGCTACCAATTCCATAACCTGTCATGGATTTTATCATGCACAAAGATAGTTTATTGAAGCGGAATTTGGTATGGCTAGCTAATTATCATTTTTTATGATTGGGAAGTCATGGTTATCAAAACCCCAAAATTTGATTTTAAAACTATTATCAAAACTATATTTTATAAATCGAAGATTGAGGCTGTTAAATAAGATAATTACAAATTAATGCGAAAGATATTGAAATTTATTTTTTCAAATCTTTCAACAAGGCATTGATGTTATTGGCGCTTTGAAAAATTACATCCAGATAAAAGCGACAATCGTCCATGTTTTCGGGGAGTTCAAAACGTAGCTGATCAACCGAGAGGTATATGTTTGATAACTGATTGGAAACATCGTGACGCAAGGTAAGTTGCTTATTCCCTTTTAAAGCTTTTGCGCTAGCTAATGATTTATCAGTTGCATTCATATTACTTAACATTTATAGCCTTCATTTTATTATAAAGCGTTTTACGATCAATGTTCAATACTTCGGCGGCTCTTGTTTTATTAAAGTTTACCTCTTTTAGTACTTTTATTATAGTTTCGTATTCGGCCTCCTGTGCAGCAAATTTTAGGTTACTTTTATTGTCTTTAGTGGTATCAAACTGTTCAAGCGTAGTAGTAAATTCAGCTTTTGTGGCTTTAAAATTCAACAATTCGAGCGGCAAGGTTTTCATAGTTATTTCTTTACCTTCAGATAGAAGGGTTGCCCTGCGCACTACATTCTTTAATTCCCTAATGTTACCCGGCCATTTATAATTCATAAAACAATCAACCACATCCTCCGAAAATTCTGTTACATTCCGGCCCAATTCGCGGTTAGCGATTTTAAGAAAATGATCAGCTAGTAACATAATATCGCATTCTCTTTCTCTTAGGGGTGGTACGTATACGCTAAATTCATTAAAGCGATGGTATAAATCCTCCCTAAACTTACCTTTTTGAATAGCTTCGCTTAAGTTTTCGTTGGTTGCTATAATAATCCGTACATCTAAATCAATTTCTTTTGTGCTACCAATACGTTTCACCTTTCTTTCTTGTACAGTACGTAACAAAGCTGCCTGAATTTCGTACGAAAGATTACCAACTTCATCTAAAAACAAGGTACCTCCGTTGGCCATTTCAAAATGCCCGATTTTGGTATATAATGCTCCGGTAAATGACCCTTTTTCGTGACCAAAAAACTCACTTGCAGCAAGTTCCTTTGTTAATGAACCACAGTCCATGGCAACAAAAGGTTGGTTATGCCGCTTACTTTTTAAGTGTATACTTTTGGCTACCGATTCTTTGCCTGTACCACTCTCTCCGCTAATAATTACACTGTATTTAGTAGGCGCAACTAATTCAATTTGGTGTACCAATTCGGTAGAAGCTTTACTAGTACCAACTACAAATTCAGGATGTATAATTTGGATTTTACTTTCTTTCTTATCCTGATAGTTGCTCTTTGCCTTCTCTTCAACCAAGGCATAATGCGTTTCAATAGCCTTTGAAATGGTATTTAAAATTTCATCAGGATATAATGGCTTAGAGATATAATCATAAGCACCCAGTTTTATCAATTCAACCGCCATTTTTATATCAGAATACCCTGTAATAATAATTACACCGGTTTGTGGGTATTGCTTTTTAATACTTTTAAGCATTTGGCGTCCGTCGGTATCTTCTAATCTGAAATCACATAAAACCAAATCAAAATGCCCATTTTTAAGGCATTCCATTCCCATGTTACCAGAAGAGGCTGTGGTTACATCAAAACCATTTCTGATTAAGAATTTCGACAGCAATAGCGCAACATTAACTTCATCATCAATGATGAGTATCTTATTCATATGCAACAAAAATTTTACTTTTGTTTAAACAATCTAAACCATTAAAACAATTACAAACGTGTGAATATATCTTTGATATAACAATTTTAATTTTAAATGTTATAAAGTTTTTACAATAACGTTTATTGCAGTAAATCCTAACTTTAATAATTCAATATAAAGACTATGATTTTTAATTAAAGTTTAATTTCCTTTAAAATCAGGTTTTCTTTTTTCCAAAAATGCTGTAATGCCCTCTTTAGCATCATTGGTAGCAAAGCAACTGGCAAAAAGTTTAATTTCATTTTGAAAACCATCTACTTGATTTTCAGCAGCGTTTATTGCGTTAATAGCAAATTCAATGGCCTTTGGAGAGCGCGTTAATATTTTATTCAATAATTCTTCAGCATACATTAATAAATCGTCAGGAGCTACTACCTTATTTACCAAACCAAATTGGAATGCGTCCTCGGCTGTAATTAAATCGGCTGTTAATATTATTTCAAGAGCCTTTCCTTTTCCAACCAATTTGGTAAGCCTTTGGGTGCCTCCATAACCTGGAATAAGCCCTAAACTAACCTCGGGTAAACCTAACCTTGCCGCTTGTGTAGCTATGCGGATATGACATGCCAAAGCCAATTCGAGTCCTCCGCCTAGTGCGAAACCATTTATTGCAGCTATTACGGGCTTACTACCATTTTCAATCTTATCAAAAACTTTGTGGCCAATTTTAGCAATTGCAGCAGCTTCATCAGCATTAATTCCATTAAATTCGGCAATATCAGCACCTGCAACAAAAGCTTTTTTACCTGCCCCGGTAATAATTAAGCCCCGAACTTCAGGATTACCAAAAGCCGATTCGAGGGCGAATAATAATTCATGAATGGTTTCATTATTTAAGGCGTTTAGCTTGCTTTCGCGGTTGATGATGATATATTGAAGGCTACCCTTTTGCTCAATTAGCAGGTTTTTAAATATCATAATCTAAGGTAATTAAAAATTTCGATGTTTGTGCACCCACTCTGTAATATAAGTTACAATATCGGCTGTTTTGGTACCCGGTGGAAAAAGTTCGCCAACGCCAATTGCATTTAAAGCTTTTCTATCATCTTGGGGTATAATGCCACCGCCTGTTATCAGAACATCTTCAATCCCTTTTTCTTTCATTAAATTTATTATTTTCGGAAAAACGGTCATATGAGCACCACTTAATATAGAAACGCCAATTGCATCCACATCTTCCTGCAAAGCGGTATTTACCACCATTTCGGGAGTTTGGCGTAAGCCGGTATAAATCACTTCCATTCCTGCATCCCTTAAGGTTGTAGCAATAATACGCGCCCCACGATCATGCCCATCTAAACCTACTTTTGCAACCAAAACCCTTATAGGGCGGTTAAAGTGATTGTTCATATAATAATGTTTACTTGAAGGAGCGTAAAAATAGTAAAGAATATTTAGCAAATTGACCCAAAATATCTAAAAAAACAATCCAATTGTAGATTAATTTTCTTAAATTTTTTAAAACGTTGTGGTTTACTTGTGCAATATTCGCAAAATAAATCTTTCCTAAAAAGTGAAATTAAGAAAGAGGTTCAATCAATTTTCAATTATTTGTACCATTTTATAGGGAAAAAGAACTGAATCCATGCCAATATTCATTGGTCAAACTAAGTTGAATTTCTTACTTTTGCAACTTGTTTAAAAACACCATGGGCGAAGAAAGATCATTAAACTTTATTGAGGAAATTGTTGAGGAAGATTTAGCTTCTGGTAAACATGGGGGCAGGATACTTACCCGTTTTCCACCTGAGCCGAACGGATATTTGCACATTGGCCATGCAAAATCTATTTGTTTAAACTTTGGTTTGGCATTAAAATATGGTGGAAAAACCAACCTTCGTTTTGATGATACAAATCCTAGCAAGGAGGAAACTGAATATGTTGATAGCATTAAAGCTGATGTAAGCTGGCTTGGGTTTGAATGGGCAAATGAACTCTACGCGTCTGACTATTTTGAACAGTTGTATAATTTTGCTGTTGAGCTGATAAAAAAAGGTCTTGCCTATGTTGATGATAGCACTGCCGAAGAAATAGCCACGCAAAAAGGCACTCCTACCGAACCTGGTAAGGCAAATATATACCGTAGTAGAAGTATCGATGAAAATCTGAAACTTTTTGCCGAAATGAAAGAAGGAAAATATCAGGATGGTGAAAAAGTTTTAAGAGCAAAGGTTGACCTTGCTGCTCCAAATATGCACCTCCGCGACCCTTTAATGTACCGCATTAAGCACACACATCACCATCGTACAGGTGATAAATGGTGCATTTATCCTATGTATGATTTTGCCCATGGTCAATCAGACGCTATTGAAAAAATTACGCATTCCATTTGTACTTTAGAATTTATTCCACACCGCGACTTATATAATTGGTTTATTGAGCAGCTTGATATTTTTCCATCAAAACAATATGAGTTTGCAAGGCTAAACCTTAACTACACCGTAATGAGCAAGCGCAAGTTGCTTCAATTGGTTGAGGAAAAACATGTGGAAGACTGGGACGACCCGCGAATGCCTACAATTAGCGGTTTGCGCAGACGTGGCTATACCCCTGTTGCTATTCGTGATTTTTGTGATCGAATTGGCGTAGCCAAACGAGAAAACATGATTGATGTAAGTTTACTGGAGTTTTGCATACGCGAAGACTTAAATAAAACTGCTTGGCGAAGAATGGCAGTGTTGGACCCAATTAAAATGGTGATTACCAACTATCCGAAAAACCAAACTGAAAATTTATTTAGCGAAAATAATCCTGAAGCAGAAGGTGGTGATGGAGGCCGTGAGCTTCCTTTTAGCAACCAACTATGGATTGAGCGTGAGGATTTTATGGAAGAACCTCCTAAAAAGTTCTTTAGACTTGGTGTGGGTTTGATGGTTAGGTTAAAAAGTGCTTACATAGTAAAATGTGATAGCTTTACCAAGGATTCAGCAGGTAATATAGTTGAAATTCAATGCAGCTATATTCCTGAAAGTAAGTCTGGCAGTGATACCAGCGGCATAAACGTAAAGGGAACCATACATTGGGTGAGTGTAGCTCATGCACAAACTGCTGAGGTTAGGTTATATGATAGGTTGTTTAAGGTTGAAGATCCATCAAACGAAGAAGGTGATTTTAAAGATTATTTAAACCCGGATAGCCTGCATATTTTACCAAAAGTTTATACAGAACCCGATTTGGCAAATGCTATAACAGGAAAAGGTTACCAGTTTATTCGTAAAGGGTATTTTACGATTGATAAGCATTCAACCGCTGATAATGTTATATTTAACAGAACCGTAACTTTAAAGGATGGTTGGGTTAAGAAATAACTACTTAATATTTTTTGTAAACATTATATAATACATTTAAATCGAGCTGGGTAAGCTGCGGCGTGATATCTGCTTGAACAAAATGCCTCTTAAAGGCAACTATTGCTGCTTTTAAATCTGAAGTATCGTATCCAATAAGGCGTAGCGCAACGTTATAATCAAAATCATCAGGAGCCAGTTCTAAAATATCATCACTCCAATAGCCAAAGCCATGTGTTGCCAATACTTTCCAAGGAAATAACGGTCCGGGGTCAGGTTTACGCTTTGGAGCATAATCTTGGTGACCAATAAAATTTGCCTGAGGTATATTGTAATTTTTCTTTAAATCAGCCAGAAGCAATAACAAACTATTAATTTGTGCATCGGTAAAAGGGTCTTTACCATTGTTATCAATTTCAATACCCAATGAGCAACTGTTCATATCAGTTACACTTCCCCATTTACCAACACCCGCCTGATTTGCACGTAAATAATCATTCACCATGTGGTATACAGTGCCATTTTTGGCAATAACATAATGAGCGCTTACTTGGGTCTTCGCTATGGTAAAAGTGTGCAGTGTTTCCTGGACAGAATCTTGCGCAGTGTAGTGGATAATAACATAATTAGGTTTACGAATGCCAAAGTTTACGGTTCCAACCCAACCGGAAGGTATTGGTTGTCCGATAGTATCTTTCAAAGTATCTGGTATTTGCCTTTTTATAAGCTCAACAAAACTCTTAAGTTTTTCTTTATAAACCTTATCTGTTACCGCATAAGGCCCCTTTGGCGAACAAGATGCCAAAAAAATTGCATAGAAAATTAGAATAAAGTAAGTTGAATTCTTCATGCTCAATTGTAATATTACTAATATAAGCAAATACGTTTTAATTTTAAAATAAAATATACAGCAGGCTGCTTTTATGAAAATATTATTTCCACTTATACGCTTTATCATCAATTGCGCGCATGGTGCATAGAATACCATTTAAATGATCAAATTCATGCTGTAACAATTCTGAAA